>DASXGQ010000095.1:0-50559 GCA_036488995.1 Caulobacteraceae bacterium
GCGTTGAGATAGTCGGAGATGTCGACGTCGCTGTACCGGCCGCTGGTGTCGTAGAGCGCCATCACCATCAGGAAGCTTGCGCCCGACTTGCCGACGAATATCCCCTGCTGCTGGACCTCCGCCGGCAGCAGGGGCGTGGCCTGGGCCAGCTTGTTCTGCACCTGGACCTGGGCGGTGTCCGGGTTGGTCCCGGGCGCGAAGGTCACGGTGATGTTGCTCGATCCATCCGAGCCACTGGTCGAGGCGAAGTAATTCAGGTGATCGATGCCGCGCAGCTGCTGCTCGATCACCTGAGTGATCGACTCCTCCGTCGTCTTCGCATCGGCGCCGGGGTAGTTCGAGCCGATGAACACGCGCGGCGGGGCGATCGTCGGATATTGGGCGACGGGGAGGGTGAGCAGGGACAGGCTCCCCGCCAGCATCACCACCAGGGCGATCACCACCGCCAGGATCGGGCGCTCGATAAAGAAGCGCGACATCAGGCGATCACCGAACCAGGGCGAGGGTGACCGGATGATCGATGACGACGTCCCCCGGCTTCACGCGCTGCAGCCCCTCGACGATCAGATGGTCGCCCGGCGCCAGACCCTTGATGATCAGCCACTGGTTGCCGATCTCGCCCCCCGTTTCCAGCGCGCGGAACTCCACGCGGCCGCTCCGCCCGACGACGAGGGCGGTCGGCAGGCCCTTTTCGTCGCGCGACACCCCCTGTTCCGGAGCCAGAAGACCGTTGGCCTGCGTCCCCTGGGGCACCTCGGCCATGACGAACATGCCGGGTAGGAGGATGCCCTTGGGATTGCTGAAGATCGCCTTCAGGGTCACCCCGTCGGTGGCCTGGTCGACTGTGACGTCGGTGAACTGCAACTCGCCCTCGAGACCGTAGAGCGAACCGTCCTCGAGCTTCAGCCGCACCGGCACGGTTGAGGCGCTGGAGCCCGCGATCGTACCAGCCTGGACCGCCTTCTTGAGCTTCAGCAGCTCCACCGCTGGCTGACTGACGTCGACATAGATCGGGTCCAGCCTCTGGATCGTCGTCAGGGCCGTCGTCTGGCCCGGCGTGACCAGCGCTCCGACGGTGAGGTTCGACGCGCCGATCCGTCCTGAGATCGGCGCCCGGATCGAGGTCCAGGCCAGGTTGATGCGCGCGGACTCGACCGCCGCCGTCTGCTGGCCCACCGCGGCCTCCGCCTGGCCATAGGCGGCCAGCGCGTCGTCGTAATCCTGCCTGGCGACCCCGTTGACCTTCACCAGACCGGCGTAGCGGTCCGCCTTTGCCTTGGCGGTCACGACCATGGCCTTGGCGCTGGCCAGCTGCGCCTGCGCCTGCGCCAGGGCGGCGCGGTAGGGCGCTGGCTCGATCTCGTAGAGCACCTGGCCGGCCGTGACGTTCGCGCCCTCAGCGAACAGGCGCGCGACGATCACACCGCCGACCTGCGGGCGCACGTCCGAGGTCTGGTACGGGGTCACCCGTCCGGGCAGCTCGGCGATGTGGGTGACGGGGCCGCTCTGCAGCTCGACCGTGCCGACCTCCACCCTTGCCGGGCCGGGAGCCTTATTGGCCGACCCGCTGCATGCGGCGAGGACCAGCGCCGGCAGGAAGGGCATGAGGGCCTTTGAGGCGAGTGCTCTCACGAAACCCCTGGGAGGTGGGCCAGCGCCTTGCTGCGGCGATCCGGGCCGAGACTCACCCGCGGGTCCCCATGCGGGAAAGAACGACGACCGCACTCTGGCATCTCCGGCACGATCTCACGTCTGGCTCGCCGGTGCGGAGAGCGCGTCCTGGGCAACGGGACCTGGAGCCGAAGGCGTCTACGCGCCGAACGACCAATCCCCTGCGCTACTTAGCACGCTCCAGTACGTCGTCCCAACGTCCCAACCCCGACCGTTCACAGGGTTCGCCAGGTGAGGGGCGGTGTGGGCAGTGGGGCGCGGCGTTCAGGTTCGGGCGACGACCTCCGACGGAGGCCGTCGGCGACCGCTGCACAGGCGGTCTCCGCGCTTGCGCCCCTGACATGGGCGGACGTCGGGTTTAACGTGCCAGGGCCTGAGCGGAACGCCGCCGGGCGCGACGGGGATGGAGACGCACATGACGAAGATGGAATTCTCCCGCACGACCAAGCCGCCGTTCAAGACGAAGTACGGCAACTACATCGGCGGGAAGTGGGTCGAGCCGGCGAACGGCCGCTATTTCGAGAACACCTCCCCGATCAATGGGCGGGTTCTCTGCGAGGTCGCCAGGTCCGACGCCGCCGACGTGGAGAAGGCTCTGGACGCCGCCCACGCCGCCAAGGACGCCTGGGGTCGCACCAGCGTCGCCGAGCGGGCCGTTCTCCTCAACCGCATCGCCCAGATCATCGAGGACAATCTTGCCCTGCTGGCGACAGCCGAGACCTGGGACAACGGCAAGCCGATCCGCGAGACCATGGCCGCCGACCTGCCCCTGGCGGTGGACCACTTCCGCTATTTCGCCGGCTGCATCCGCGCCCAGGAGGGTGGGATCAGCGAGATCGACGCCGACACCGTCGCCTACCACTTCCACGAACCGCTGGGCGTGGTGGGCCAGATCATCCCGTGGAACTTCCCCCTGCTGATGGCGTGCTGGAAGCTCGCTCCGGCCCTGGCGGCGGGCAACTGCGTGGTGATCAAGCCGGCGGAACAGACACCAGCCTCCATCCTCGTCCTGGCCGAACTGATCGACGGCGTCCTGCCGCCTGGCGTGCTCAACATCGTCAACGGCTTCGGGCTCGAAGCCGGCAAGCCCCTGGCCTCCAGCCCGCGCATCGCCAAGATCGCCTTCACCGGCGAGACGACCACCGGCCGGCTGATCATGCAGTACGCCAGCCAGAACCTGATCCCCGTGACCCTGGAGCTGGGCGGCAAGTCGCCGAACATCTTCTTCGAGGACGTGGCGCGCGAGGACGACGACTTCCTCGACAAGGCGATCGAGGGCTTCGTGATGTTCGCCCTCAACCAGGGCGAGGTCTGCACGTGTCCGAGCCGGGCTCTCATTCACGAGAAGGTCTATGACCGGTTCATGGAGCGGGCGCTCAAGCGCGTTCAGGCGATCGTCCAGGGCGACCCGCTCGATCCGGAGACCATGATCGGCGCCCAGGCCTCGTCCGAGCAGCTCGACAAGATCCTCAGCTACTTCGAGATCGGCCGCCAGGAGGGCGCCGAGGTCCTTACCGGCGGCGAGCGCAACGAGCTGGCCGGCGACCTCGCGGGTGGGTTCTACGTCAAGCCGACTGTCCTCAAGGGCCACAACCGCATGCGGGTGTTCCAGGAGGAGATCTTCGGCCCAGTGGTGTCCGTGACTACGTTCAAGGACGACGCCGACGCCCTGTCGATCGCCAACGACACCCTCTACGGCCTGGGCGCGGGTGTCTGGAGCCGCGACGCCAATCGCTGCTACCGCTTCGGCCGCGCGATCCAGGCAGGGCGCGTGTGGGTCAACTGCTACCACGCCTATCCCGCCCACGCGGCCTTCGGCGGCTACAAGCAGTCGGGCGTGGGACGCGAGAACCACAAGATGATGCTCGACCACTACCAGCAGACCAAGAACATGCTGGTCAGCTATTCGGCGAGCAAGCTGGGGTTCTTCTGACGCGCCCCGCTCCGCCCCGCGTCACCGCCACGCCGGCCGCCGTGGACTTCATCGAGGTCCTGGCGGCCGAGCACGGGCCAGTGCTGTTCCACCAGTCCGGCGGCTGCTGCGACGGGTCGTCCCCTATGTGCTATCCGCAGGGCGAGTTCATCGTCGGTGACCGGGACGTGAAGCTGGGACAGATCGGCGGCGCGCCCGTCTACATCGGCGCCGACCAGTTCGAGCTCTGGCGGCACACCCAGTTGATCATCGACGTCGTGCCCGGTCGCGGCGGTATGTTCTCTCTGGATAACGGGCGCGAGCAGAGGTTCCTCACTCGCGGCCGGGTGTTCACGCCGGAGGAGATGGCGGCGCTGGAGGATTGATCCGCTCGCGCCGTCAGATCTCCGCCGTCAGCTCCGGCCAGCGCGCCTTCGCCTTGGCGATGATCTTTGGCAGACCCTTCGCATGCCGCGTCGGATTGGGGCGGATGTGCATCGCGAACACGTCCTCCAGGCCAAAGGGCGCTAAGATCGTCAGGCTGTCGTCGGTCTCGAGGCGCACGCCCACGGCGAAGGCCGGGGCGGCGAAGCGCTCCAGGGCCTGGGCGCTGCAGGCGAGGGGCGAATAGGTTTCGCCGAAATGGTCCTCGAACCACAGATGCACGCGCGCCTGGTTGCGCACCTCCACCTGTTCACGCAGGGGCGAGTCGAAGGCGGCGGCCACGCGCCGGATGACGACGTCCTCGGCCTCGTAGGAGATGTCGGAGGGATCGAAATACCCCAGGTCATAGTCGGAGAGGCCGTAATCGGGGCCCCGACCCGTGAGGTGGTTCCATACTGGTCCGTAGACGGATCCGGAAAACACCAGCCAGTCCGGCAGCTCGAGCCCGCGAACGACGCTCAGCACGCGCATCAGGCCCGGCGCTCCGCGAAGGATCGTGGACATCTGCTCAGTGAGTTCGTTCATTTCCCTCTCAGCGGCCACCCGTGGTCCAACGGCCCGTGGCCCGCGCCCAGCCCCGGCGCGCGAACGATCGCCTCTGCGACATAGGCGAAGGCGCGGGCGGCCGCGCGGTCCAGCGGCAGTCCCTGAGCCAGGCCCGTGGCGCAGGCGGAAGCCAGGCTGCAGCCGGTGCCGTGGGTGTGGCGGGTCTCGACTCGAGGTCCCTCGAAGGTCGTCTCGCCTGCGGCCGTCATCAGCACGTCCGTCACCCGCTCCCCCGACAGGTGGCCGCCCTTCATCAGCACGGCCGCGGCTCCGGCGGCCAGCAGCGCCTCGCCCGCACGGCGCAGGTCCTCGACGGTCTCGACCTGAAGGCCCGTGAGAGCGGCGGCCTCCGGCGCGTTGGGGGTCAGCAGGTCCGCGCGGGGGATCAGCAGGGCGCGCAGGGCGTCCAGCGCACGTGGCTCGAGCAGGGGAGCCCCACCTTTGGCCAGCATCACCGGGTCGATCACCGCCGGCGCGCCCGCGGCGTCGAGGACCTCGGCGACCGTCTCGATCATCTCGGCGGTCCCGAGCATGCCCAGCTTGATGGCGTCGGCGCCGATGTCGCCCAGCACCGCCTCTGCCTGGGCGCGGACGAGGGCCGGGGCCAGGGGAAAGACCTCGCTCACGCCAAGCGTGTTCTGCACCGTGATGGCGGTGATCGCCGTGGCCGCATAGCCGCCAAGCGCCGTGATTGTCTTGATGTCCGCCTGGACGCCCGCCCCGCCACCGCTGTCGGAGCCGGCGATCGCCAGGACGCGGCCGAGGAAATCAGCCATCCGCGCGCCCTTCGCGGATCGCTTCCTCAACGATCAAGGCTTGCGCGGTCTCCCGCACGTCGTGGACGCGCACCATCGCTGCGCCTGCCTGCGCCGCTGTCAGAGCGACCGCGATGGATCCGCCGAGCCGGTCGCCGGGATCGGTCGCGCCGCGATCGAGGGTGCGGATGAACCCCTTGCGGCTGGCGCCGACCAGAAGAGGAAAGTCGAGGCGGGCGAACCGATCCAGATTCGCAAGCAGCGCGAGATTGTGCTCCAGCCTCTTGCCGAAGCCGATTCCCGGATCGAGCCAGATCTTCTCGCGCGGGACGCCGGAGGCGATCGCCCTCTGGGCGCGCTCGGAAAGGAAGCTCGCCACCTCCTCGACCACGTCATCATAGCGGGGGTCGTCCTGCATCGTCGCCGGCTCGCCCTGCATGTGCATCAGCACGACCTCACAGCCGAGCCTGGCCGCGGTCGCCAAGCTGTCGGGCGCGAAACCCAGCGCGGTGATATCGTTCCACATCCAGGCGCCCGCGGCCACGGCGGCCTCCGCCACCGCCGGCTTCATCGTGTCGATGGAGATCGGAATGTCGAGCTCGTCCTGGATGGCGCGGATCACGGGAACCACCCGCGCGATCTCCAGGATTTCGTCAACTGCCTCTGCGCGCGGCCGCGTCGACTCCCCGCCTACGTCGAGGACGTCTGCTCCCTGGGCGACCAGTTCGTGCGCCCGCTGGAGCGCAGCCTCGAGGCTCTCGATCCTGCCGCCGTCGGAGAAGCTGTCGGGCGTCAGATTGAGGATGCCCATCACTCTGGGGCGCATTGAAGGGTCGATCCGCCGATCTGGTGACTTGGAAAGGCGGCTCTCTAACACAGAGCGCACGGAGAAAGAGGAGAACACAAAGAGGAAGGTTGAGCGCTTCGCGCGGCCAAGCCCGAGAGGCGGGAGGATTGCTGCGCCGAAGGCGCAACAAGCTTACTCCGTGCCCTTCCTTTTCTCTGTGCTCTCTGTGTCAAAAAACAATCTCCCCGCGGCTGCCAGCCACGGGGAGATCACTGGGTCCTAAAAGGACAGCGTTCAGGCCAGTTCGGGATCCGGACGGGGGGCCAGGGGCACCGAGACCCGCGGTGGCGGGGCGGCGCGCTGCTCGGGCTCTTCGCGATTGGGCTTCACGCCCTTGATCACGTTCTGGATCTCCTCGCCCGTGAGGGTCTCGTACTCCAGCAGGGCCTTGGCCAGGGTGTGCAGGTCCTCCATCCGCTCAGTGAGGATCCGCCGCGCTTCGTCCAGGCCGCCCTGGACCAGGCGGCGCACTTCGCGGTCGATCTTCTGGGCGGTGTCCTCGGAGACGTTCTGCGTGCGCGCCACCGAGTGCCCGAGGAACACCTCTTCCTGGTTGTCGCCGTAGCAGACCGTGCCGAGCTCGTCGGAGAAGCCCCAGCGGGTGACCATGTTGCGGGCCAGCGAGGTGGCGGCCTGGATGTCGCTGGACGCGCCCGAGGTGATCTTGTGCTTGCCGAAGATGAGCTCCTCGGCCACGCGGCCGCCCATCATGATGGCCAGGCGCGAAGTCATCTGCTCGTAGTCCATCGAGTGGCGGTCGCCCTCGGGCAGCTGGACCACCATGCCCAGCGCCAGGCCGCGCGGGATGATGGTGGCCTTGTGCACCGGGTCGGCCGCCGGGACCGAGATGGTGACCAGAGCGTGGCCGCCCTCGTGATAGGCGGTCTTCTTCTTCTCCTCGTTGGTCATGACCATGGACTTGCGCTCGGCGCCCATCATGACCTTGTCCTTGGCGTCCTCGAAGTCGCGCTGCATCACCATGCGCCGGTTGCGGCGGGCGGCCATCAGGGCGGCCTCGTTCACCAGGTTGGCGAGGTCGGCGCCCGAGAAGCCCGGGGTGCCGCGCGCGATCACCCGCACGTCCACGTCGGAGGAGAGCGGCACATTGCGCATGTGCACGCGCAGGATCTTCTCGCGTCCGTTCACGTCGGGATTGGGCACCACAACCTGGCGGTCGAAGCGGCCGGGACGCAGCAGGGCCGGGTCGAGCACGTCGGGACGGTTGGTCGAGGCGATCACGATGATGCTCTCGTTCGGGTCGAAGCCGTCCATCTCCACCAGCAGCTGGTTGAGGGTCTGCTCGCGCTCGTCATTGCCGCCGCCGAGACCCGCGCCGCGGTGGCGGCCGACGGCGTCGATCTCGTCGATGAAGATGATGCAGGGCGCGTTCTTCTTCGCCTGCTCGAACATGTCGCGCACGCGGCTCGCGCCGACGCCGACGAACATTTCCACGAAGTCCGAGCCCGAGATGTAGAAGAAGGGAACGCCCGCCTCGCCGGCCACGGCGCGGCCCAGCAGGGTCTTGCCGGTGCCGGGAGGGCCGATCATCAGCGCGCCCTTGGGGATCTTGCCGCCGAGGCGCTGGAATTTGGCGGGGTCCTTCAGGAAGTCGACGATCTCGGTGAGGTCTTCCTTGGCCTCGTCCACGCCCGCGACGTCATCGAAAGTCACTCGGTTCTTGTTCTCGGTGAGCAGGCGCGCCTTGGACTTGCCAAAGCCCATGGCGCCTCTGGCGCCCCCCTGCATCTGTCGCATGAAGAAGATCCACACCGCGATCAGCAACAGGATCGGCAGCATGTTGATCAGGATGGTGGGGAGCACGCCGCCGTTGGGCGACTCGAATTCGAAACTGGCGCCGTGCGCCTCGAGCCGCCGCTGCAGATCTTCAGTGTCGAGAGGTCCGGTGGCGGTGAGCGTCGCGCCCTGACGGTCGCGAGCCTCGATCGTCTGGCCGTGGATCTTGACCGCGCGGATGTCTCCGCTGTCGACCTTGTTCAGCAGATCAGAATAGGCGACTTGATGCGAATTTCCGCCATGCGAGCCGCTGTTCATGATGCTGAAGACGGCGACGAGGGCGAGAACGATCACCCCCCAGATCGCCAGGTTACGAAGGTTCATCGGACGGCCTCTTCCCGCTCATGCCGCGAATTTAGGATGCTCGGGTCGACTTCGCCACGCGACGATGGCCGTTTCATGATCGATGCCTCCACATGCCGCATCCAGCCTGGCTTTGACCAGGGACGCCGCTGCGACCACGATCCCCCGGTCCCGACCCGGCAGGAAGACGGATCCGTCATCCCGCTCGATCACCGGCAGGGCCGGCCGGGCGAACGCATGGGCCTGCAGGGCCGTGTGATGGTCCGGCGGTGACAGTCTCGACATTGCGCCCGCCAAAGGACGTACCTTCAGGCCCGGCTCGGTCGAGACGATCTCGAAACGTCCGTCCCAGACTGCTGGAATGTCCGGGACCAGAGCCAAGACCTGGGGTCGGCAGGCCCGCGCGTCGCCAATCTCTCGAGCGATCGTCACGCGCGCGGCCTCGCAGACAATCCGCGCTCCGGCCAGCGTCGCAACTGCCTCGGCGCTCTCCCTCGCCACAGCGAGCAGTCGGTCCAGAGCCCCGCCCCGCGGCGCGCGCCGACCGCCGCCTGCGCAAACGACAGCGGCGCCCAGCCAAGCGCGCGCGATCGCATCAGGCGCGTTCGTCAGGTTCCGGCGCTCCGCGACCAGCTCACCCCCTGAGCCTTCCTCGAAGGGCGCGAGACCCGGCGCCGGCGGCTCGGGGTTCAATGGCTGCGCGCCTTGCTCTGCGATCGCGACGCGGGCCCGGGCGCGCAGGCTGAGCCGGCTGACATTCGCCGGATCTTCGATCCAGGCCTCGCCCATTCCAGCGAGCGCCTCGCGGATCTCATGGCGGCGCAGGTCCAGCAGGGGGCGCAGGAGGAAGACGCCGCGGCCCTCCGGCCAAACTGGCGAGGGCGTCCACTCTCGCGGCGATGGCACGCTCGATCCCCACCTGCGCATCAGCTGGGCTTCGAGGACATCGTCGGCGGTATGCCCCAGCAACACCACGCGGGCGCCGATGTCGCGGGCGGCCTGCGCAAGCAGGCGGTGGCGAGCCTCGCGCGCCGCCGCGCTCAGGCCGCTCGTCGGGTAGGGCCCCTCCCAGCGCAGGGTCAGGTGGGACTCTGCGACCTCGGCGCAGCGGCGCGAGACGAACGCGGCCCAGTCGGCCGACTGGGACTGCAGGCCGTGATCGACGGTGGCCGTCACGAGTCGGCGACCGGCGCTGGCCGCCCAGGCGCGCACCGCCAGCAACAGGGCCGTCGAGTCGCCCCCACCCGAGCAGGCGACCAGGACCGGCCGCTCGGCGTCGCGGTCCAGGCGGCGGTCCAGGACGGCGCGCGCGGCCGCGAACATGGTCTAGATCCCCGTCACTCGCACTTTGCGTCGGCGCGCAGGCGTCTGGCGTCCCTCTGCACCGCGGGGGGAGCCCCCGGATAGCGACGCGACAGCTCGCCCAGGGTCTCGCACGCGTCCTGCTCCTTACCCATGGCCACGAGAGAGCGCGAGAGGTCGAGCACGGCCGCGGGCGCCCAGCTGGTGTGCGGCCAGCCGCGGATCGCCCCGATGTCCGCCGTCGCCGCTTCCGGCCACGCCTTCCGCGCGATCAGGGTACGGGCGAGGTAGTAACGCGCCTCGGGACCGCGCGGCCCGTCGCCGGCGACTGCGATATAGGCCTGGAATCCGGCCTCGGCGTTGGCCATGTCGCCCTGTTCCAGGGCGGCCCGGGCAGCCGAGAACTGCCCCGCCGGATCCAGCGGAGCGGTCGAGGGAGGCTCTACGGGCGGCCCACCAGTGGCGCCCAGGGCGCCGGGCGATGCAGTCGGTGCTCCCGCCGGCGGTGGCGGGGGCGGCTGGAGGGCTTGAACAGTCTTTTGCAGCCCATCCACCTGGTCCTTCAGGGCCGCGTTCTGTGACCTCAGGTCGTCGAGGTCGTGGTGAGTCTGGTCGACGTCGTGGCGGACCACCTCCAGCTCACCGGTGAGCTTGGCGAGGGTCTGGTCGAGGTCGTTCAGCTTGTCCGACTGCTGATTGATCTGACCCTCGGTGTCGGCAGGCTGCACGACAACGGGCTGGCCGGTCTCACGTCCCTGGAAGACGATAGCCCGCAATTCGCGCACCGCCTTCTCGATACGATCGAGGCGCTTGGCGTCGTTTTCGCCGAGGGGCGGCTCGTCGAGGGACACCTGAGCCGCCGCCTGATGAACCGTTCCGCCCAGCAGGGCGAGGGCTCCCAGCCCGCAGGCGAGGCGGCGCGCGCGCCGCCTCGTCGCGATCAGGACGTCAGGAGCGCGCGCCCGAGATGATGTTGGTGTGGGCGTTGCGGTTCTTCGCATATTCATCCTCGGTGTTGCCAATCGCGATCGGGTGCTCCTTGCCATAGGAGACCGTATCGATGCGGGCTGCCGAAACGCCGTGCGACACCAGGTAATCCTTCACGCTCGCAGCGCGGCGGGCGCCAAGGGCGAAGTTGTATTCCTCGGTGCCGCGGTCGTCGCAATTGCCCTCGATGCGCACCCGCACTTCCGGATAGCGCTGAAGCCAGGACGACTGGGCGTCAAGGATTCCGCGAGCGTCGTTGCGCAGGGTGTATTCGTTGAAGTCGAAATAGATGCGATCGCCGGCGTGGATCACGAAGTCCTGCACTGAGCCGGGGATCGGGCCGGTGGGACCTTGGGCGACCGGTGGCGGCGGGGGCGCCGCTTCGGGAGGTGCGGCGGGCGGCGGAGCTGGCGGGGCGGCGGGAGCCGGGGGCGTAGGCTTGGGGTGCGAGGCGCAGGCGGCGAGCGCCAGGGCAGACACGAGCGCGAGTGCGGTGGTCGCAGCTCGGCGGGGGCGGGGGGTCATCGCGACTTCCTTGATGTTGGAGACTTGAGAGCGACGCTTCATTTTACGGCAACGCCTTTTGTGCTGAGAAGGTTCGCTACGGAGCGTCTTCCTAGCCTCGACTTTGGCTTCCCGATGGCGACGCTTGCAATCTAGCTTCGGTATGTGAAACGCGAGTGCAAGATATCTCGCATCACGATCTATCCAAGGAGACTGCCTATGATGCGAGCGCCCATCGTCGCCTTTGCCCTGGTTGCGGGCGCTCCCGCCGTCGTTGCGGCGCCAGAGGAGACTCCGGCGCCCGCGCCGCGAGAGGCGATGGCGGACATATCCCGGCAGGTCGATCCCGCCGCGCTTCGCACCACGATCGAGCGGCTCGTGGCCTTTGGCACGCGGCACACGCTTTCGGACACTGCCTCACCCACGCGCGGCATAGGCGCGGCGCGCCGCTGGGTGGCGTCGAAATTCGCCGAGAACAGCGCACGTTGCGGCGGGTCGCTGACGATCGAGACACCTCAGGACACCGTCACCGGATCCCGCATTCCCAAGCCCGCCGTCGTGCAGGACGTGATTGCGATCCAGCGCGGAACGACCGACCCGGATCGCGTGGTGATCATCAGCGGTCATATCGACAGCCGGGTCACCGACGTGATGAACGCGACCAGCGATGCTCCCGGCGCCAATGATGACGCATCGGGCGTGGCTGCGGTGATGGAGTCGGCGCGCGTGCTGTCGTGCCGCCGGTTTCCGGCCACGATCGTCTACGCGGTCCTGTCGGGCGAGGAGCAGGGACTCTACGGCGGAAAGGTTCTGGCGGATTTTGCCAAGGCGCAGCACTGGCGGGTGGAGGCGGTTCTCAACAACGACATCGTCGGCAACACCCATGGCCAGGACGATCGCGTCGTCGACAACGAAGTGCGCGTGTTCTCCGAAGGCACGCGCGCCAACGAGACCCCGGAGCTCGCTCAGACGCGGCGGCTGGGGGGCGGAGAGAACGACGCCCCTTCGCGCAACCTGTCGCGCTACATGCAGGCGATCGCCGCGGACTATCTGCCGGGTTTCTCGGTCCGGCAGATCTGGCGCGCTGATCGCTTCCACCGCGGTGGCGACCAGGCGCCGATGCAGGCCGCCGGTTATCCCGCGGTCCGGGTCACGGAGGCCGACGAGAATTATACCCGCCAACATCAGGACGTGAGGACCGAAGGTGGCGTCGCCTATGGCGACGTCGTCGCCGGCGTCGACTTCGAGTACCTGGCCCGAGTGACGCGCCTGAACGCCCTGACCCTGGCGGCCCTTGCCCGAGCGCCGGCTCCGCCGTCGGACGTCAAGCTCGCCGGCGCGGTCACCGCCGACACTATGGTAAGCTGGTCGCCGGTTCCCGGCGCAGCCGACTACACGGTCTGGTGGCGCGAGACGACCGCGCCGCAGTGGACGGAGCATCGCCAAACGACGGATGCGACCCTGGCTTTGAAAGGCGTCAACATCGACGACTTCAGCTTCGGCGTCTCCTCCCGCTCCACCGATGGCTACGCCAGTCCCGTGGTCTTCGCCGGGGCGGTGGGAGCATTCTGAAAGCGGGAGCGCCGCAGCCCTCTACCCCGCCGGAAGGCCCAGACCACCCAGGGGGACCGTCTCGACGTGACTGGCTGAGCCGGCGTTCCTCGCCTATCGACCCTGGAACACCGCGGCGCGGCGCTCGACGAAGGACCTGATCCCTTCGGCGGCGTCCGCCGTTCCCATCACCCGCTCGCGGATCGCCGGCACGGCTTCGATCGCCGCCCGCTCGCCCGCCTCGATGAACTTGCGCCCGGCCTCCTTGGTCACCTGCACGCCAAGTGGCGCGTTGGCGGCGATAAGACGGGCGATTTCCATGGCCCTCTCTACCTGCCGGCCGACCGGCGTCACTTCCTGCACCAGTCCGATGCGGTGCGCCTCCTCCGCCCCGAACTCGTCGCAGAGCATCAGGTGGTACATCGCGTTTCCCCAGCCGGACCGGCTGATGTAGCGGAAGTGGGCGCCGCCGAGCGGGGCGATCCCTCGCTTGGCCTCCATCTGGCAAAAGCGCGTGTCGCTTGCCGCGACGCCGATGTCGCCGGCCAGCATCATCTCGATCCCCACCGTGAAGCAGATCCCCTGCACGGCGGTGATGATGGGCTTGCGGCACTGATTGCGCAGGCCGAACGGGTCGATCGCGTCCTCCGGGATCTGCGGCGGCGTCGCCCCCGGCCCGAAGAACTTCGGCATGTCCAGGCCCGCGGTGAAGTTGTCGCCCTCGCCGCAGAGCACGCCCACCCAAAGGTCCGGATCGCGGTCGAGCTCGGTAAAGGCGGCCGAGAGCTGAGCCATCATGGTGGGGATGATGGCGTTCTTCTTGGCCGGATTGTCGATGACGATCTTCAGGATGTGGTCGTGGCGCTCGCTGCGCACGCGGCCTTCGGCGGCGAGGGTCTCGGACATCTGCCTTTCCTTTCTTGGCCTTCGACGCGGTGACCCGCAATCTGAATGATATTCGTCATCCAGAACGATGATGACTATAATCCAGATGGTCAAGCGGCGAAGGAGCGGCGATGGGACATTCTCAGGTCGAGAAGGCGCAGAACCGGGAGCGGATTCTGGCCGAAGCGGCGCGCCAGGCGCGCGATGCGGGACTGGAGTCGATCAGCGTCGGCGCCCTGATGAAGAGCGTGGGCCTGACCCACGGAGGTTTCTATGGCCACTTCGAGTCGCGCTCCGCCCTTCTGGCCGAGGCGCTGGAGCAGGCCCTGACAGATGGCGAGGCGCGGGCCCGAAGCCAGGCCGGCTCAGGTCCGCGCGGGTTCGTCGACACGGTCCGAAGCTATCTGAGCCGGGCGCACCGCGACTCTCGTGATCGGGGCTGCGCCATGGCCGCTCTGTTGTGCGACGTCGCGCGAGCCGACGAGGCGTCCCGCCGCGCCATGGAGGCTCACGTCGAGGATTTCATCGCTTCGACGGCAAAGGCCCTCGATGGCGATGAACCCAAGGCCATGCTGGCGGTCAGCGCGATGATCGGAGCCCTCTCCCTGTCCCGCGTCCTCACCGACCCCGTCCGTTCCTACGCTCTCCTCCGCGCCGTCCGGAGCGAGCTGGCCGAGTTCGAGAGCACGTGATCGGTTTGACGCGGCCTCAAAGTCAGCCGCCTGGACGTGGATTGACTGCGACGTCGTCCTCCTATTTCCGCATCGCTTCCTCTTCGGGATCACCAAGGCAGACCCCTGTGGCGCTCTCCAGGGAATGGCGGTTGCGGGCCTCTTCGAGGTCAAGCTCGCGTTCCACGCGACGGCGAGCCTCGTCCGTCATCTGCCCACGCTCGTAGATCTCGGCGATCTTCCGTCGCTCGGCGAAAATGAGCTGGGCCTGCAGGGCGCTGTCTTCTGCGACGGGGCTCAGCCGGATGGCGGGATCCGCCGTCGCAAGCAGGGCGGCCCTGCGGTCCTGATGCAGCCGACGAAGGCTCGCCACGGCGGCCGCCGAAGCACCCTGGCGTTCGAGGCCGTCGAGTTCGGCAAGCGCCGCCTCGACGCCAATGATCCGCGCGGCCACCTCTCGCGCCTTGGCGCTCGCGCGTTCGGCTTCGCCTGCCGCGACCATGCCAAGCCGGGCCAGGACAAAGGGAAGCAGCAGGCCTTCGCCGACGAGCGTCGCGACGATCACACAGAAGGTGACGAACAGAATGACGTTGCGGTGGGGAAATGGGTGACCCGAGACGGCGACTGGGATCGAAAGCGCTGCAATCAGGGACACCACCCCTCTGATACCCGCGAAGCTGATGACGAAGGCGCTCTTCCAGGAGGGTCCGGCGTCGCGCCGCCTCAACTTCGGCCAGAACCATCGCGGCAGAAAGGTCGCGGGGAATACCCAGACGAAGCGCACGACGATCACCGTCACGGTCACGACCGCGCCAGCGAATGCTAGAGTGGCCCAGCCGTGACCGCCCAGCCCAGCGACCAGCGTGCGGGCCTGCAGGCCCATGAGGAGGAACAGGACACCCTCGAAGACGTGCGTCAGCAGGCCCCAGACAAAATAGCCCTGCAGCCGCGTCGAGGGAGAGATGAAGCGCGGTCCGAACCAGCTCACATGCAGGCCGGCGGCAAGGGCTGCGAGCACGCCTGAGCCCCCCAGCATGTGGGGAGGCCAGAACGCCAGATAGGGCGTAAGCAGGGAGATCATGATCTCGATCTGCGGGCTGCGCGCTGCGCGCCGGATGTGCAACATTATCCAGCCCACGGCGACGCCCCAGGCCAGCTCCCCCGCCACGATGAGGACGAAAGCGCCCGCAGCGCCGATCAGCGAGAATCCGCCGTGGCGAACCGCGCCGAGGGCGAAGCTCAGAAGGATCAGAGCGGTGGCGTCGTTCGCAACGCCCTCGCCCTCGAGGATCGTCAGCAGTCGCGAGGGAAAGGTTAGCCGACGCGCCACCGCCATCGGCGCCACCGGATCAGGCGGCGAGACGACCGCCCCAAGGACGAAGGCGGGCGCCCAGGCCATGCCGAGCAGCCAGTGCCCTGCGCCGGCCACCGCCGTGGCGGTGAAGAGCACGGCGCCGGTGGACAGGAACAGGATCGGCCACTGGTTCTCCCGGAACCCGCGCCAACTCATCCCTACCCCCGACGAGTAGATCAGCGGCGGCAAGAACAGCAGCAGGGCGAGCTGCGGATCGATGGCCAGGGGCGGCATCCCGGGCACGAAGGACAGCGCCGCCCCGACCAGGACCAGAGCGATCGAGAGCGTCGCGCGAAGGCGCTCGGCGGCCCAGTCCGCCATGGCGGTCACCGCCAACAGTGCGGCCGCAAGGATCAGGGCGGATTGCATGGAATCGTGCCGTCCCTCTCAACGATGTCCCAGGACGGGAGCGACGGTCCCGAGAGCCCACGAGGGGTATCTAACCTCCGGCGGGGCGGCCGCCCACGCGGACTCGGCAAACCTTCGGGAATTGCGCCTCTTCGAGCGCCGTTCAGGTCGCGGCGTATCTCTCCTCGAACTCCTGGCGCAGCTTTGCGGCGAATGGAGGAGCCGGCGCGAGCTGGGGCGCGCTCTTCACATAGCTGTCCAGGTCGCCGAGAAGCTCACTCCAGGCGTCAGCCATCTCGTCGGTCCAGTCATCGCCCAACGCGTCCTTCACCGTCGCGGCGACATGGCCGAAGAAGGTCCCGAACACCTCGCGATCCACGTCGTAGCCCTCGTGGGTCACGAGCTCGCAACGGATCATGTGGTCCGCGTAGCGCCGCTCACCGATGAAATCGAGGATCGCCGCGAACACCCGCGCCAGCATCTCGCCCCTCACCGCGCCGGTCGTGTCCCGCCAGAAGTGGGCGCGATAGCTCGGGAAATCGGCGAAGAGCTTCTCGTAGACGAGAGGAGTCGGATCGAGGACGCGCTCGGCGAGCATCTCCAGGCTCGCCTCGATCAGATCTGCGCGGGCGAAGGCATTCGTCATGCATCTTGCTCCGTGGCGCCATGCCTCGAGAGCGAAGGCTCCGCTCATTCGTCCGGCCTGGCAATGTCCCCCGAGCGATCAAGGCGCGGCTTTCCCGCGAAGCCCTTTGATGCATACAAGCGCCATACACCTGGGGCGTGAGCGAAGGTCATGGCGATCTGGACCCCGCAGCTTCCGCGCGGAGAAAAGCCGATCTACCTCGCGGTCGCGGATGCGATCCTGGAGGACGTCCGCACCGGACGCCTCGCGCCTGGGGCGCGCCTGCCGGCGCAGCGCGAGCTCGCCAAGGCCCTGGGGGTGGATTTCACCACGGTCACCCGCGCTTATGCCGAGGCGCGTCGGCGAGGTCTGATCTCCGCCCGCGTCGGCCAGGGCACCTTCGTAACGCGGCCCGTGCCGGGCGATCCCCAGAGCGCCGTGCGCGGCGGGCTCGTTGATATGAGCATGAACGCGCCCCCGACGATCGATGACGCGCGGCTGGTCGCGCGGATGTGGCGCGGCCTTGCCGAGCTGGAGCGCGAGCATGGCGCGGCTTTGCTGTTCCGCTACCAGTCGCCCGCGGGCGCGCCGCAGGATCGCGCCGCCGGCGTCTCCTGGCTTGCCGACCGAATCGACAACCTCTCGTCGGAGCGGCTCGTGGTTTCCGCAGGAGTCCAGGCCGCCATCGTCACCATCCTCGGCGAGGTCGCGAGGGCGGGCGAGGTGATCTGCGCCTCCGCGCTGACCTATCCGGGTCTTCGGATCGCCGCCGGCCATCTCGGCCTGGGGCTGATCGACGTGGCGATGGACGCGGAAGGGCCGACGCCCGACAGCTTCGAACGGGTGTGCCGGGATGTCGGCCCCAAGGCGCTGTACTGCACGCCGACGCTGCAGAATCCCACGACGGCGACGATGTCCATTGAACGTCGCCGAGAGATTGCCCGCATCGCCCGCCGCTACAGCGTCGCGCTCGTGGAGGACGACATCTACGGGACGTTGCCGCGCTCGCCGGCGCCTCCACTGGCGAACTTCGCGCCCGAGCGTACCTGGCACATCGCCGGCCTTGCCAAAGTGGTCTCGCCGGCCCTGCGGATCGCCTATGTCGTCGCGCCGGACGCGCGCGGCGCCAGCCGCCTCGCCGCCGGCCTGCGCGCGCTCACGGGAATGGCCTCTCCCCTGACGGCGGCGCTGGCGACCCGCTGGATCCGCGACGGGACGGCGGCCGACATCCGTACGGCGATCAAGGCCGAGACTCTCGCGCGCCGACGGATCGCCGCCGCCGCGCTTGGCCCGGACCATCTGGCTTGCGAGGCTTTCCATCTCTGGCTGCCTCTGCCAATGGGCTGGTCCAGGGCCGTGTTTCACGCGGAACTGGTCCGCCGACAGGTCTCGGTCGTGCCCAGCGACGCGTTCGCGATCACCTCCCATCCTCCGGAGGCGGTCCGCATCGGTCTTGGCTCCGCCTCTACCCGCGAGGAACTTGGACGGGCGATGGAGTGGGTCCGAGAGGTCCTGGATGGGCCAAGGATATCGTCGGCGGCGATTGTCTGAATCGTCCTCGTAATTGTACGGATTGCTTGCATGCGCGGACGCCATACATACGCGCACGGCGAAGCCGTGGATGAAGCGGAAGAGCCAGACGGACGCGGGTCGATGACTCGGCGCCCCGGGATGTTTTCGGGCGTCCTGACAAATCTACGGTGAAAGGAGCCCGGCGGCCGAAGCGCCGCCGCGGCGCAAGCGAGAAGTGATTGTAATGTCGTCGCTGGCTGAACCGGCCGAAGCCATCCTCGGCGTTGAGGAACAGCAGGTATGGAAATTCGGGCGGCGCGCCCTCTGGGCCGCCGGACGCCGCGAAACCTCCTCAGGCCGGGCCGCCGAGGCCGCGCATCCAGGCGCTACGGAACCGCCCCTCGCGATGGGCTCGGTCCTGATCGTCGAGGACGACGCCATAGTGGCCTTTCAGATCGAGCTCTCACTGGAGGATGACGGCTTCAAGATCTGCGGCGTGGCCGCCACCGCAAAGGCCGGACTGGCCCTGTTCGAGGAGTGCAGGCCCGAGTTCGCTGTCCTGGACGTGCGCCTCGCCGAGGGCGACGGTCGCGATGTCGCCCGCCAGATAGCAGCCCTTTCCCCCCGGACGACGATCCTCATGTGCACGGCCGAGGACGAGGACCACGTTCAGGGGGTCGGAGCCCACGCGCTCCTGCGCAAGCCCTTCGACTTCCATTGCCTCGGAGCGGCGCTCGTCGCGACGCGCGGCTGGCTGAAGGGAGAGTGTTTCGTCAGGGCGCCACCACAACTCGTCCGCCTCCGGCCGAGGCGGTAGGCGGCTTCATATCCGTCGGAGTGGCGCGCGATCTGCGTCGCGGGGCATTCCGCCGAAGGTCAGGAGGAGCCATATGCCCGCCATGTTGCCGACTGCGGAATTCCACCTTCCCGCCTCGCCCCTGTTGCGGTCCGTTTGGCGCGGCGCCCGGCAGCGGTGCCCCGCGTGTGGCGAGGGCTCGCTGTTCTATCGCTACCTCAAGGTCTCACCCGAATGCCCGCGGTGCGGACATGACCTCGACCAATATCCTTCCGATGACGGTCCGGCTTACTTCACCATCCTGCTCGTGGGGCACGTGGTGGTCCTGCCGCTGCTGCTGTTCGATTTCATCTGGAAGGCGCCCGCAGCCGTGGTCGTGCCCGCTGTCCTCATTCCGCTCGCCGTCTTCACCCTCCTTGCCCTTCCCCGCGTGAAGGGCGCCGTCATCGGCGTGCTCTACACCCTGAGGGTCAGGCGCCAGGACGCGGCGCTGCACACGGCCGACCGGCTCGAGTAGCTCCAGACCCCCGTTGTTCAGGGAACGCGCCTTGTCTTCCCCGAGGACCGGTGTGTGAATGCCCCCTCATCCGAGAGGGGCCGACATGAGCAAGCCTACGCCGTTCGCCGTCCAGTGGAGCGAACCTGACGTCGCCGGGGTCCTCGGGTTGGTCCGCGCCTATCCCTGGCCTCCCATCCCCAAAGTGGCCGACGGGTGGGCGTATGGCTGCGACGGGACCTTCCTGCAGGGCCTGTGCGCCTATTGGCTGGATGGATACGACTGGCGAGGCGCGATCGCGGAGCTGAACCGCTACCCGCAGTATCTCGCGCGGGTCGAGGATTTCGATCTCCACTTCATCCATGTCGTCGGAGAGGCTCAGGGTCGGCGCCCGTTGCTGCTCAGTCACGGCTGGCCCGGGAGCCACTACGAGTTTTGGGGAGCGATCGACAAACTGGCCTTCCCCTCTCGTCACGGCGGGTCTGCGGCGGACGCCTTCGACCTGGTGATCCCTTCGCTGCCCGGCTTCGGCTTCTCGTCCAAGCCCGAGCGCCCCTTCGGCCAGAGGGCGACGGCGCGGCTGTTCAACGAACTGATGGTGCGGGTGCTGGGCTATGACCGCTATCTCGCCCAGGGCGGCGACTGGGGCGCGCTCGTCACGTCCTACCTCGGCTTCGACCACTCGGGCCATGTCCGGGGCGTTCACCTCAACATGCTTGGCCTTCGGCCACCGGGCGGTCCCAAGTCAGACGCCGAGACCGCCTGGATGACACGTTCGGGCGCTGCGATGGATATGCTCGGCGCCTACTTCCGCCTGCAGGCGTCCAAGCCCCAGTCGCTGGCCTGGCTGGGCGCCGGCAACCCGGTCGGACAGGCGGCCTGGATCGTCGAGCGCTTCTACGACTGGTGCGACCGACGTGAGCAGCCGTTCGAGAAGGTGTTCACCCGCGACCAGCTGCTCACCAACGTCATGATCTATGTAATGACCGGCAGCTTCACGACGGGCGCCTGGTACTACCGCGCACTCCTGGAGGAGGGACGCGTGATGCTGCAGGAGGGCGAGCGGTGCGAGGTCCCGACCGCCTTCGCCAACTTCCCGGGCGAGGCCCTCTATTCGGCGCCTCCGAGATCCTACGCGGAGCGCGCCTACAACATCACCCGCTGGACCGAAATGCCGCGCGGAGGCCACTTCGCCGCGATGGAGCAACCTGACCTCTTCGTGGAGGACGTGCGGGCGTGGGCGCGCGAGGCCGCCTGAGCCGCTTGCGCAACCGGCGCCGTTGAGGTCTAGGGCGGGTTCTCCCCCCTTCGCGAGGACCCATGGCGCGCTACGACTTCGCCTCCGACAACGTCGCCGGAGCCATGCCCGAAGCGCTGGAGGCGCTCTCGCGGTTCAATGGCGGTTTCGAAGCTGGATACGGCTCCGATGGCGTCAGCCGCCGGGCGGCCGATCTGATCCGCGGGATGCTCGACGCCGACGCGGAGATCTGGTTCACCGCCAGCGGGACCGCCGCCAACGCCCTGGCCCTGGGGACGCTGGCCGCACCGCACGAAGCGGTCGTCGCCCACGAGGCGGCCCACGTGTCGACTGACGAGACCGGCGCACCCGGCTTCTTCGGCTCAGGCCTGGGAATTATCACCATGCCTGGCGCCTCGGGCCGGATCGACCGCCAGCCCCTCGAGGACGTGCTCGCGCGGCCGGACGAGCCGCACTGGCAGCATCCTGTCGCGGTCTCCCTGACGCAGGCGACCGAGTTCGGCGCGGTCTACGCGCAGGCGGAACTCGAGGCCCTGGCCGGCGTCGCGCGTGCGAAGCGCGCCCGGATCCATCTCGACGGCGCGCGCATGGCCAACGCCGCCGCTTCCGGTTTTGATTTGAAATCGATCAAGGCGCTGGGCGTCGACATCCTCGTGCTCGGCGGGACCAAGGCCGGGTCGACGCCCACGGAGGCCCTGGTCCTACTCGACAAGTCGCTCGGGCGCCGCTTTGGCGCCCGGCTGAAGCATGGCGGACAGCTCGTCTCGAAAGCGCGGTTCCTTGCTGCGCCGTGGGTCGGAATGCTCGAGAGCGGGGCGTGGCTGGCCCGGGCAACGCACGCCAACGCCATGGCCCAGCGGCTCGCGAACGCCATGCCCTTCGACCTGCGCCACCCGGTGGATGCCAACGGCGTCTTCGTTGAAATGGACGAGGCCACCCTGACCCGGCTTCGCGAGACGGGATGGTTCGTCTACCGCTTCATCGACGGATCGGTGCGCTTCATGTGCTCGTGGGCCACGACGTCGGAAGCCGTGGACGAACTTGCGCAGACCCTGCGCAGCCTCGCCTGACGGCCTCGAGCGATCCAAATCTTAGGAAATTATCAACAATTGCAAATAGAAGAAACTTGACCATCCGAAGGCTTCGGCAATACTCCAGGCTCAAGTCGCCAGGGTCGGCCTCACCTCGGAGGGGTTGGTCAAGTCATGAAATCTTCAGCAATTGGCGGTCTCGCCGTCTTCACGACTGTCGCCTGCGCCATGATCGGCTACGTGCCGCGCGCCAACGCTGCGCCGGTCCCGGCGGCCTCAACCCAGTGGGCCAAGGCGCCGGCGGCGACCGTCGTCCACGTCAACGCTCGCTGAACACCGGCGTCCACCCTTCCACAAGAGTGACGAGCGCCCGACGGATATCGTCGCTCTCGCGGCGATTGTAGATCTGACGTCAGGCTCGGCCCTGGAACCGGCGGAGGAAGGCGCGACTGCGCTCCAGCCGGATCTGGTGGTCCATGTCCGTCGGAGCGAGGGAAATCTCTCCGTGGATGCTGCGCGCCAAACAGACCTCGTCGCCTGACCTCAGACCCAGTTCGTCTCTGGCCTCGGACGTAATCCGGATGACCAGCTCCTCGCCGATCTGCTCCACCCTCAGTGTCGACATTATAAGCACCTCATGGCGACGTCGGTCACGCCGCCAAGCGGAAACCCGGCAACCCTGGCTGTCAAGCGGAGCCGGAAGAAGAAGAGTCCGCTCTGTGCGCCTGGCGACGCCGCCGGATTGGCTGGCCGGCTAGACCTCGAACCGAAACGCCGCTCCATCGCGCTTGATGTGTCCCGCGGTCGGCGCGGCATAGTGGGTGCCGATGACCAGGATCGGCTGGTCGGCCCATTCGGCGAACAGGTTTGCCCGGGTGGTCGCTGCGGCCTGGGCGTCGCTGTCGAAACTCGTCGCCCACTTGGGGTGAGCCATCTGGGCGGGATGGTGGGTGATGTCGCCGGTGATCACAGCGCTCTGGCCTTCGGATTCGATCACCACACTGACGTGGCCTGGCGTGTGCCCGGGAGTTGGCCTCAGGCGCACCTCGGGCGAGAGGCGGTGATCCATCTCCACCAGGTCGACCAGGCCGGCGTCAAAGATCGGCCGCACGCTATCGCCCATGATTGCCTGCTGTTCCTCGTCGCCCTCGCGAGTCCAATGCTCGAATTCGCGCTTGCCGATCAGGTAGCGAGCGTTGGGGAAGGTCGGGACCCACCGTCCGTCCACCAACCTCGTATTCCACCCCACGTGGTCCACGTGCAGGTGGGTGCAGACGACGATGTCGACGCTGTCGCGGCTCCAGCCTGCATCCGCCATATGTTGCAGGAACGGCGTCGCCAGCGGGTTTCCGCCGACAAAATTGCGCGGCTTGTCGTTGCCGATGCAGGTGTCGACCACCAGCCTAAGCCCCGGCGCTTCGACGAGCAGGGCCTGGACGGACGCGATGAGCGTACCGTCCTCCCTGGCAAAGTGCGGGAAGAGCCACGGGCTGGCCCTCAGCGCATCCAGTGTCGCTTCGGGGAAAAAGGCGCCTTCGGGGAAGGGGATCGTCAACTCGACGACGCAGGCTATTTTCACCGCGCCCACCTGCCAACTCAGCATGACGCCGTTCTCCTGATTGCTTGATGAGCCCAGTACGCTGCCTGGACGCGGGCAGTATCGATCACGCCGCCAAGACGACCTTGCCGAACGGGCGGTCCTCGACAAGATGACGTAGGGCTTCGCCAGCTTCGGCGAATGGATAGACGCGCTCGACGATCGGCTTGACCGACCCTTCCTTGATCAGTTCGACGATCGTCCGCCAGGAAGTTGCGATCATCTTTGGAGATTGAGAGAAAAGAGAGAAGCCGGCCATTCGAGCGCGCTTCCAAATCAGGTCCGTCACATCGATCGTTGTCTTGCGTCCGGCGGAGTAGCCCAAGGTGATCAGAACGCCGCCAAGACTGAGGGCGCTCAGGGCCTCGCTGGTCACGGCGCCGCCGATGCTCTCGATGACGATATCGACGCCCTTACCGTCCGTTATCCGGCGAACGCCCTCGGCGAGTCCTTCGGCGCTCAGGTCGATCACGTTGTCGAAGCCGAGCTCGCGCGCCATCGCGGCCTTCGCCGTACTGCCGGCCGTCGAAATCACCTTTCCTGCGCCCAGCGCTCGCGCGAGTTGATAGGTCGCATTGCCGACGGACCCGCCGATCCCCGGCGCCAGCACCGACATGCCCGGCTCGAAGACGGCCAGCGTCAGCGTGACCTGGGCCGTGAGATAGGCCACCGGAAGGCTGGCAGCGACGACTTCGTCGACCGCGTCGGGGATGAGCGCCAAATGTTCAGGTCTCACCAGAAGCCATTCCTGCCACGCGCCATTCTCGGCGACGCCGTAGGGTCCCGTGAACATGACGCGACTACCTGTCGCGAACCCGGACTCGCCAGCGTCCTCGACGACGCCGGCGCCCTCGTTGCCAAGAACCAGGGGCGCCTTTGCCCTGGGGTGTCCGCCCGACAGGATCGTGTGATCGAGCGGGGTGACGCCGCTGGCCGCAAGGCGAACCAGCACCTTGTCTCGCACCGGTTGAGGCTTGGGCAGTTCGGCCTGCCGCAATCCGGCATAGCCCGAGAACGTCTCCGCCTGGATCGCGCGCATCGCCGACCTCGTAAAGTGACTTACCTGTAAGCCACTTGAAAGGTACGGACAGGTCTGTCACTTTGTCAAGCCGGGAATCGAGATGAGAGGAACTCGTGGACATGGAGACAGGCGCCAGACCCCGCAGGGGCGCCCCACCGAAGGGCGAAGTGAGCGCGCGCGATCGCATCCTCGAGACGGCGAGCGACCTGTTTTACCGCGAGGGCGTCCGCGCCATCGGCGTCGACACGATCGTCGAGCGTTCGGGCGTATCGAAGACGAGCCTCTATCGCCTGTTCGACTCCAAGGACGCTCTGGTCGCCGCCTTCGCCGCCGAGAAGGGTCGCTCGTTCTGGGCCTGGTGGGACGACATCGAAGAACGGCACGCCGACGATCCGCGCGGCTTCCTGGACGCGATGTTGTCCGGACTCGCAGAGCGGATCGCGCATTCGGCGTATCGCGGTTGTCCGTTCCTGAACCTCGCGACGGAGTTTCCCGACGACGAGCATCCCGGCCGGATCGCCGCCCGAAGCAACAAGGAGGAATTGCAGGCGAGGCTCGCCGCCATCGTCGCCAAGCTTGGCGTCGGTGATCCCAACCGCGTGGCGTCTCAGATCGCCCTGCTCATCAACGGCGCGCTCGTCACCGGCCTGGTAATGCAGCCCGCTGATCTGAGGGGCGACCTCGTCGATGCGGCGATGAAGCTGCTGGCCTAGCTTCGGCTAGCAACGGCTCGGTGCGAAACCGGGCCACCCATGCTGACTTTTGGCGAAACTGTGCTTCTAATGGGACTTCCGTAACAGCGAGGTTTCCATGAATCCGCTGCAAGGACAGTCGGGTCGCCGCGCGCTCGGGTATGGGGCGCTCATCGCGGTGGTGGTCGCGATCGGCGCCGCCGCCTTCATCTACACAGCCGGCTGGGTCTCGCCCCAACGCCTGACGCCGGACAAGCTGGTGGCGTCCCTTGCGCCGCCTGGCGGTCCCGCGCTGGGGCGGCGGCGCAATCACGTCAAGGGCATCTGTTTCACTGGCGTATTCGAGGCGAACGGCGCCGGGATGCCGCTCTCGACGGCGCCGATGTTCGTGCGTGGCCAATATCCGGTCATCGGGCGTTTCAACGTCGCGACTGCGGACCCGAATGCGCCCGACGGGACGGTCCCGGTCCGCGGTATGGGCCTGCAAATCTCAGCGCCTGGCGAAGAGGTCTGGCGCAGCGCCATGATCACCGCGCCCTTCTTCCCGGTTGCCACGCCTCAAGCCTTCTACGAACTGCAGCTGACGGCGCACTCCAAGGCGCCCGATGCAATGAAGACGTTCGCGGCGGCGCATCCGGAGTTCGCGGCTTTCGGCGCCTGGGCCAAGAGCGCGTCGCAGACGGGCAGCTATGCGGAAGACCGGTTCAACAGCCTCAACAGCTTCGTGCTCACCCACGGAACTGGTCAGAGAAGCGCCGTGCGGTGGTCCCTCGTGCCGACGGCGACCCCCGTACCGGTTCCGCCGGATGAGCTCGCAAAACGCGCGCCGGATTTCCTCGAGCAGGAGATCGCCCAGCGCATCCAGGGCGGGCCGCTTCACTGGACGATGATGGTGACCGTGGCCGCGCCCGGAGACCCGACGGCCGATCCGAGCAAGGCCTGGCCGCAGGACCGTCGATCCGTGAACGTTGGAACTCTCGTCGTGCAGAAGGTCCAGCCAGATCGGGATGGCCCGTGCCGGGATATCAACTTTGATCCAACCGTCCTTCCAGCCGGAATCACGACTTCGGATGACCCCTTCCCTGCGGCGCGATCCTCCGCCTACCGCGTATCTTTCGACCGGCGAACCGCGGAAGAGAAAGACTGGCCACGCACCGCTTCGGAGGCCAAGTGATGGCCAGTGTTAAACAATTCTCCCCGCTGCAGCGCGTTCTTCACTGGTTTATGGCGCTGTGTATTCTGACGATGTTTTTCGTCGGTGTTGGGATGGTCTCGTCAGTCACACCTAGATATCTTGGCCTAGTAGAATTTCATAAGAGCCTGGGGATACTTATTCTGATCCTCGTCGTGATCCGCCTCTGGGCGCGCTGGCGCTACGGCGCTCCGGCGCTTCCGGCAAGCCTGCCCGAGCCGCTGAAGCTCGCGGCGGTGTCATCGCACTACCTGCTCTACGGACTGATGATCGTCATGCCGTTGCTCGGCTGGGCTATGCTGTCAGCGGGCGCCTACCCTGTTGTAGTGTTTGGCGGCCTGCGCCTTCCCCCAATTCTTCCGCAGAGCGAATTTCTGCACACCATCCTCTGGGACGCGCACCACTACCTCGCCCTCGCGTTCTTCGCGGTGGTCCTGGCGCACCTTTCAGCTGCGCTGATGCACGCGCTCATCCGCCGCGACGGCGTCTTCGAAGCGATGGCCCCTTATCCAACGAGGGAGGGAGACTGAGCGCGGCGGTGATCAGCGCCCGCTGAACACCGGCCTGCGCTTCTCCAGGAAGGCCCGCCGGGCCTCCTTGCCGTCCTCGCTGCCGAAAGCGATGCGGATGTTCGCCACCTCGTAGCGGAGCTGGGTCTCCAGGTCGCTTGTCTCCAGCGCCTTGACCATGCCCCGCTTGAGCAGGCGCAGGGTGATCGGCGACCACTCGCAGAGCTGTTGGCAGTAGGCGGCCAGACGATCTGCCAACGCGGTGTCGTCCACGACCTCGCCGGCCATGCCCAGCGCCACCGCCTCCTCGCCGTTCGCGGTGCGGTTCTCCATCATGAACCGCATCGCCCGCTCGTAGCCCATGGCCTGGGGAAGGGTGATGGTGAGGCCAGCGTCGGGGGAGCCGCCGATGCGGGTGTAGCCGGCCATCAGCCGGGCGCTGCGGGCGACGATCCGCACGTCGGTCGCCATGGCCAGGCCCAGGCCGGCCCCGACCGCGACGCCGTTGATCCCGCCCACTACCGGCTTGTCGCACCGCTTGCGGATCGCCAGCAGGAAGTTGCCCACCCACCCGACGTCATCCAATTGGGCCGTCTGGCGAGAGTGGGGGGTGTAGGGCTGGCCGCCACCCGAGAGGTCCAGTCCGGCGCAGAAGGCGTCGCCGGTCCCGGTGATCGCCACGACCCACACGTCGTCCTCGAGCGCCGCCTGGTCGACGGCTTCGATGACGCCCCACGCAAGTTCCGTGCTCAGGGCGTTCTTCTTCTCCGGCCGGTTGAGGCGAATGGTGCGGACGTGGCCGCGGTCCTCGACCTTCACGAGCTCGCTCATCCTCAGGCGTCCTCCCTCACGGCGATGGGCGGAGCTTAGCGCGGCTTTCCTTTGCGGCACACAAGGTTCGCCTCAGGGCTCCTCGTCATGCGCCTGGCCCTCGGGAAGATGACAGGTGAAGCGAGCGCCGCGTCCTGGTTCGCTTTCGAGGCTCACCCAGCCGCCATGCAGCTCCACAAGGGCCTTCACCAGGGCGAGGCCCAGTCCCGCGCCCGCCCCCTCGATGCCCGAGAATCGTTCGAACAACCGCGCCTGGACGTCGAAGGGGATGCCGCGACCGGTGTCCGCCACGCTCAGGCTGACCTGGCCATGGGCGCGGTCAGCCCCGATGGTCACGCGGCCGCCGCTGGGCGTGCCCCCCAGGGCATTGTCGATCAGGTGGTCGAGAACTGCGGCGAGGGCAGCGGCGTCACCCTCGATCGTGACCGCATCTTCTGTGGCCTCGAGGCAAAGCTCGACGCTGGCGGCGGCGGCCCTCGCCGCCCAGCGCCTTTGCGCCCGTGAGATCAGCTCGCGCAGCTCCAGCCGTTCGAGCGACAGCCGCCGCTCGCCCGCGTCGAGTTCGGCGATGGCGAGAATATCCTCGATCGACCCGGCCAGGGCGACGGCCGCGGTGCGCACCGCGCCGATCCAGCCGCGTTCGCGCGGCGGCAACCCCGTCGCCGCACCTTCCAGCAACTCGGCGTAGCCGATTACCGTGGTGAGGGGGATCCGCAGTTCGCGCGACACGGCGGCGACGAAATCGCTCTTTAGCCGCTCGGCCGCTCCCAAGGCCGCCTCGCGCTCCGCCAGGGCGTCTTCGAGCCGCCTTGCGTCCGTAACGTCGGTGAAGCCGATCAGGGTGGCGCCGTCCGGCAGGGGCCTGGACTGCCAGACGGTCCAACGCCCGTCAGCCATGCGGATCTCTCCCGAGGTCGCGGCGCGGAGAGCCGGGTCGGGATCGGTGATGCGCGCCTTGAGAGAGCGCCAGAACTGCAGGTCGTGCACGCGCGCGACGCCATAGTCGGCCAGCTCCTCGAACGGCGCGCCTTCGCCCATGACGTGGGCGGGGAGCCCCCAGAAGGTCTGGAATGCCTCGTTGTGCAGCCGCAGGCGCGCGTCGGCGCCGAAGACGGCGACGGCGTCCGTGAGCTTGTCCAGCGTCGCCTGCTGGACCTTCACCAGCTGGTTGAACCGGCTCTTCAGGTCTAGCTCGCTGGTGACGTCGGTCGCGACAAGGATCAGCCCTCCTTCCGGATGGGGCTGGCACACGACGCGCACCGTGCGGCCCCCAGGGGCGCGCCACAGAGCCTCCCCCGCCTCCGCGGAGCGATAGCGGGCGAGCTCGCGGGCTTTGAACGCGGCGAAGCTGTCGTCGTTGGCAAGCCGGCGCGATTCGCGCAGGCGATCGAGCCAGTCGGCGTGTCGCGGGCGGGCGGCCAGCCAGGCGGGCTCGAGGTCCCACAGCCTCGCGAAGGCTTCGTTGAAGCGCTCCAACCTCTGATCGGGCCCGAACACGGCCACGGCGTCGGAGAGGTGGTCCAGCGTGAGGTCGTAGGCCTGCTTGAGCCTCTCGCGTGCGCGGGCTAGACCCGCCGAAGGGGCGGCTGCGCGGGGGGCGACGGGAGAGGACGCGTTCTCGAGTCGCAGCCAGGCGACGGCGCCCGTCGTGCGGCCGCTCACGCGAACCAGCCTGTCGCCTAGCTCGAGCGAGGTCTCACAAGACCGCCCCAGACGCTCGAGAGCGACGATGGCGTCGGCGACGCTTCCGCTACGCACGCTGAGGGATTGGATCACCGCGGCGGGTTCGGCGGAGACGCCAAGTCGCCCCGCGAGCGCCGCAAGGACCTGCGCGCCAGCGACGACCCTCCACTGGTCATGCTCGTACGCAAGGGTCGCCAGATCGAAGGCTTCCGCCTGTGTGTCCGCGTCCAGGGCTCGCGCCGCCTGTCCGGCCGATGGCGACGGCGCCGCGCGCGCGAGTCGAGGCTGAAGGCGCATGGTCGCACACTAGAGCAAACCCCGTTCAGACGGAATCGTCTGCACGGCGATGATTTTCTCTGGATTCAAAAGTGTAGAGCCTGATTCAGCGTTTGTAGCTGTTCCGTGCGAACGCATCAGGCTCCAGCAGCGAAAGTCTGATGCGCGCCGGCTGCACCCGGCGGCTTCCCCTTCGGCGAAGTTTGCTGCACCTTCGAATCAACGGCCGGCGATGATCGGCGAAGGGGGGTTATGCTCATGACCAGTCATATCGGAGTGGCGCTCGTCACGATCGGCGCGATGATCGCCTACATGACCATGGCCGGTCGGGTCGGCCGCGCGCGAACCAAATACGGCGTCGAGGCTCCCGCCACGACCGGCCACGCCGACTTCGAGCGGGTTTTCCGGGTTCAGGCCAATACGCTGGAAGGATTGCCGCCCTTCCTGGCCGGCCTGTGGTTGTTTGGCCTCTATCTCAACGAGCCGATCGCCACGGGCCTGGGCGTCGTGTGGATCGTCGGTCGGGTCCTCTATATGACCGGCTACTCGCGGGCGGCCGGCGCGCGAAGCCTCGGTTTCATGATCCAGGCGCTCGCGACCGTGGCGCTTCTTCTTGGAGCGCTGGTGAAGCTGGTGCTGCTCGCGTTTCGCATGGTCGTTTGAGCAATCGCAAAACAGCCGTAACCAAAGGGGGTTAGCTAATGGCGCGACTTGCCGGCGCGTCCCGCCGAGAGTGAGATATCGCTCTACGACCGAGAGCTGCAGGATCGAAGACCATGAAGCTCAAGACCGCCGCCATCGTCACGGCCATCGCATTGGCCACCGGTCTAGCCGCTTGCGAGACCGCGACGCCCTATCAGCCGCTGCAGCCTGGATCGAAGGTCTACGGGGGCTTTACCGACACGAGGCTCGACGCCGATCACTATCGGGTCACCTTCCAAGGCAACAGCCTGACATCTCGCAGCACTGTCGAGAATTATCTGCTCTACCGAGCGGCCCAGGTGACGGTCGATAGCGGATTCGACTGGTTCGAGACGGTCCAACACCACACCGACACCGAGACCCAGACCTATGTGAATTCTTTCGGGCCGTGGGGCTACGGCGCCTTCGATCCCTACTGGAGCGTCTGGGGTCCCGGCTATGGCTGGCGGGGGTTCTGGGGCGGGCCCTATTGGGATCCGTCATTCGATGTCCAGACCGTGCAACGCTTCAACGCCCTGGTCGACATCGTCATGGGCCACGGCCAGAAACCGCCAACGGCGCGGGCCTTCGATGCCCATCAGGTGATCGCCAACCTGCAGCCGCACATCAAGCTGCCCGAACAGAAGAAGTGACAATTCTGGGGGCGCGCCAAAGCGCGCCCCCAGAAACGTTCAGCGCGGCGCCATGCGGATCGCGCCGTCGAGGCGCACGTCCTCGCCATTGAAATAGCCGTTGGTGATCATCGTCAGGGCGAGCTGAGCGTACTCCTCGGCCTGGCCCAGGCGCTTGGGGAAGGGGACGGAGGCTGCGAGCGCGTCCTTCACCTGTTGGGGCGCGGCGTTCATCAGCGGCGTGTCGAAGATGCCAGGCAGGATCGTGTTCACCCGGATGTTCTCCTGGGAGAGGTCGCGGGCGATCGGCAGGGTCATGCCCACGACGCCGCCCTTGGAGGCCGAATAGGCCGCCTGGCCGATCTGGCCGTCCTCGGCCGCCACCGAGGCGGTATTGACGATCGCGCCGCGGTCGCCGTCCGGCAGCGGCTCGAGCGAAAGCATTCCAGCCGCGCTCTTGGCGATGCAGCGGAAGGTGCCGACCAGGTTGATCTGGATGATCAGGTTGAAGGCCTGCAGCGGGAAGTGCTTGATCTCGCCGGTATTGCGATCGCGGCTCGCCGTGCGCGCGGCGTTGCCGGTTCCCGCGCAGTTGACCAGGATCCGCTCCTGGCCGTGAGCAGCGCGGGCCTTGGCGAAAGCGGCGTCGACCTCTTCTTCCGAAGTGACATTGCACTTGCAGAAGACGCCGCCGAGCTCCTTGGCCACCGCCTCGCCCTTGGGCTCGTTCATGTCGAAGATGGCGACCTTCACACCGTGCGCGGCCAGCGCCCGCGCGGTGGCCTCCCCAAGGCCGGACGCGCCGCCGGTGATCACCGCGGCGATGGAGGAGTCGAGTTTCATGGGCGTTTCCCTGGAAGAGGCAGAGTGCGGCCGCGCCCGGCGCGGCCGATGGAGCGCCTGCTTTAGCCGCTGAGGCGCACGTCCAAAAGCGTCACGCTGCGTCAAGGGCGCGCTGTGACCAGGCGTCCAGGTCGGGCTCGGCGCCGATGTAGGCGAGGCCCGCGGCGATCGAGACCAGTTCGCCGCCCCCCTCCACCCTCTCGGCGCCGAAGCGATCGGTGAAGAGCCGGCGCACCGCCGGTACGAAGGACGAGCCGCCGGTGAGGAAGACGCGGTCCAGATCGTCGGGGCTCAGGCGCGAACGGGTGATCGCCTCGTCGACCGCGTCTGATATGGCCGCCAGCTCTGGCGCGATCCAAGCCTCGAACTCCTCGCGTGCGACCTCGCGCTCGATCCGCACGTCGCCACCCTCGAATAGGAAGTCGGCTCGCGTGTGCGCCGACAGGGCCTCCTTGAGCGCGGAGACCGACTGATAGAGGCGGTAGCCCTGGTTGAGGTCCAACACCTGGACCAGGGCCGCGATCTTGCCGGGGTCGAGGGCGGTCCGCACCAGGGCCCTGATCTCGCGCATGTCGCGCGATGCCCGCAGCAGGGCCAGTTGCTCCCATCGCGCGAAGGCGGCGTAGTAGCGGTTGGGGATCGGCAAGACGTGGTCGAAGGCGCGGTAACTCGAGCCCTTGCCCAGGGCCGGGGAGACGAGATTGTCGATAATCCGGTAGTCGAAGGCGTCGCCCGCCAGGCCGACCCCCGCGTTGGCGAGGGCCGTCGACTTCAGCCGCCCCGCCTGACGCTCAAAGCGGACGATGGAGAAATCGCTCGTGCCCCCGCCGAAGTCGCCCACCAGGACCGTGGCGTCGTGCGTCAGCTTGCGGGCGAAGGAAAAGGCGGCGGCGACAGGCTCGAAGACGTAGCGGACCTCAGTGAATCCCATCCGCGCCAGGGCGGCGCCATAGCGGCGCAGGGCGAGGTCGGCGTCGGCGCGAGCGCCGGCGAAGTTCACCGGGCGTCCGACGATGCAGCTCGCTCCTGCGGGGAGGGCGTCCTCGCCATAGGCCCGCAGGCGAAGCAGGTAGGCCGAGAGCAGGTCCTCGAATTCGTAACGCCGCCCCAGGATGCGCGTCTCCTGGAACAGAGGGCTTGCGGCGTAGGTCTTGAAGGACTGGATGAACCGCGTCTCCAGCGGCTCTTCCGCATAGGTCTCGATCGCCCAGGGGCCGGCTTCCACGATGCGGCGCGAGGGATCGTGGTCGTCGCCGTGGAAGCTGAGAGCGGACCGGAAGGCGGTCGCATCGCCGCCCGGCGCGGCGAAGCTGGCGAGATGCGCCTCGCCGTCGGCGCCCAGCGCCGAGACCACTGTGTTCGTCGTGCCGAAATCGAGGCCGACGATGCGCGCGGGAGGGCTCATCCCCCTTCTGGCCGGCCTTCCTCGTCGACCACCTCGTAAGCCGCCATCTGGGCCATCATCAGGATGCGCGACACCGACGCCGACAGCGGACAGATCTGCACCGGCTTGGAAAGGCCGACCAGGACCGGCCCCACCACCGTCGCCGAGCCGAGGGCCTGCAAAAGCTTCGTGGATATGGAGGCCGAGTGGATGGCCGGCATGATCAGGACGTTGGCCGGTCCCGACAGGCGCATGAACGGATAGGCCGCCCTCGCCTCAGGACCGAGCGCGAGGTCTGGGGGCATCTCGCCCTCGTATTCGAAGTCGATGTCGCCCCGCGCGTCCAGGGCGGCGACAGCCTCTCGCACCTTCTGCGAGCGCTCGCCCATGGGCTCGCCGAACGAGGAGTAGGACATGAAAGCCACGCGCGGTTCGTAGCCCAGCTGGCGGACCGAGCGCGCCGCCTGGCAGGCAATCTCGACCAGGTCGTCCGCCTCCGGCATCTCGGTGACGTTGGTGTCGGCGATGAACAGGGTCTGCCCCTTGGCGAGGACGATGGACATGCCCATCACCCGGCCATCGGAAGCCGGGTCGATCACTCGCAGCACTTCATCCAGGGCCTGGTCGAAGGAGCGGGTGACGCCGGTCACCATGGCGTCGGCGTAGCCCAGGGCCACCATGCTGGCCGCGAAGGTGTTGCGGTCCTGGTGGATCAGGCGCTGGACGTCCCGCTTGAGGAAGCCCGAGCGCTGCAGCCGGCCATAGACGAAGTCGACGAACTCTGGGTTGTGCTGCGAAAGCCGCGCGTTGATCACCTCGAGGTCGGCTTCCTCGGGCCGCAAACCCGCAAGCGTCATGTTCTCCTTCACGAGATCCTCGCGGCCGACGAGGATCGCCTTGCCCAGTCCCTGGCTCTGGAAGGCGAAGGCGGCGCGGATCACCGACGGCTCCTCACCCTCGGCGAAGACGATGCGGCGCTGGGGCGCCGAATGAACTGCGCCGGAGATCTTCTGCAGGAAGCCGGCCGTCGGATCGAGCCGTCGCGCGAGGCTCTCGCGATAGGCGTCCATGTCCTTGATCGGGCTTCGCGCGACCCCGCTGTCCATCGCCGCCTGGGCGACGAACGGCGGCACATAGTGGATCAGCCGCGGATCGAACGGCGTGGGGATGATGTATTCGGGACCGAACTTCAGATGCTGGCCGTGATAGGCGGCCGCCACCTCGTCAGGCACGTCTTCCCGAGCCAGGGCGGCCAGGGCCCGGGCGCAGGCGATCTTCATCTCGAGGTTCACGCGGCGAGCGCGCACGTCCAGGGCGCCGCGGAAGATGTACGGGAAACCCAGCACGTTGTTGACCTGGTTCGGGTAGTCCGACCGGCCAGTGGCGACGATCGCGTCGGGTCTGACCTCGAACACCTCTTCCGGCGTGATCTCAGGATCGGGATTGGCCATGGCGAAGATGATCGGCCGTTCGGACATGGTCCTGACCATGTCCTGGGTCAGCGCGCCTTTTACCGACAGGCCCAGGAAGATGTCCGCCCCCTTCACCGCGTCGGCGAGGTTCCGCGCATCAGTCTCGACCGCCAGGCCTGACTTCCACTGGTTCATGCCCTTCTCGCGACCGCGATAGATCACGCCGGTGTTGTCGACCGAAATGACGTTCTCCGGGCGCACGCCCATCGCCCTGATCAGCTCCACCGTGGCGATCCCGGCGGCGCCGGCGCCACAGAGCACCACCTTGACGTCTTCGAACCGCCGGCCGGTGATGTCGCAAGCGTTGAGCAGGCCCGCGGCCGAGATGATCGCCGTGCCGTGCTGGTCGTCGTGGAAGACCGGAATGTCGAGCAGCTCCTGCAGCTCGGTCTCGACCCGGAAGCACTCGGGGCTCTTGATGTCCTCGAGATTGATGCCGCCGAACGTCACGCCAATGTTCTTGACGACAGTGATGATCTCGTCGGGATCCTTGGCGGTGACCTCGATGTCGACGCTGTCCACGTCGGCGAAGCGTTTGAAGAGGACGCTCTTGCCCTCCATCACCGGCTTCGCCGCCAGAGCTCCGAGGTCGCCAAGGCCCAGGATGGCCGTGCCATTGGAGATGACGGCCACCAGATTGCCTTTGGACGTGTAGTCGTAGGCAAGGTCGGCCTCGCGGGCGATCGCCAGCACCGGAGCCGCGACGCCGGGCGAGTAGGCGAGCGACAGGTCGCGCTGCGTGGCCATCGGCTTGGTCGGGGCGATAGCGATCTTTCCCGGCTGTGGGAAGCGATGGAAGGCGAGCGCCTCTTCGTCGGTGAACGTCTTGCGCTCGGCGTCGCCCATGGGTCCCCCGGGGAGTCTAGGTGCTACGGCGGCTCAACCGCCGGGTTCTCGTGAGCGGCGATGCATAGCGCAGGGCCAGCGCAGGTGCGACCGTTTTGGCCGCGGGCGCGGAACGCCGCCGTCAGAGGCGCTCGCGATCTTCCAGCTGGCGCGCCTCTTCGGGCAGCATGATCGGAACGCCGTCGCGGACCGGGTAGGCCAGTCCGGCGCCCTTGCTGATCAGCTCACGGGCCTCCCGATCCCAGATAAGACGCCCGTGCGTGACGGGGCAGACGAGGATCTCCAGCAGCCGGGGATCGAGTTCGGGCGCATCGAGCGGGCTATCGGACATTGATCTGGCTCCTATTGGATCGACGGAGTCGCGTCATCGTCCATCCCGCCAGCTCCGTCGATCTCGAGCAGGGCCGTGAGGGCATGCCTGCGCGCCTCGAGGTCGGGCGCCTCGAGCAGCGCCTGCTTCTCGACGGTGGAGAAGGGCAGCGCCATCGAGAGGCTGTTGATCAGGGCTGGAGCCGGGGCCGAGTTCACGACCTCCCACTCCACGCCCAGGCTGTGGTTGTCCAGGTACCGCCGCAGCAGGGCCAGGAACGGGGTACGCTCGAATTCCAGACTCGCTTCGTCCGCCGCCAGGTCCATCTCGTAGCGGCGGAAGTCCGAGCGCACCTGGCGATAGGGCGTGAGGGTCTCCAGCTCCGCCAGGATGGCGAACCGGCAGACGCCGGTGAGCGCGATCAGATACTTCCCGTCGCCGGTCTCGGAATAGCTCGTGATGCGGCCCGCGCACCCCACGCCCATCAGGCACGGCGTATGGCGGTCGCCGCCCTCTCCCGTCTGGACCATGCCGATGAGGCGGTGACCGCTCATGGCGTCGTCCACCATGTTCAGGTACCGCGGCTCGAAGATCTGCAACGGCAGCACCCCGCCAGGCAGTAGCAGCGCTCCGTCGAGAGGGAACACCGGAACGACCTCCGGCAAGTCGCTCGCCTTCCTGTAGCCGCCAGCCATGATTGTTCCTTGCTCGCGCCCCGAGGGAGCCTGGCCCGCGCCCCGTCAGGAAAAGAGGATAGACGACATCTTCCGCCGACCCTGGCGGGTCACCTCCGAGGTCGGACCGGCCGCTTCGAAGATGGTTAGGAGCTCGGTCTTCGCCGCGCCTTCGTTCCACTCCCGGTCCCGGCGAAGGATTTCCAGGAGGTGATCCGCCGCCGGCTGCAGCTGCCCGCGACCCGCCAGCGACTTAGCCAGTTCGAGCCTCGCCTGGTGGTCGTCCGGGTTGGCCGCAAGACGGCGTTCGGCGTCCGAGGACTCTGCCGGAGCCGACGCCGCCAGAGCAAGGGCCGCCCGTACGCTCTCGAGATCCGCGTTCTTCGCGCCGGGCGGCGCCATGTCGGCGACCTCCCTCGCGCGCTCCACGTCGCCTCCGGCCAGGTAGCATCGCGCCAGACCGCCGATTGCGGCGAGGTTGTCCGGCTCGATCTGCAGCAGTTCGCCATAGGCCTGGGCGGCGCCGGCGGTGTCGCCGGCTTCCAGGGCCTCGCGAGCGATAGCGAGCAGTTCGTCGGCTTCCGAGACCTGGGGGCCCGCCAGCTTATCGATAAACGCCTTGATCTGGCTCTCCGGGACCGCGCCCATGAAGCCGTCGACCGGCCGGCCCTGAGAAAAGGCGTAGACGGTCGGGATCGACTGCACGCGGAGCTGGCCGGCGAACACCGGATTGCGGTCGATATCGATCTTGACCAGCTTGACCGAGCCCTTGGCGGCCTTCACCGCCTTTTCGAGCATCGGCCCGAGCGTCTTGCAGGGGCCGCACCAGGTCGCCCAGAAGTCGACGATCACCGGCTGAATCTTCGAGGCCTCGACCACATCGGCCATGAAGGTGGCGTCCGAGCCCTCCTTGATCAGGTCGGGCGGAAGGCTGGCGGTGGTTTCGCCGATCATGGACATGGCTTGGACGACTTCGGCTGTTTTGGTTTCGCCCAACATGGTCGCACCCTGTCGGTGGCGCAATCCCGACGGGAGGCGTGACGCTAGGTTCGAATTTCTCCCGGCTTCAGCGTCCTAGAGGCGTTCCATCCGCGAGAAATCGACGATCATCGGTCTGACGCCAAGGGCCTCGAGAAAGGCTCCGAAGCCCGCGCGCGAGAGGGTCGTCGTGGCGGTGTTCTCCAGCGGGTGGAAGTTCACCTGCTCAGCCCTGGCCAGAACCGCATCGAGCACGAACCGGATCTTTCCCTGGCGATCGTTGGCGAGGCCGAGCGCGGTCACCGAGCCTGGCGTCACGCCCAGAGTCGCCTGCATCAAATCCGGAGAGCCGAAGGAAAGGCGTCCCGATCCGATGACTGAGGGGAGGCGCTTGAGGTCGATGGCGGTGTGCTGCTCGGCCGAGACGAGCCACAGCTGGTCACGGTGGTCCTTCAGGAACAGGTTCTTGGAGTGAGCGCCCGCGATCGCCGACTTCATGTCCTCGCCCTCGCCGACCCGGAAGACGGCGGGGTGCTCAGTGGTGACGTGGGCGATCGCATGCTTGTCGAGGAAGGCGATGAGTTCGGCGCGAGTCATGCGCCGCTCGTTAGCGGCGCTCCTGGGGGCAAGGGAAGACCAAGTCTCAGAAGCCGAACTGGGTGCGCAGGGCTACGGTGTTCCAGTGTTGCCCGATCTGGGCGCCTATTGGCGTCAGATAAACCGTGGCGTTGGGAGAAAGCCTGTCGAGTTCGACGTGCTGCCCCTCCAGGGCCAGCCGGACATAGGGGTTCAGGTACCAGTTGATCCCGCCGGTCCACAGCGTGATGTCCCCGCCCCGGATCGCCGAGGCGACCGGCGCCGTGCCGGGCGCGCCGGCTTCGTAATTCAGATCGACCGTCGAGTATCGGAAGGTAAGCTCCACCACGCCCATCCCGCCATGTCCTACCGGGTGCAACACCGGGGGCGCGTCGAACGCAGCGGTGGAGATGTTGTAGTGGCGCGCCACGCCCGAGGGGATCCAGCTCGCCTCCACGTACCAGCCATGGAAATTCGGATTCGTGGTTCCGGGATCGGTGCGGTCGACCTGGAAGGCGTCATACTCGCTCTGCACCAGGAAGCCATGCCACTGGGCGGCGAACTCACTACCTTCGTTGTAGGCGTGCCTGGCGTCGATGTTCCCAGTGTTGACGACCCTGGTCGCGTCCACCCGTAGTTCAGGCGTGTCTGCGAAGGCCACGACAGTGTCCGAGAGGGGGTTGACGCCCGTAGCGCTTGGACCGCCGGTATTGGCGGGCTTGTCGATCATCTGGGCGTGGAATCCCAGGTGGATCAGCTTGTCCTTCTCCTGATAGGGCCGCCACACCCCACGCGTGACGAAGTTGAGCGGATCGCCGAAGGTTTGCGGGGTCGCGTTCCCGGCGGTGTTGATCACGCCGACGGTCCGGGTCGTGATGGCGAAGGAGGCGAGCCATCTCGACTCGGCTGCAAAGACTTGCGCACCTACGCGCGTGTCGCCGGCGGCGAAGTTGCGGGCGATGTCGGCCGAGATGGGCCGGTCGAGCAGGGGCTGGGCGGCGTTGGAGTCCTGGTCGGCGAGGCCCTGCTGCGGCGCGAAGGCGCCCACGCGGAAGTAGACCGGCCGCAATCCCGAGTACTGCACCCAACCCTCGTAGAGCTGTCCAGCGTTCTCCACCCCCGGGCCGCCGAAGTCGAAGATCACGCGGTAGTCGAAGTCGCCAAACGCGTTGCCGCTGATGCCGAAGCGCGCCCGGCGGAACTCCACCCCGTCCTTGAAGTCGCGCGCGTGGGTGTAGTCGATGTTGGAGGGCGTAGCGCCGAGGGCCGGGCCGGTGCGGCGAAAGTCGGAGGTGATCGGGCCGGGCGGCGCCTGGTCGTAGACTGCGCTGTCGAGCTGGAACAGGGCGTAGAGGTTGGCGGAGAAGCGCCCGTCGGCCGTGGCGATCCCGGGTTCACCGTTGGCGAAGGTGGAGGTCACCGCCGGGGCGTTCCCGGCCGAGGCGGTGGTCGGCACCGTGCGGAGCTGCTCCCCGCCGGCGCGTTGAGCCACTCGCGGCGGCGGCGGCGGCGCAGCCTGAAGTTCGGTCACCTGAGCCTGCAGGCGGCCGACCTGGTCCTTCAGCGCGGTGTTCTCGGCCGCCAGGCCGCTCTGGGCCTTCACCTGCGCCTGCAGGGCCGCGACCGCCGCTTCCAGGCGCGAGATCCGCGCAGCTTCGTCATCCTGGGCGACCGCGCTGGCGGCCGCTGCCAGCGCGGTGAAGGCCACGCCTGCGGCCAAGACGCCTCGAGCTGAACTCATCCCCGTACACACTCCCCTGTCCCCGGCGGAGGGTCGATTAGACAAATGGAGAGTATGGTTCCGAGGGGGTTAATTCTTTGCCGACTTCCATGCGACCTAAGAATAGCTGTGGTGAAAGCGTGATTTAGAATATCTGGTGGCAGCCAGACGGGCTCGCGGAACGCACTTGCAGCCTTCGCGCGCGATCGTCACCTTGTGCGCGTGAGCGCCTCCTCTTCTATGTTCTCCGGGTTCGGATCGATGAGGCCTGTCGTGGCCGTGATCGGCGCCGGCTTCAGCGGCGTGCTGACCGCCGCGCACCTGCTGCGGGCCGATGATGGCCCGAAGGTGTTGCTGATCGAGCGGGGGCCCCGGTTCGGGCGCGGCGCCGCCTATGCGAGCGCCAGCCCGCACCACCTGCTGAACGTGCGCGGCGCCAATATGAGCGCCTTCCCCGAGGCGCCGTCTCACTTCCTCAACTGGCTCGGCGTTGACCAGGCCGAGGGTGAAGCCGTCTTCGTCACGCGCGACCGGTACGGCGAGTACCTTCAATCTGTCCTGCGCGAAGCGGCCGCTCGGGATCCTTCCAGGCTCGTCTTCGAGCACGACGCGGCGGTCGCGCTGGCGCTCGGACCCCGCGGCTGGACGGTCACCCTGGCGATGGGGCGGACCCTCTCCGCGGACGCCGTCGTGCTGGCGATCGGCAACCTTCCGCCGCCGGTTCCGGTCGAGGCAGAACTTGCGCTCCTCGCCTCGCAAAGGTGGGTCGCAGATCCGTGGGATTGGATCGGCTCGGGTCGGTCCCTGGATGGGGACGCCCTTCTTGTCGGCGCCGGTCTGACGGCCGTGGACGTGGCCCTTTCGATCCAGGAGCAGCGGCCGGGGACCTATGTCCTGGCCCTTTCACGACGTGGCCTCGTCCCACAGGCGCATGGGCCAGTCGGCGCGCGTGCGACACCCGCAGCGACGCCAAGGGGATCGGCTGCCGAGGTCTTCGCCCAGGTGCGGTCCCAGGCGAGGGAGGACTGGCGCTCGGCGATCGACGCGCTGCGCCCTCATGTCCAGGCGCTTTGGCGCGGATGGAGCCTGGCCGAGCGCCGCCGGTTCCTTAGGCACATCCGACCATGGTGGGAGGTCGGCCGCCACAGGCTCGCCCCGGAGGTCCACGACCGGCTGGACCGTCTTCGCGACGAAGGGCTGGTCGAGGTGGCGGCGGGGAGGCTCCAGACGCTCGCCCTGGTTCGCGGCGGCGTCGAGGCGAAGTGGGCGCCCCGCGGCGGCGGCCCCGTTCTCAGCCGGTGCTTCTCGGTAGTCGTCAACTGCGTGGGTCCGCTCAGCGACCTTGAACGGTCGGATGATCCGCTTGTGCGGACCCTGCTCCAGGCCGGCCTGGCCCGTCCCGATGGATGCCGCCTTGGACTGGACGTCGACGGCGCGTCCCGTCCGCTCTCGACGGACGGAACCGCCTCGCCCGGCCTCTTCGCCGTGGGCCCCCTTACACGCGGCGAGGTCTACGAGATGACCTCCGTCCCGGACATCCGCATCCAGGCCGCCGATGTCGCCCGCAGCCTGCTCGCGGACCTGGCCGGGCGCGCCGGAATCGCCGCCGGCCCATGCGCCGACGAGAGGTTGGCCCGCGAGCTGCGCCGCTACCTGCAGGAGCGCTCTGACGAGCTCGATCTCGAGATCGAGGCAAAGATGGTCGCACGCCGGATGAGGACTGCCTGGGAGCTGCGCGGCCGGCGCGCCGCGCTCGAAGATCTCGTTGGTTGGCTCGAAGCGCGCGAATTCAAGGCCCAACGATGAGGACGATGGCAACCGGGACGCGCCGCCGCCATCTTTAGGCTCAGCCCGCAGTCGCCATGAGCCCCATGCCACAACTCCTCCTCGCCGCCGTTTCATCCGCCTCAGTCCTCCTGGGGCTCTGGAACACGCCTGTGGACAGGAGCCAGGTCAGGGTCGAGCCGTGCGGCGACGACATCTGTGGCTATGTCATCACCTCCACGCGCCTGACGGTCGAACCGGATCAGAAGGACGTTCGCAACCACGATCCTTCCTTGAGGAACCGCCTGATCCGGAACCTCAAGATCATGCAGATCCATCCTGCCGCGGAGGGGCAATTCCGTGGCTGGGTCTATGACCCGAAGGCCGGCCACACCTATCAGGTTGTCGTACGGATGCGTCCGGGCGATCATCTGGAGCTCACGGGCTGCCTCGTCGGGCCGCTCTGCGGCAGCCAGTCGTGGGACCGCGCCCCTGGAGGCTCCGCGGCTGGCGCGGAACCGCATGTCCCGAAGGGGACTTAAGAGCGGCCGATACTACTGCCGGAGAACCGTCATGCCCGATCCCCGCCAAAATCCCAACGATGGCTCGCAGCCCGGAGTGATGGGCGACCAGACGGAGGAGCAGAACCTGGGCCAGCCGGGTAATCCGTCCGCGCGCATCACCAAGGACGAAGTCGAGGCGGCGTTCGGAAAGGACGGCAAGAAGGGCGCCGGCGAGAAGGGAAAGGGCGACGCCAAGAAGGCCTGACCCTCGCCGGGCTTGGCCTTACCGAGCCGCCCCGTCCGTCCTGTAGCGCCCAAACCAGGTGAGGATGGCGCTTGCTTCCTCAGCCTCTTGCGAGGGGCGATCGGCCAGCCCTTCGTGGGAGGCGCCGGGGACCCGCACCATTACGGTGGGCACCTTGCGCAGCTGCAGGGCGTCGAAGAACTGCTCGGCCTCGCTGGGCGGCGTGCGGTGATCCTCCTCGCCCACCATCACCATGGTCGGGGTGGTGACATTGCCTACAAGCGAGATGGGCGAGCGGCGCCAGTAGGTTTCGGGGTCCTCCCAGGGCATCTTCCCGAACCAGTCGCGCGCCATGAACGTGTACATGTCCACCGTCAGGACCTCGCTGGCCCAGTCGATCACGGGCTTCTGGGCGACCGCGGCGCGGAAGCGGTGGGTCTTGCCGACGATCCAGGAGGTCAGCAAGCCGCCACCTGAGCCGCCGACGACGAAGAGGTTGTCCGGGGCGACCGAGCCGCGGGCGATTGCGGCGTCGACCACGCTCATCAAGTCGTCGTAGTCCTGGCTGGGATAGTTGTCGTTGATCAGGTTGGCGAATTCGTCGCCATACGAGGTCGAGCCGCGCGGATTGGCGTAGACCACCACGTAGCCCGCCGCGGCGTAGAGCTGCAGCTGGCTGGCGAAGCTCGGGCCATAGGCGGCAAAGGGTCCGCCGTGGATCTCCAGGATCATCGGATACTTGCGGGCCGGGTCGAAGTCCGGCGGCGTCATGATCCAGGCGTCGATCGGCCGCTTGTCATAGCTGGAGACGACCTTGAGCGGTTCGACCTTTGCGAGCGTCCGGCCGGCGAGGAGGTCGGCGTTGAGATCGGTCAGGCGCCGCTGGGCGGCGCCGGCGCGCGCGAGTCCCACGTCGTGCGGCGTGGAGGGATCTCCGAGCGTGAAGGCGACCTGCCCGTTGCGAGAGACCGAATAGCTGCCTCCCGCGTAGGGGCGATCCAGCTCCGCGCCTCCGAGCCCGGAGGCGACCACGCCGACCTCGCCGTTCAGGGAGACGCGCGCGACCTTGCCGACGCCCTGGTCGGCGAACTGCACGAAAAGGGTCTTGCCGTCGCCGCTCCAGAGCGGGCGCTCCACCGAGCGGTCGAAGGCGTCGGTCAGGGATCGATCCTGGCCCGTGGCGAGGTCCATCACATGCAGGCGCGCATCCTCGTAACCGCGGTGGCGGTCGTCATAGTGGGTGAAGGCGACGAACCGCCCGTCCGGCGAGATGGCCGGCGACCGGTCCGGCCCGTACTTGTGCGGCAGAGGCGTGACGGTCCCGTCGGCGAGGCTGAGGCGGAACAGTCCCGAGTTCTGCGGGTCCAGCTCCCAGCCCTCCTCCCGCTCGGAGACGAAGATGAGAGAGCGTCCGTCCGGCGCGAAGGCGACAGGCCCATGGTCGTCATAGGCGCCGAAGGTCAATTGTCGCGGCGCGCCGCCGTCGGCCGAGACGCTAAACAAGTGAGCGTAGTCATTCTTCAGGTAGCCCGCCTCGTCCTGGCGATAGTGGATGCGGGTGATGACCTTGATCGGTTCGGCCCACTTGGCGCCTTCAGGCCTCTTCGGCGGCTCGCCGAGGGCGGGGGCCGGGGCGGGGACGCGCGCATCGAAGACAATCTGCCGGCCGTCCGGGCTCCAGGCGATGTCGCCGGGGCCCGCCGCCAGATCCGCTACGAGAACGCTTTCGCCGGTCGCCAGCCACCGCACGTGCAGTTCCGGCCGACCCTCAGGGCCGGGCGCCACATAGGCCAACCGACGACCATCAGGAGACCAGCGCGGGGAGCCCTCGCCGTCCCCGCCATCCATGGGTTTCTGGGCGCCGCTCGCCACGTCGATGACCCAGATCGTGCGCCGCGGCTTGTCCGTCATGATGTCGTAGGCCAGTCGCACATAGGCGATCTGCTGGCCGTCGGGGCTGATCTGGGGATCGGACGCCGCCTGCAGGGCGAACAGGTCCTCCGGCTGGAAGGGTTTTTTCCCGCCGGTGTCGGCGGCGGCTGCTGCGCCGGTAATCAAGCAGGCGCCGGCCACGGCCGCCCAGATCGGTTGTCTCAAGCCCTTCGTCTCCCTGGTCTTTCTCTTGTCCCGCCGGGCGCGACCGCAGCAGCCTCTAACGCCCCTGGCGCCAGGGAAAAAGGGCGATGCTTTGCTCGGGGGCCATGGCCTCTGCCGTCACGTCCGGGGCCGCCTCAGGCGTCCTCGAGCTCCCGCGCGCTCGTCGCGTCCGGCGTCGCACGCGCCGGCTGCGTCGGCGCATGGGGCCGTGCGAAACGCATCACGCCGTCCTCGAGCTTGCCGAGGCGGAAAGCCAGAAGATCGAGGGCGTAGTTCTGATGGACGCGCCAGGGCTTCGCCGCCCCTTGGCGCGGCAGGCGGGAGAGGCCGCGTTGCACATAGCCCGAGCTGAAGTCGAGCCAAGGCACTGGGTCGATTGGCCCATCGGCGACAGGCCGACACTCGGTATAGCCGCGATGACGCATGTGGTTGACCAGGCGGCACAGGTATTCGGCCGTGAGGTCCGCCTTCAACGTCCAGGAGGCGTTGGTATAGCCGAAGCTGGAAGCCAGGTTCGGGACGCCCGAATACATCATCCCCTTGTAGCTGAACGTCTGCGGAAGATCGATCCGATCGCCGTCCACGCTCACTTCCAGCCCGCTCATCAGCTGCATGTCGAGACCGGTGGCGGTGACGATGATGTCGGCGTCCAGCCGGGCTCCAGAGGCGAGGCGGATGCCCGTCTCGTCGAACCGCTCGATCCGGTCCGTCGCCACCGAGGCCGAGCCATCCTTCAGCGTCCGGAACAGGTCCGCGTCCGGGACGAGGCAGAGCCGTTGATCCCAAGGGTTGTAGGTCGGCGTGAAGTGCGTCTCGACGTCGTAGTCGGGGCCGAGCTGGGCCTTGACCATCTCGATGATGCGCGCCTTGGCTTCGGCCGGCTTCTTGCGCGTGAGGTTGTAGAAGTACAGGCCGAACAGGACGTTCCGCCAACGGATGATCCCATAGGCGAGGCGGGAGGGCAGCCATCGCCTCAGCTTGTTGGCGAAGGCGTCCTCGGCTGGGCGCGAGACCACATAGGTGGGCGAGCGCTGCAGCATCGTGACGTGGCCGGCAGTCTTGGCCATTTCCGGCACGAGCGTCACCGCGGTGGCGCCGCTGCCGATGACGACCACGCGCTTGCCGGCATAGTCCAGGCCTCCGGGCCAGAACTGCGGGTGGACGATCAGACCGCCGAATGTCTCCTCGCCTTCGAAGCGGGGGCGGTATCCGGCGTCGTAGTTGTAGTAGCCGGCGCACATATGCAGGAACCCGCAGGTCACCTGGCGGCGGATGCGCTCAGGTCCCTCCTCGTAGTCCACTGTCCAGCGGGAGGTCCGGGAATCCCAGGCGGCGGACCGCACCTTGCGGCCGAGACGGATATACGAGGCAAGGTCGTGCTCGGCCACGGTCTCGCGGAGGTAGTTCAGGATCGAGGGGCCGTCGGCGATCGCCTTGGCTTCCGTCCACGGGCGAAAGGCGAAGCCCAGGGTATACATGTCGGAGTCGGAGCGGATGCCCGGATAGCGGAACAGGTCCCAGGTGCCGCCGATCGCCTGCCGCGCCTCGAAGATGGCGAAGCTGGCGCCTGGACAGCGTGTCTTGAGATGGTAGGCCGCGCCGACACCCGAGATGCCGGCCCCTACCACCAGGACGTCGAAATGCTCCATGACCGCCGCTGCTTCCCCCGCATAGAAAACTGATCGGCGATCACTTTAACCGTGGGCGTTCCTCTTGACCATTGCGCCCGCGCCCGGAGAGATCGGCCGTCCAAACCAGGAGCGCCGATGCCCAAGGTCCAGGCCCGCGAGCCTGACGAACGCGCGAACGCCGCCCTGGCCCCGGGCCTTTACGTGGTGTCGACGCCAATCGGGAACCTGCGCGACATCACTCTTCGCGCCCTGGACGTGCTGTCGGGCGTCGAGCTCGTCCTCTGCGAGGACACGCGCGTCGGCGGCAAGTTGCTGGCGGCCCACGGGATTTCCGCACGTCTCGAGCGCTATGACGAGCACGCCGCCGAGCGTGTACGCCCGATGATCCTGCAACGGCTGGCCGAGGGGGCGCGGATCGCGCTCACCTCCGATGCGGGCACGCCGCTCGTTTCCGACCCCGGCTATCGCCTCGTGCGAGAGGCGGCGGCCCACGGCGCCGACGTCTTCCCCGTGCCGGGCGCCTCGGCGAGCCTGGCGGCGCTGGCGGTCGCGGGCCTGCCTACAGACCGGTTCCTGTTCGCCGGTTTCCCGCCGACAAAGGCCGTCGCGCGCCGGTCGCTGTTCGAGGAGCTCGCGCCGATCCGCGCAACCCTGTTGTTCTACGAGACTGGGCCGAGGCTGGCCGGCAGCCTTGCGGATATGGCGGCGGTCTTCGGGTTGCGTGAGGCCGCCGTCGCGCGCGAGCTGACCAAGCTGCACGAGACCGTGTTGCGCGGATCCCTCCCCGAACTGGCGGCAGACCCTAGATGCCGGGAACCGAAGGGCGAGATCGTCGTGGTCGTGGGCCCGCCCGCCGCCGAGCGGATAAGCCTGGCTGACGCCGATGAGGCCCTGGCCGAAGCCGTCGCCCGGCTCGGGCCGGCCGCGGGGGCGGCCGAGGTGGCCAAGGCGCTGGGCCTTTCGCGTCGCGACCTCTATGCCCGCGCCCTGGCGCTGAAGGACGCGAGGAAGTGAGCTCCGAGCGCAGCGTGCGGGGCGCGCGGGCGCGTCGCTCCGGACGTCGCAGCGAATGGTTCTGCGCCCTGTGGCTGATGGCCAAGGGCTATCGCCTCCTGGGCTTCCGGCTGCGGACGGGCGGAGGCGAGATCGATCTGCTGGCCGTGAGGCGCGGCGTCGTCGCCGTCGTGGAGGTCAAGCGGCGGCGCACGCTCGCCGAAGCCCTGGAAGCGGTGAGCTGGGCGCAGCGACGCAGGCTGGTGAGCGCGGCCCGCTCGATCGCTGCTCGTCGGTCCGAGTTCGCCAATGCTCCCGTTCGCCTGGATCTGATCGCTCTCGCTCCAGGTCGGCTTCCCCGCCATATACGCGACGCCTGGCGGGACCAGGACTAGAGCCTGATGCGGTCGCATGGGACAGATGCGAACGTTGAATCAGGCTCTACATTTTTGAATCCAGAGCAAATCACCCTCGTTCGGACGGCTTCGTCCGACCCGGGTTTGCTCAAGCCGCCGCCATCGCAGAGAGGGGCCCCATGCCGCTGAATGTCGCCGTCCAGATGGACCCGGTCGAACGGATCAACATCGAGACGGACACCACCTTCTTGCTGATGATGGAGGCCCAATCCCGCGGCCACAGCCTCTGGGTCTACGGGCCCGAGCGGCTGGCGATGGAGGATGGGAGGGTGTTCGCCCGCGGACGGCCTCTCACGCTGCGCGATGTAAAAGGCGACCACCACGCGCTGGGTCAGCCCCAAGTGCGCGCCCTCGCGGAGATGGACGTGATCCTGATGCGCCAGGATCCGCCTTTCGACATGGCCTATGTCACCGCGGCCCACCTGCTCGAGCGGATCCACCCGGCGGCCCTGGTGGTGAACAACCCCGCGGAGGTGCGCAACGCCCCGGAGAAGCTTTTCGTCACCGACTTTCCTGGCCTGCAACCGCCGACCCTGATCACGAGCGACCCCGACGCGATCTACGATTTCCGCGAGCGGCACGGCGACATGGTGCTCAAGCCGCTCTACGGCGGAGCCGGCTCGGGCGTCGTGCGCCTTCGCCCGGACGATCCAAACCTGGACGCCCTCCTCGAGCTGCACACTATGATCGGGCGCGAAGCGGTCATCGCCCAGAAGTTCATTCCCGCCGTCTCCGCTGGGGACAAGCGCATCCTGCTCGTCGACGGCGAGCCAGTCGGCGCGATCAATCGCGTACCCGGCGCCGGTCAGGTGCGCTCGAACCTCGCCCGCGGCGGTCGCGCCGAGGCGGTGGGCCTGACCTTCCGCGACGAGGAGATCTGCCGGGCGATTGGCCCCGAGCTGAAGCGGCGGGGCCTGCTCTTCGTCGGCATCGACGTGATCGGCGACTACCTCACCGAGATCAACGTCACCTCGCCGACCGGCGCCCAGCAGCTCAAGCGCTTTGGCGGACCCGACGCCGCCGTCATCCTCTGGGACCGGATCGAACAGCTGAGGCGGTGACGAGGTCGCCTCAGGCGGCGCTCAGCACATAACCCGCCCTGGGGAAGTGCAGGTTCAGCCGACCGAGCTCCGGCGAATGGCGTGAGATGACGATACCCCCGGGACTCGCGGCGACCAGGCTGCCGGCGATGGGGTCACGGCCGTAGTCGTCCGCACTCACAACCACCGACGCGCCGGGCGAAAGGCCGGACGGATCAGCCGGATCATGGTCAATCTGCAAAGTCTCGTCCGGCTCACTGGCGGCCGCGATGCGGAGCGCCTCAGCCGCCGACATCTCGCTGTGCGCCCCGCAGCCGATCGAGGCTATCCGCTCGCGCCAGGCGCTCGCGCGCGGAAAGGCGGCGAGGTCGTCCTTGAGCTGGGCCTGCAGGACGTTCCCGTAGAACCAGACGTTGAGCCAGAAAGCGATGTCGCCGAGCGAGGGCCTCTCGCCCCCCACATAGGGGCCGCGAGCGCCAAGCTGGTCGTCAAGCCAGGCCAGGGCCGCGCGGAACTGCCCGCGAGCGGAAGGGCCGGCGGCCTTCATGGCGGCGGCGTCGAACGGGCGTCCCGACATTGCTTCGCGGTCCTTCACGAAGGCCGGATCGATCGCTCCGCCGATGGCGCCAAAGATGATCGCCACGGTGGGTTGGAAGAGCACCCGGTCGGCCCAGGCGTTGATCGCCCAGTCCGCGCCAGCGATGACGCGAGGCTCGGGATGGCGCCGCTCGATCTCGGCCATGATCGAAGAGCTGTCGAGGAAGACGTCGGCCCCGATCTGCATCACCGGTATCCGCCGGTAGCCACCGGTCAAGGGGATCAGATCGGGCTTTGGCATGATCACGGGCTGGATCACCCCGCGCCAGGCGAGGCCCTTGATCCCGAGCAGGAGCCTCACCTTCTCCGAGAACGGTGAGTTCCAATAGTGATGAAGGATGATCTCGTCGGCCATGCGCGCCTCCCGCTGATGAAGGCACGTGATCACGACTCACCGGGCGTCAGGCAAGGCCCCTGTCTCGGTCCAGCTTCGTCGTTGCCATTCGTCCCGATCGGTGGGATAGCTGCCTAGATATTTGCAAAATGCATGGGTGACGCATGGCGTCCAGGATCGTGTCCGTCGCCTTCGACGGGGTGGAGGCTCGCCGAGTCGAGGTGGAGGTGCAGAAGATCGGGGCACAGACGAGCAGCTTCGTCGTCGTCGGACTGCCCGACAAGGCGGTGGGTGAGGCGCGCGAGCGGGTGCGAGCGGCGTTCGCAGGCCTGGGGCTCGCCATGCCGCCCGGACGCCTGGTTGCCAACCTCGCGCCCGCCGACTTGCCAAAGGAAGGCAATCACTTCGACCTGCCGATCGCTCTCGCCCTGTTGGGCGCGATGGGAATTCTGCCGCAGGACGCCCTCGACGGCTGGGCCGCCATCGGAGAACTCAACCTCAATGGCGGCATCGCCGCCGTCGCGGGGGCCCTTCCGGCGGCCATGGCGGCGGGCGCCTGGGGCATGGGCCTGATCTGTCCTGAGGCCTGTGGCCCGGAGGCGGCCTGGGCTGGCGAGACGCCGATCCTTGCGCCCCGCTCTCTGATTGCGCTGGTGAACCACTTCCGCGGCTCCCAGGTGATGTCCGCGCCTGCGCCCGGACCGATGATCGAGGGCGAGCGCGCACCCGACCTTCGGGATGTGAAAGGCCAGGAGAGCGCCAAGCGGGCGCTGGAGATCGCCGCCGCCGGCGGTCACAACCTGCTCTATGTCGGCCCTCCCGGATCGGGCAAATCCATGCTCGCCCAGCGCCTGCCGGGCCTGCTGCCGCCCCTGACCGCCGCCGAACTCCTCGAGACCTCTCTCGTCCACTCCATCGCGGGCCTGATCGCCCGAGGCGCCCTGACCCGCTCGCGGCCCTTCCGCGCCCCGCACCACTCCGCGAGCATGGCCGCCCTCACCGGTGGAGGGACCCGCGCCAAGCCGGGCGAGGTGTCGCTCGCGCACAATGGCGTGCTGTTTTTAGATGAACTCCCGGAATTCGGCGCTGTTATGGCGCAAACGCACCTAGCCGTTGGAAGGGCATTTCAGTCATTATTTTACGCTCTCGACGAGCCGGGAGATGGCACCGACCATACGCTCGTCGTCAATGAACTCCAGGCTGATCGCATGCAGGGCGTTCAAAGTCTCAGTTACAGTTGGGCTTTCCGGAGGCACTGACTCAGTTTTCCTCCTGGCGTAGTTAAATAGCGCCGATCCTCGGGCGTATATGAGGGCCGTCCTCGCGATTAGAGTTTCGATGTTTGTCCTTAAAACTAAATGAGAGGAGTCGAGATTTACGGGTAGACTCCTGAGATTCGACGCTAGGACTTGGCTCTCCGCGATTATAGAC
>DASXGQ010000096.1:0-21704 GCA_036488995.1 Caulobacteraceae bacterium
GCCCACTCCTGATTGTTTCCTCGATGGGATCACCCGTCGCTCGGTGATGGAGATCGCCCGCACGCGGGGCTTCGAGATCCAGGAGCGCCATATCCGTCCCGAGGAACTCGCGACCTTCTCCGAGTGCTTCATTGTCGGCACGGCGGCGGAAGTGACGCCCGTGGCGCAGGTGGGCGAATACCGCTTCACGCCAGGCAACATCTCGCTGTCGCTGATGGATGACTATGCGGGTCTCGTGCGCCGACAGCGACAGGCCGCCTGAGTGGGACGGGGCTCGTCCCCGCCGCCTCCGACCTTGAAAGGAGCCTCCCGATGAGCGGCAAACCGGACAAGGACAAGACCGCCGACGATCCTGCGGCCTTCCCGCGCTCCCATGCGAACCGCGCCGCCGACGCCGCGCCCGGCGATCTGCAGCCCGGCGAAGACCTGGCCGAGCGGCAGGAGAAGCTGATCGACGAGGCGGTGGAGGAGACCTTTCCCGCCAGTGACCCGATCTCGCCTAAGCGGATCATCTGATCGCGGTCACAGGCCCGGCTGATCCGGGTCCGGGCCTATCGCTTGTCGGCCTCGGCGCCCCTTGGGGGCGTGAACGCGTGTAACAGGATCGCCAGCTCGGGTTCGAGGACAGCCAAGGCGGCGTCCCCCGGCGCAAACCAGCCAATTGTCCGCTGGCCCTGTTCCGGCCAATGCTTGCGCTGGTGCGTCACCTCGAGGGGATAGACGACCACCTTGCAGGTCACGAGCCCGCCGCCCTCCAGCCGCTTGTCGTAGTGGAAGGCTCCGATCGGCGCTTTGCAGACGCGGCCGACGACCCCGGCCTCCTCCAGCGCCTCTTGCCTGGCGGAGGCGCGCGGGGATTTCCCCGCGATCGGCCAACCCTTCGGCAAGACCCAGCGACCGGTCTCGCGCGAGGTGAGCAGCAGGACTTCCACGCCATCGGTCACACGATAGGGCAGGGCCGCGTATTGAACCGCCGTGGCCAGAACCGCTTCGCCGCCGATACGCCGTGACGCCTGCATCTGCACGCCAGCCAATCCCCCCTCGTCATAGATCGTACGACTCAGCCCCGCGCGAGAGAATATCACACTCTTTTAATCCGATGACGGATTATTAATGCGACGAAAAGGCCTCTTCAAAGGCGCCTGAGGGCAGTCCTCAAGCGGGAGCGCTGGATGATGCACCGGAAGGAAGCTAGGACGCTCGGATGTCCGAGCCCCAGCACGTCCTTCTCACCGGATCTTCCCGCGGTATCGGCCGCGCCGCCTTCGAGGCCCTTGCGGCCCGCGGGGCGCGGATCGTCGGCCACGCGCGCCGCGACGGTCCCGAGACGCTTGGGGCAGACCTCGAGGAGCCGGGCGCAGCCGACGCCCTGTGGGAGCGCGCGCTGGGCCGCCTGGACGGACGTATCGACGTCCTCGTGAACAATGCCGGCGTGTTCGAACCTGTCGCGCCGGAGGTCTCCCTCGAAGCGTGGCAAGCCGCCTGGGGGCGGACCATGCAGATCAACCTCCAGGCTTCCGCAGATCTCTGCCGGCGAGCGGTCCTGCACTGGCGCGAGCGAAAGTCGGGCGGCCGGATCGTCAACATCTCCAGCCGCGCGGCCTACCGCGGAGATTCGCCCGCGCATTGGCACTACGCGGCGTCCAAGGCGGGAATGGTCGGCATGACCAAGTCGATCGCCCGCGGCTACGCGGCCGAGGGGATCCTGGCCTTCGCCATCTGCCCCGGCTTTGTGATGACCGGGATGGCGGAGGATTACCTGGCCTCCCGCGGCGGGGAGAAGCTGCTGGCCGATATTCCCCTGGGCCGGGTGGCGCAGCCCGAGGAGGTGGCGAGCGTCGCGACCTATCTCGCCCTGGACGCGCCCGCCTCCATGACGGGCGCTGTCCTCGACGTGAACGGCGCCAGCTTCGTGCGCTAAACGAAATCCGAAGAGCAAAATCCGTTCGGACGTAGCTGCCTGAACGCGACTTGCTCTGGATTCAGAAGTCTAGGGCCTGTGGCGGCGCCACCTGTTCCGTGCAAACGGAACAGGGTCTCGGTTTGACCGGAATCTGGTGCGAGAACGTTTCTTCAGACCTCTCGATCCATCTTATTCATAAAATTTGAATATTAACTTTAGTGAGATTCTACCCAAGCGGTCTGATTCGGATGGGCGAAAGGCTAAGAAAGCGTTAACTAGCCTGCAAATGGTAGGCAGGGGCAATCTGATGCAACGCTACAGAGTCTACTTGTCGGATCAGCCAAGCGGCGTGACAGACCTCGAGGAGGTTTGGTGCGCCGACGCTGACGAGGCCATCGCGTCCATGCTGGACCTCGCCGGGCGTAACGCCGCCGAGGTCTGGCGCGGAGGGGACAGGATCTTCTCGGCGCCGCGCGCCTCCAGCTTCGGCGCGGTCATGGAAGACGACGTTATGCCGGCGGCCTTCTCGGGCTTCGGCCAGAGGCTTGGACTGAGAGCTTCGCAGTTCCCGTTCTGAACGGCCGGGCGGCCTGTCAGCGGCCGCCCGCGCCTGTCGTTCAGCGTCGAACCTTGGACGTGTTCAGGGCCACCGCGGCGCGGACCAGAGCCTTCAGCGCCCCCTCGTCGATCGACTCGTCCTCGCGAAAGTCGATCGCGCGCCGTGTGTTCCCATCGAGACTGGAGTTGAAGAGCTTCGAAGGGTCCTCAAGGGACGCGCCTTTGGCGAAGGTCAGTTTCACGACCGCCTTGTAGGTCTCGCCGGTGCAGATGATTCCGCCGTGCGACCACACCGGAACGCCTCTCCACTTCCATTCTTCGACAACTTCCGGATCGGCTTCCTTGATCAGGCCGCGAAGACGGCCGAGCATCTCGCCGCGCCAGTCCCCCAATTCCTGGATTCTCGCGTCGATGAGTTGAGAAGGCGATTTGCCTTCCTGAACTGCGGTCGCCGTCACGTCCGTCCCTCCTCCGTTCTCGCGGTTTCAATCTCCCCGCGCCAGGACCTTCTCCAGGTTATCGAAGAACCGCGGCCAGCCCGCCCTTGCGCCATGATAGGCCTGCGGCATATCCGGCCTGAAGCCCGTCTGCTCCATGCGCAGATGAGTGCCGGCGCTCGTCGACGAGAGGGTCCAGGTGACCACCGTGCCAAGACCAAAGGCGCCCCAGGTGTAGGACAGCGTCCTGTTCGGCTCCACTGTCAGCACCTGACAGTCCACGCCGCCCCAGTCCGCAGTGAAACGAAAGCGGTGGTCGACCACGGGACTGAAGTCGTTCTTCATCAGCCACTCCTCGATCAGGTGGGGTTGCGTCAGCGCCCGCCAGACCTTCTCGGGCGGAAAGGGGACTTCCCGCTCGACAACGACAGTGAGCGTCTCGGTCGTCGCGTTGGTCATTGATCCATCCTCTTGAGCAGGTCCTCGAGGTCATCGAACCGGCTTCGCCAGAAGCCGGTCATCTGACTGGTCCAGTCCAGCAGGGGCGCGAGGGCCCCGACCTGTGCGCGGTAGTGTGTCTGGCGTCCCTCATGCCGGTCGCGCACAAGCCCGGCCTGCTTGAGGACGCCGAGATGCTTCGACACCGCCGGTTGGGAAACACCCGCGCGAGCGGTGAGAGCCCCCACCGTCTGCTCTCCATCGCGGCACAGCCGCTCGAAGATCGCCCGTCGGGTCGGATCGGCGAGCGTTCGAAAGAGCAGGTCGTGGGCATCGGGCATGTGAGTCTGATAACTTCTAAGTTATGGATTATTCCATAACCGCAAGGTTATGCATTCGTCAAGCCGACGCAGGGCCCAAGGCGATGACCAGGCGGTTCAGCCCATGACCGCAGGCCCACAATCGGTCCGCCGGCAAGGCTCAGTTCCGACGGAAGAGCGCCGCGCGTTCCAGGATCTCGGCGTCGCGAGCGTCGACCATCTGGACGGGTCTCGACCCGGAGAAGGCGTAGGCGCGGCCAGTGGCCGGCCCCAGCACGCGGATCGGCGCCTGCTGAAGGTAGCGCAGGGCCGCGAGACCCAAGAGCGTGTCTCCTGACCCCACGGGCGGAGCCGGCTGGGGATCAGCGGCCGCCGCTCGCGGCGCGTGGGTCCGCATCAGGGGCGGACGGAACGTCGCGCGTCTCGAACCGCAGCACATCGGCCTCTCCTTCTTCCGGTTGGGCGAACGGGTCCACGAGCGGAGGAGACTGACCCAGTCTCTCGAGCAGGCAAGCGCCGCCAGAGAGAGCCAGCCATGCCACAGCCCAGACGATGGGCTGGCGCGAGACGAACAGTGCGGCGGGCGCGGCCACGAAGAGGCTCAGGCAGTTGAAGCAGTCAGCCAGTTCGCCAAGCCAGCCACCGCCAAGCCTTCGACGGAGGTGGAATATGACGCCGCCGGGCCCGTCCTCCGCCGCCAGCAAGTGCGTGACCCGCCAGACAGCCAGGACGGCCAGGACAAAGCGCACGAGGACGTCGGCCGAAAGAGCGCTCATGCCAACCGTCCCGACATCCGCCACCGATGCTCAGGGCCCACAAATGCAGAAAGTCAGCGAATTCGGGTCGGCGGAGCGGTTCACGATCCCCGTGGTCAGAAGAGGCGTGGTCGTGAGGGTCACAGTGTAAGAGCACGGCGAAAAGCCCGTCGTGCTCTGATCGATCGAGCCATAGCCGCCGCGCGGCCCGATGGTCACCGTCGGTGGCGTCGGCGAGTGAGGCCAGAGCGTGATCGGAGTGCTCAGGGCGCAACTCGAGATCACCAGCGACCACGGCCCCATCTCTTCGTGATCCACCGAGAAAAGGACGGTCACGTCGCTCGTGATCGGCGTGCAGCAGCCGGAAGTTCCGAAGAACTGCTGGAAGTAGAGTTCGTTCACCTCGCTGTTGTTGTTGATGCGAGTCAGGACTGGCGACTGCTGATAGTCCGGTGGGCTGGGCGTGCTCACACGGGTGGCTTCGAAGGTGAAGCTGACGTTCGCGCCATTGAGCACGGCGCTCGCGGCAATTGGTTTGCCGATATCCGCGAGGGCGAAGCCTGCGTCCGGGTTGGCTCCGGCGATGATCGTCTCGCTGTTCACGTTCATGAATCCGGAGACAAAGCCGGCATAGGTGTTCTGGAACACCAGCGTCCATCCGGTCGCAGCATCGGGCCAGACATAGACCTGAGGCGGATACCAGGGGGAGCCTACCGCGGGCGGCGGCCGGATGGCCGGCGGCGTGGTGACAGGGAAGGGCACATCTCCGCTGTTGCAGACGAAGACGGCGCCGCCGAACGTCGGAGCGTTGGTCGAGGTCGCATTTCCCGAACCATCGATCGTCGGCCACAGCTGGGTCGGCAGGCCCGCGACCTGGAACGGGTTGGGGTCCAGCATGCCGTCGACCACGGACTGCTGCGGGGCGCCGTTCAGGGAATAGACGAACCGATACATCATCGGCGAGCCGGGCGTGATAGAAGACGTGGCTGCACAGTAGCCCGTGAGCTGAAGGCTGTTGAAGAAGGCGTAGCCCACGCCGCCGGCCCCGCTGCGGGAGACCGTGGTCTTGCCCGTCGCGTCGATATCCGAGGCGACGAGGATGTAGCCGATGTTGGTCCATTCCGGCGCCTGCAGGGTCGGGTTGGGACACACGCACAGGCAGAACTCGAAGCAGATCAGGGATCCGACCCAGCTGCAGACCTGCAGGCAATAGGGCTCGAGGCCCAGTCGGGCGACTATGCCGGCATAGGCCTGGGCGTCGTTGCGCGCCACGGCGTCGACCAGGGTCGCCGCCAGGCGCGGCTGCGCCGCCAGGGCGCGAGAGGCGAGGGCAAACTCTCGGGCCTCTTCGGTCGCCAGCACCCCCGTCAGGACCACGGGCGGGCGCCGGCACAGCTCGCGGCAGACCCAGCTCATCCGCCACACGCAGATCAGCCGACAGATGATCTCGCACTCGCCCTGGAAGCCGGCGTTGTTGAGCGAGCTCTGGGCTTCCTCGCAATTGAGCACGACGACGGCTTCGGACAGGCGCGCCAGGATGTCGCCGGAAGCAAGCTTTTCGAGGCTCCGCGCCTCAGAGACTGCGACAGCAGCGGGGTCGATCGGGGGCTCGTAGATCGGCGAGCAGACCAGCCGGCATATCCGCTCGTAGCGCACCGAGCAGATCCAGCGGCAAAAGAGGTGACAGAACCGTTCCAGGCCATGGTCAGCGAGCAGGTCGTGGTAGGCCTCGGCGGCGCCGCACTCCACGGCGTCGACGAGGTCGCGCAGCAACTCCTCGCGTCGACCGAGTTGGGCAAGTTCACGCGCGAAGTCGGGAAGGCTCGGCAGTTCGTCCTCAAGGCGCGGCGGCCCGCAGATTTCGATGCAGCGCAGCACGCATAGCTTGATGCGCAACCACTCGCAGATGAGCTCGCAGAACGGATAGAGCTCGAGGCGGTCGAGGATCCAGCGGACGGCCTCGCCGTCCTCGGCCTCGAAAGCGGCGACCGTGGCGGCGAACGCGCCGCTGTCTTTCGCCAGACGCGCGACGGCGTCCGACTGGGCCGCAAGGCGAGCAGCCGCTGCTTGAGCGGAATTGGGATCCAGCACCGAAGGCCCTCACTCTCGCTTCAGGCCGTTGGCCAGGAGGGATCGCACGCCACCAGGAGACCTGCGGCAGGGAGCCATTGGTCGGACGGTCTTGCGCGTCCGGCGCGGGTTTCACGCCCGCCAGGACGCCGGTCGATCCGCGGGAAAACCGGCGCGCCGGAGTTCCCGCCAGATGTGTGCGATAGTGAACCTTACATCCGCCGCGAGTCCAGCCAGTTCTTTAAATTTTGTTTCTAAATCCTTGTGATCGGCTTGTCTGGATGTTGGGGGTCAGCCGCCGCCAGCACCCGTCAGACCACCGCGGGCGCCACGAAAGAGGGCTGGGACAAAAGGTTGGCCACCAGGCGCAGACCATCCTCCAGATAGGTCCGGTCGGTCGCGACGCCCATCGAGACGCGTACGGCCTCGACTGGCGCGCCCGCCACCGAGAAGACCGGGCTCGGAACCACCGCGACGCCGAAGTGGTCGGCCTGCTCGGCGAACTCTATCGCCCGCCACTGAGGCGGCATCTCGAGCCAGAGGTGATGGCCCTGAGGATCGGCTGCGAACCTGGCCCCGCGCAGGATTTCGGCCGCGATCTTCTGACGTTCGGTGTTCTCCGCCCGTATGGCGGCCGTGATGCGATCTGCGACACCCTCGACGATCCATCTCGACGCCAGGGCCGTCATCAGGGGCGGCGGCGTGAGCGTGGTGGCGCGAAGGACGCCGGCGATCCTGAACGCCAGAGTGCTGGTCGGCGCCACGACATAGGCCACCCGTAAGGCGGGCGTGACGCACTTCGAGAGCGTTGCAACGTGCCAGGTGATCTCGGGGGCGAGGTCGGCGATAGCCCGGGTCGGCTCGGACTGGAGCGCTGAATAGGGGTCATCCTCGATGACGAGGACGCCGTGTCGCCGGGCGATGGAAATCAACGCGGTCCGCCGGTCTTCGGAGAGGCTCGCCGTGGTGGGATTGTCGATAGCTGGGACGACGTAGAGCGCCTTGGGGGGACCCGCCTTGCAGACCGCCTCGAAGGAGTCGGGCAGGACGCCGCCCTTGTCCATGGCGAGAGCGGTCAGGCCCACGCCCTTATGAGCGGCCACGGCCTTGAGCCCCGGATAGGTCACTGCGCCGGCGGCGATCACGTCGCCGGGCTGGAGCTGGGCGTCGCAGATGGCGAACAGCGCGGCCTGCGCCCCTGCAGCGACCACCACACGGCCGGGCGTCACGCCCTCGATCCGTCGGCCCAGCCAGCTCGCGGCGATCGTCCGGTCGAAGTCCGCGCCGGCGCTTTCCCGGTAGTTGAGGTGGAGCATGCCGCGCGGAGTCGAGAGCAGGTCTGCAATGCCTTTCGGGATTGCGCGCTGCAGATCGGCCGCCTGGGGCTGCGGCGGGGCGTTGGTGCTGAGCCGGATGGAGAGAGATCCGACCGCGGCCGTGATCGGCGCGCCGCCTTCGAAGTCTTCGCTGATGAAGCTCCCGCGACCGGCCTGGGCGTCGACGAGGCCACGACGTCGCGCCTCGTTGAATGCGCGCGTCACGGTCGTGAGGTCGACGTTGAGGGCCTCGGCGATCGCACGATGCGGCGGGAGCCTGTCTCCCGGGCGCACCCGGCCGGCCCGCACGTCCGCTTCCAGCGCCTCCACAATGCCGAGATATTTCATCGGAGCGCCGTCGACGATGCGCGGCCGCCACGAGGGCATTTGATTCATTCCGTAGGTTTCCGTCCCGTACATTGGCGATAACATGTCAGGACGCCGGTCACAAAGCGGCGGCTATGCGCCGCGTTCACGCCGTCATCTTCATTGGTCGCGCTTCCGGACTCCGCAGGAGGATCGGGCTCGCGATGAGAACAGGGCAGGGCGCCGATGGGCCCTGGCCGCCTTCCGGTCGAGAGGCTGGCGGCCGGCGGTCTTCAGCTCCTCGCCATCGCCTGGTCGGGCGTCATCAGGGTGGGCATCATGTTCACGTTCGCGTTGTGCATGACCCACAGCGAGAGGAAGACGATCACGCCGATCAGCAGGAGCGTGAGCAAGAGAATAGTGACGGTGCTCCGCTGTCCCGGCGCCGTCCCAAGGTGAAGGAAGAAGATCACCTGAGCGAGGAGTTGCACCACCGCCAGAACGGTAATCGCGGGAAACATCATCCCGCGCGGTATCATTCCGCTCATCACTGCGGCGAATGAAAGGGCCGTCAGCACAAGCGACAGGACGAAGCCCCATCCATAGGTCTTCAGATCGCCGTGTCCGAAGTCGTGGCTCGCGGACGAGTGGGAGTTGGCGCCGGACATCAGATCGCTCCCCGCAGGTAGACGAAGGTGAACACGCAGATCCAGACCAGGTCGAGGAAGTGCCAGAACAGGCTGAGGCAGGTGAGGCGTCGCTTGACCGTCCCGTCGAGGCCGTACCGCCAGATCTGGTGCGTCATCACCGCCATCCAGATCAGGCCTGCGGTGACGTGGACGCCGTGGGTCCCCACCAGGGTGAAATAGGCCGAGAGGAAGGCGCTGCGATCGGGGCCGGCGCCCTCGGCGATGAGGTGAGCGAACTCATGGACCTCCATGCCGATGAAACCGGCGCCGAAGAGGAACGTGACCGCCAGCCAGGCGAGCACCCCCGCCTTGCGACCCGCGTACATGTTCAGGGCCGCGAGGCCGAAGGTGAAGCTGCTCATCAGCAGGAGCAGGGTCTCGCCGCCGACATAGGGTAGGTCGAACAGCTCCCGCCCGGTCGGGCCGCCGGCGACGGCGTCGACCAGCACGCCGAAGGTCGCGAACAGGGTCCCGAAGATGATGCAGTCGCTCATCAGGTAGACCCAGAAGCCCAGAACGGTCTTCGAGCCGTCGTCGTGCGACGCATGCGCGTCGTGGACGCGCGCGCCCGGGCTTGCTGAAACGGTGAGGTCCATGGATCAGGCCGCCTTCTGCAGCAGGGCGTGACGCTCGGCTTCCGTGCGGGCGACCGTGGACGCCGGCACGTAGTAGTCGATGTCCCTGTTGTAGGCCCTCGCGAGGAAGGTCCCGATCATTCCCAGGAGACCGACTGCCGCGAACAGCCACATGTGCCAGACGATCGAGAAGCACAGCAGAAATCCGAACACGGACATTATGAAGCCGGCTCCGGTGTTCTTGGGCATGTGGATGTCCTCGAACGTCGCCGGCATGACGCCCGCGCGGCCGGTCTGCTTGTCTTCCCAGTGCTGTTCGATCGATGTGATCTGCGGCACCTGGGCGAAGTTGTAGAAGGGCGCCGGCGAAGCCACCGACCATTCGAGGCTCCGCGCATCCCACGGATCGCCGGTGAGATCCCGGTTCTTCTGGCGGTCGCGAATGCTGACCGCAAGCTGGATCAAGGTCGAGAGGATGCCCGCTCCGATGAAGCAGGCGCCGACCAGGGCCACGAGCAGGTAAGGCTGCCAATCAGCGTGGTCGTAGTGGTTCATCCGTCGGGCCATCCCCTTGAATCCGAGGATGTAGAGCGGGGTGAACGCCAGCCAGTAGCCGACCAGCCAGCACCAGAAGGAGACCTTCCCCCAGAACTCATTGAGGGTGAAGCCGAACACCTTTGGGAACCAGAAGCTCATTCCCGCGAAGGAGCCGAACACCACGCCGCCGATGATGACGTTGTGGAAGTGGGCGACCAGGAAGAGCGAGTTGTGCAGGACGAAGTCCGCGCCAGGCACCGCCAGGAGCACGCCGGTCATCCCGCCCACCGCGAAGGTGATCATGAAACCAATGGTCCACAGGGTGGCGGAATGGAAGCGGATCCGGCCCCGGTACATGGTGAAGAGCCAGTTGAAGAGCTTCACCCCCGTTGGAATGGAGATGATCGTCGTCATGATGCCGAAGAAGGCGTTCACATCGGCGCCGGAGCCCATTGTGAAGAAATGATGCAGATAGACGAAGAACGAGAGGACCCCAATCGAGCAGGTCGCGTAGACCATCGACGTGTAACCGAACAGAGGCTTACCCGAGAACGTTGGGATGATTTCGGAAAAGGCTCCGAACAGGGGCAGGATCAGGACGTAGACTTCTGGGTGACCCCAGACCCAGATCAGGTTGATGTACATCATCGCATTTCCACCAAGCTCATTGGTGAAGAAATGCATTCCAAGAGTGCGATCGAGCCCCAACAACGCGAGCGTCACCGTCAGGACCGGAAAGATCGCGACGATCAACACGTTGGTGACCAGGGTCGTCCAGGTGAAGACCGGCATCATCATCAGCTTCATGCCGGGCGCCCGCATGCGCAGGATGGTGACGATGAAGTTGACCCCCGCCAGGGTCGTGCCTAGCCCCGATAGCTCCAGGGACCAGATGTAGTAGTCGACGCCGGGTGTCGGACTGAACTTCAGCTCGGACAGTGGCGGATAGGCCACCCATCCGGTTGCGGAAAAGTCGCCGACCCACATCGAGATCATCACCAGGGCCGCGCCCATCACCGAGAGCCACAGGCCGAGCGAGTTGACGAAGGGGAAGGCGACGTCGCGGGCGCCGATCTGCAGGGGCGTGACCACGTTCATCAGCCCCAGGATGAAGGGTGTGGCCACAAAGAAGATCATGATCGTCCCGTGGGCGGTGAAGATCTGATCATAGTGGTGGGGCGGCAGGTAGCCGGCGGCGTCATTGGCCGCCATCGCCTGCTGCGCGCGCATCATGATCGCGTCGGCGAAACCGCGCAGCAGCATGACGATGCCCAGGATGAAGTACATCACCCCGATTTTCTTGTGATCGACGGAGGTGAGCCACTCCGTCCAAAGGTACTTCCACTTGCCGAAGTAGGTGATCAGGCCAAGGATGAAGAGGCCGCCCAGGGCGACGACGACCCCCGTCCCCATGATGATCGGTTGATCCCACGGGACGGCGTCCAGGGTAAGCTTGCCGAACATCAGTCGACCCTCCGTGAGGCGTGGCCATTCGGGGTGCAGGGCGGGGTCGCCGTCATGAGGGCCGTTTGCGACATGCGCCCGGACATGAACTGATCGACGACGCCCTCGAAAAGGCCGGGCGAGATGCGGCCGTAGGTGGCTGGCGGGACCTTGATGCTGGGCCGCTCGAGCAGAGCCAGGCTCGGTCCGTCGAGCGCCGCCGGCGCCGAGCGCGCCTGCCGCGTCCAGGCGGCGAACTTGTCAGGCGACATCGCGACGGCCTGGAAATGCATGTCCGAGAAGCCCGGACCGCTAAAGGCGGAGGACAGGCCGGCATAGCTCCCCGGCTTGTTGGCGATCAGATGCAACTGCGTCTGCATGCCCGCCATCGCGTAGACCTGGCTACCGAGTTGCGGAATGAAGAAGGAATTCATGATCCCGTCTGACGTGAGTTTGAAGTTAATCGGCGTGTTTGTCGGAATCGGAAGCTGATTAACTGTAGCGATCCCGTAGTCGGGATAGATGAAGAGCCACTTCCAGTTCATCGCTACCACTTCGACGCGTACGGGTTTGACCTTAGAATCGAGTGGCCTGTACGGGTCGAGCTTGTGCGTGGTGTTCCAGACCAGGACCGCCAGGAACAGGACGATCACGCAGGGTATGGACCAGACCACCACCTCGATCGCGTTCGAGTGCGACCAGTTGGGCGCGTAGGTCGCCCGGGTGTTGGAGGCGCGGTACCGCCAGGCGAACACCAGGGTCAGGATGATCACTGGAATGACTACGCAGAGCATGATGCCCAGCGAGAGCAGGATCAGCGTGCGCTCCTGAGCGCCGATGTCGCCCGCGGGCTCGAGCAGCTCGAAGTGGGCGCGGGCGCACCCGCTCAGGGCCATTGAGGCGACGAGGGGAAGCAGTCCGATCCTGCCTCGTCGCCAAAGCTTGCTGGTCATGTCGTGAGCTCCGGCTGCGCGGGTTGCGCAGCTTCGATTGCGCCCCCAGCCGGGAGCCCACCCGCCGTACGTGATCACGTTGAGACCCTCTTGCCTCATGCTGCGCTGCGTTTCCGGCGCGCGCCGCTAGGGCGTCCGTTTCGGTGCAGACGAGAGCCAATTATCGTATGGCTAATAGCCATACAACTGGGATTTCTACGGTGATGCCGATCGCGTCGCGCCCGCCGAGCAAACAGAGACCTTCGAGGTCACTTTTCGTCCCGTTAGAGGGACATCTCGACTGAAAGTGCGATAATCCCGGTGTATGGATGTTCGAATGTGGTCCATACAATCGGCTGAGGCTCACACTGCGTGAAGGCTCAGCGGGTGAGCCGTCATCCAGACATTCTGGGGCACTGTCAAGACCGATCGTGCTGCATCGCAGCACAATTCTCCCGCTTGGCCAAGGCGACGGTCTGGCCTGCCGCGCACGGCCGCACGAAGAGTCTCAGAGTGTCTTGCGCGGTGCGCCGCGGCCCGCCGGCGAGAGCGTGACGTGTGCTGGTGCGGAAAGGATGCGAACTCGTGTCGCGGTCCTGGTCGCGCCTCAGAAGCCCGATCGGATCAACTCGCGGGCAAAGGCTGTCGCCGGAAGAGTTCTAGCCCCGCCCTCCGGGGGAGGGGGCGGGGCCGAACGCTAGGGCCGATACTCGGCGAATTGCCTTGGCCCGTGCTCATTTGGCCGTACAGATTGAGTCATTGCAACGCGACAAGTTGCGTCCACTACTGTACGAATTTGCGCGGCCTTTATCGAAATGCGCCTGGTTTCACGCCGGCTATGAACGAGACCGAACAACCGCGAATACGGGTCTCTCAGGCACGTCCGGAAGACGCCCGGACGAGTGATCCTCGAATATGGAAAACCTTCGGGATGTCGCCGGAAATCATCGGGCGACGCCATGGTCAGCTATGGATCCTTGTCGGGATCGCTGGACCAGGCAGGGCGCAGTCTGAGTTCCCCCAGCCGGGGAGCTCACGCAAATCCTACTTTATGAGCATCGTCCCAACGACCAGCCAGAAGCCGGCGACGGAGGCGATCACAGCGCAGTTCTCCCACCGCGGGCGCAGCAGCGAAACGCGCTGGAACCCATGGCGAGATTGCTTGCCGGTCCGCATCGGGCGAGCGGCCTGGGCTTTCTCGATCGCGGCGCTCAGATCATACGGTATGGACATGACGAAGTTGTCCTGCTTGGCTTCGCGGATACTTGAGCCGCATCAGGACCTTGGGTGTCAAAACCTATCGATTACCGCTTGCCGAAATTGAGGCACTATTTAGCGCCGCAATTTCCTCTATGACGGGACGTATTTGGAGTGATTTTGAACTAACCGCCACTCCCACCTCTATGCAGCGACGGATTTGTGCGTGCGGCGTGCCATTACATCCTCGTTGGCGCCGAACTGGGAAGCACGTCGGTACGAGGCCGCGGTTCATACTTTTTTCACCCGTTGGTGCTCGCAACTCAGTCCGTGAGGCCATCGAGCGGCAGGTGTGCGGCCTCAGGGGTGGGACGAGTGCGAGTCGGACTGCCCTTCAACGATGATGGACGCCGGCCGGGCGGCCGCGGATCGGACGGCCGGGGTCCTCGCTTCGGGGGCGCCCCGATGCGTCGCCGCGCGGAAGACCCACACCGCTGCGAGCACGGCCAGAATGATGATGAGGACCCTTGGCGAGGCTCCCGGTCGCTGTCCGACGATCATGTCGCAACTCCCACGCGGTGACCCTGAGGGCGGCGCCCAAGGAATATGGGGGATGCGGCGGCCGTCTGCAGGCCGTTGGGACAGCTGTTCCGGTCCGATCGATCGTACGTGACTCGCGCGGTTTGCACCTCGCACTCGCCTCGGCGCGCTCTGTGCGGAATCCAGCTTTGGAAGGCGGCGAGGAAAGCTAGATAGGGATTTTGGCGCCTGAGGGCGCGCCGATGGAGATCCAGATGTCCGCGACGCTCGAGCGAGAGGGCGCTCATCGGATCGTCGTGGCCGGCGGCGGCGCAGGGGGGCTGGAACTCGTCACGCGCCTGGGCGACACGCTGGGGCGCTCCGGCGCCGCCCGCGTGACCCTGGTGGACAGCGCACGCACTCACCTCTGGAAGCCGCTGCTGCACGAGGTCGCCGCAGGCAGCCTCCTGCGCTCGCATCATGAGCTCGACTACCTCGCCCAGGCGCGTTGGCATCATTTCACCTATGTCTTCGGCACGGCCGCGGGTCTCGATCGGGAGAATCGCCGCCTGCAGGTAGGCGCGACCTTCGATGAAGAGGGGCGCGAGATCACGTCCCCGCGCAGCCTGGCCTACGACACCCTGGTGATGGCCATCGGCAGCGTCACGAATGATTTCGGAACGCCCGGCGCGGCCGAATATGCGGTCCCGCTGGATACTCCCGACCAGGCTGAGCGCTTTCACCGTCGTCTGATCAACGCCTGCCTGCGCGCCAACGCCCAGGCCGGACCGATCCGCCCCGGCCAACTGTCAGTGGCGATCATCGGCGCGGGCGCCACAGGCAGCGAACTGGCGGCGGAGCTGCATCGGACCGTGCGGGCGATTGTCGGCTACGGCCTCGACAGGATCGATCCAGCCCGCGACGTGCGGATCGTCCTGATGGACGCGGCCGACCGCATCCTGCCGGCCCTGCCCGAACGGATGGCTCAGGCGGCCCGCGACCGTCTGGGGGACCTCGGTATCGACGTGCGGGTCGGCGCGCGCGTTTCCGCCGTGCGCCCCGACGGCGTTGTCCTGGCGAGCGGAGAGTTCATCGATTCGGAGCTCGTGGTCTGGGCCGCGGGGGTCAAGGCCCCCCCGGTCCTCTGCGACTTCGGCGGGCTGGAGACCAACCGTCTCGGTCAGCTGAAGGTGCTTCCCACACTGCAGACCACCCGTGATCCAAATGTCTTCGCCATCGGCGATTGCGCCGATTGCCCGCAGCCGGGATCGGACGCGCCTGTCCCACCGCGCGCCCAGGCAGCGCACCAGGAAGCCTCGCACATGGTGCGCCAGATCCGCAGACGCATGAGCGGGCGGCCCTTGGAACCGTATCGCTACCACGACTTCGGCTCTCTGGTGTCCCTGGGCGGGCACAGCACGGTCGGGAGCCTGATGGGTTTCATCTCCGGCAAGGGCCTGTTCATCGAGGGCGCCTTTGCCGGCCTGGTCTACCGCTCGCTCTACGCCATGCACGAGGCCGCCCTGCATGGCGGCCGAGCGGTCGCCTGGCGCACGATGGTCAACATGCTCGGCCGAGGTCCGAGTCCGGCGGTGAAACTGCATTGAAGCTTTCAGGCCTTCAGTTTCAGTTCAGGTTCAGTCCTGCAAACAGTCCCCACCGCTCCGACCCGGCGCCCGTGCGGGTTGAACCTACGGCGAAGCCCGGGCGTTTAGGTCCGCCGAAGGATGTGAGCGCCTGGACGGGTGGCGCTCGATCCTTCCGTGGAATTTGATTTGGAGAACCCGTTATGAAGAAACTTATCGCCGGAGCAGCTGCAGCAGCCACCCTGATGGGCTCAGCCGCTGCAACCCCGGCAGCAGCTCAGTTGTACTTCGGCTTTGGCTATCCAGGCCCTCCTCCCGTTTATCAGCCGGTACAGTACTACTGGGGCGGCGCGAACTTCTGCTGGTACGATGATGCCTGGAATGGCCCCGGCTTCTACTGGTGCGGCTATCCCTGGCGGCGCGGGTACGGATGGGGAGGCCCGTACGGCTGGCACGGCTGGTGGGGCCCGCATGGTCGCGGCTGGCATGGCGGCGGTTGGCATGGCGGCGGCGGATATCATGGCGGCTACGCTGGCTATCACGGTGGCGGTTACCACGGCGGTGGCGGCTGGCACGGCGGTGGTGGTGGCTATCACGGTGGCGGCGGTGGTTACCATGGCGGTGGAGGCCATGGCGGCGGCGGTCACGGCGGTGGTGGTGGCCACGGCGGTGGCGGACATGGCGGTGGCGGCCACGGCCGCTAACCGGCGCTTCCGACTTCAATGACAAGCGCGGGGCGGCGATTGCGGCCGCCCCGCCAAAACAAATGGCGGGGTAGCGATGAGCCTGGGTTATCTGCCCGACGGCGCCGCGCGGCGCTATGGGAAGATCTCGATCTTCCTGCACTGGACCACGGCCGCTCTCGTCGTCATCCAGCTCTGCCTGGGCTGGTTCATGAACGAGGTGCTGGGGGATCACTCTCCGGCGCGGCCGCAGGTCCTGTGGATCCACGTGTCCGTTGGCCTGACCATTCTTCTACTCGTGTTGTGGCGGATCGGGGCGCGCATAACCTACCCTGCGCCGCCGCTGCCGGCAGGGATGCCGACCTGGGAGAGAGCCCTGGCCCGCGCGACCCACGTGCTGTTCTACATGCTGCTGCTGGGCCTGCCGGTGACCGGCTGGGCGTTGGCCTCGATGCACAAGGGGCCGATCCAGTGGTGGGGCGTTCCGTGGCCTGCCCTGCCGGGGATGACGGGACTGTCCCGCGCGGCCCGTCACGCGCTCAGTCACGCCCACGTCTACGTTATGATCTGGATCCTGCTGGTTACGCTCTTCCTGCACGTGAGCGGCGCGCTGTGGCACCAGTTGGACGGTCGCCCGGTGCTGTGGCGAATGGGTGTGACCCGGCGACCTGGTTCGATCGGCGCCTGACCGTCTGACGGCGCACGCGCCATCGGATCCGTTCAGAAGGTCCAGCTCTCCGGGGTCGGATAAGGTTCCGCTCGCATCAGGCGCGAGAGTCCCAGGGCGCAGCGGACAATGTACCAGACGACGACCGCGGGCACGAGAACGAAGCCGATCAGCACCACGCACAGCAGGCAGGCGGCCGCCATATAGAGCAGGCCGATCCAGAAGGTGCGTATCAGGAAGGTGTAGTGGCTCTTGAGCCAGTCCGGCGCGGTGTCGCGGCTCACATAGGCCATCACCAGGCCCACGACGTGCGTCACCGGCACGATGAAGGGGACCAGCATCAGGATGTAGACGATCAGCGCTGTCTGGCGCTCGTCCGCAAGCGGTGCGGCGGGGGGCGGCGCGGTCGGCGGCAGGGAGGTGTCAGACATCCTGCTATACCCCATTCAGCCTGGACCTTGGTCCGGTCGCGTAGGTTAAGCCCGCCTGGCGCGAAGCCCAAGTGAGGAATCGGTAAGGCCCCGCCGGGACAGTCGATCCTGGGTCACGTCCGCTCGGCGACGACCTCGGCTCCGGCGCCCTCCGCGGACGGAGCCAGGGCGAGCGGCTTCTCGACGCGCACGCGAGCCCGCATGACGCCCTCTTCGCGCAGGCAGGCCCGGGCCAGGCGCCAGGCGAAGGTCTCGACCAGCAGCACATGACCCTCATCGGCCAAGGCCCGGGCGTGCGCGACCACCTTTTCGTAGTTCACGGTCTGATGGATCGAGCGCCAGGGCTCGCCGGCCAGGTCCAGTTCGACGTCGACGATGAGGGTCTGGCGACGGCCCTGCTCGTGGGCGTTCATCCCGATCTCGGCTTCCACGCGGAGGGCGCGGACGAACACCCGGGTCGAAAAATGGCTCATGGGATCACGGCTCGATCACGTCGGGAGTTCGCCAGCCCAGGTGCTGGCCGGCGTCGACGGCGATCATCTGGCCCGTGACCGCGCGGGCGTCGATCAGATAGCGCAGGGCCAGCTTGATCTGATCCTCGCCCACCGGCTCGCCCAGCAGGGAGCCGGCCGCCTCCGCCGCGAAACTCTCCTCGGTCTGATGGACGGACTGAAGCGTAGGGCCCGGACCGATCGCATTGACCCGCACATGCGGCGCAAAGGCCTGGGCCATCATCCGGGTGGCCGCCCATAGCGCCGCCTTGGCCACCGTGTAGCTGAAGAAGCGCGGGTCGAGGCGAAGGACCTTCTGATCGATCAGATTGACCACGAGGCCACGGTCGTCGGGGCCGAGGCGGGCGGCGAACGCCTGGGTCAGGAGAAGGGGTGCGCGCAGGTTTACCGAGATCGCGGCGTCGAGACTCGCTGGCGTCGCGGTGGCGGCCTCGTCGTGCTCGAACACCGAGGCGCTGTTCACCAGGAGCCGAAGGGCATCGGGAGCGCCGCCGACAAGTGCGTAGCATGCTCGGGGATCGGAGAGATCGCCGCCCGCGACGTGCGCGACGCGCCCCACGGCCTCGATCTCGCGCGCGGTCTCCGCACCCTCTTCCGCCTCGCGGGCGTGAACGACGACGTCGTAGCCCGCCTCCGCGGCGGCGAGGGCGAGGGCGCGGCCCAGGCGCTGGCGCGCACCCGTGACCAGGGCCCAGCCGCGCGGGCTCAAAGGCGCGTCAGTCGACGCGACCGAACTCCAGTTTGTTCAGGACGGCGAGTGCGATGACGAAGATCGCGATGACGATGATGGCGTCCATGTCGAGCGGCTCTCCAAGCGGCGACAGGGCTTTACCGGCGGGTTTCATCTCGGGCAAGGGCGGCCCCCTTCCCGCCCTTAACGCCGATCACTAAGATAAGATCGTTCCGCAAAACTCGGCTGCCGCGGCGCCGTCCCAGGGAGAGACCTCACGATGCGCGATTGCATGAAGTTCTACATCGACGGCAAGTGGGTCGACCCCGTTACGCCCAAGTCGATGGACGTGATCAACCCGGCTTCGGAAGCGGTGTGCGGCCACATTTCCGCCGGTTCCGCCGCCGACGTCGACAAGGCCGTCGCCGCGGCGAAGAAGGCGTTCGAGACCTTCTCCCAGACCAGCCGCGAGGACCGCATCGAGCTGCTCGAGCGTATCCAGGCCGAATACCAGAAGCGTTTCGGCGATATCGCCCAGGCGATCACCGAGGAAATGGGCGCCCCGGCCAGCCTCGCCCAGCGTGCGCAGGCGCCGATCGGCATCGGCCACATCGCCACCGGCATCGCGGTGCTGAAGGCCTTCAAGTTCGAGGAAGATCGCGGTCCGACCCGCCTTGTGCGCGAGCCGATCGGCGTTTGCGGCATGATCACGCCGTGGAACTGGCCGATCAACCAGATCGCCTGCAAGGTGGTGCCGGCGCTCGCCACGGGCTGCACCATGGTCCTCAAGCCGTCCGAGGAGTCGCCCTTCTCGGCTTACATCTGGACCGAGATCCTGCACGCCGCGGGCGTTCCGGCCGGCGTCTTCAACCTGGTTAATGGCACGGGCCTGGAAGTGGGCGCCGCCATCGCCAGCCACCCGGACATCGACATGGTCTCCTTCACCGGCTCGACCCGCGCCGGCGTCGAGGTGGCAAAGGCCGCTGCGCCGACCGTCAAGCGCGTGGCGCAGGAGCTCGGCGGCAAGAGCCCGAACATCATCCTCGAAGACGCCGACATGAAGAGCGCCGTCGGCGGCGGCGTGAAGCACGTGATGCAGAACTCCGGCCAGTCCTGCAACGCGCCCACCCGCATGCTCGTCCCGAAGGGCAAGATGGACGAGGTGATCGTGATCGCCAAGGAAGCGGCCGAGTCCACCACGGTCGGCGATCCGAACGGCAACGCCCAGATGGGCCCGGTGGTCAACAAGAGCCAGTGGGAGAAGATCCAGCGCCTCATCAAGGCGGGGATCGAGGAGGGCGCCACCCTGGTCACAGGCGGTCCGGGCCGTCCGGAAGGCCTGGATAAGGGCTACTATGTGAAGCCCACTGTCTTCGCCAACGTGAAGAACGACATGACCATCGCCAAGGAGGAGATCTTTGGACCGGTGGTGTCGATCCTGGGCTATGACAGCGTCGATCAGGCCGTGAAGATCGGTAACGACACCGAGTACGGCCTGGCCGCCTATGTCTCTGGCACGGACATGAACAAGGTGCGTGCGGTGGCCTCGAAGCTGCGCGCGGGCCAGGTGTCGCTCAACGGCGGCGGCGGCGACATGACCGCTCCGTTTGGCGGCTACAAGATGAGCGGCAACGGGCGCGAGTGGGGCGACTTCGGCTTCCACGAGTACCTCGAGGTCAAGGCCATCCTCGGCTACACGCCCAAGCAGGCCGCCGAGTAACTCGACCTTGGGGGCTTTCAGCCCCTGCAAAGGTCTCGAAGGTCCTCCCCCGCGCTGCGCGCGGGGGAGGTTTTCGTTTCTAGGACATGGATGGAGCCGCTTCTGCGGCGAACCTGTCGACGAGCGCCCGCGCCTCGCGAGGGAGCCGTAGACGATGCAGTCGGATCGGCTTGTCCTGCAGCCGCTCGAACAGGGCGGAGAATGACTTTCGGCGTTCGTCGAAAGTGTCCCACGCCCATCGGATCGGATGCTCTTTATCTATCCAGCGGCTGAACTGTTCGCGATTGCCCGTGCCGGGCCACAGTTCGGCGCGGGTGGCGGCCCGCAGGAAGGATCGCGTGATCACGCGCTTCATGATCACCGCCCGGTCATAGTCCAGCCAGACGAGGTCCGTTGCGCGCGGAAGGATCAGCGGCCATGCGAAGCGGCTGTAGTTGCCGTCGGTGACCCAGTGGTCGGGCGCGACGGCCTCGGCGATGCGAGCGCGGAACCCCTCTGGATCGTGGGTCACCAGGTCGCGCCAGCCGGCCTGCCAGTTGATGGCGTCCAGCTCGATCACCGGCGCGCCGAGCGCCTCGCCCAGGCTTCGGGCCAGGGTTGATTTGCCCGAGCCCGAGGAACCGATGATCGCCACGCGCATCTCAGACCCTCCCCTTAGGAAGGGTAGGAGACCGTGGCGCCGGCGTCCATGGACCCTTAACCGGCCCCCGGTTAAACCTCGCCCATGGCCATAGGCGTGTTCGATTCCGGAGTGGGCGGTCTGACCGTGCATCACGCCCTGGTCCGCCGACTGCCTTCGGCGGACTTCGTCTACCTGGCCGACCAGGCCATGACGCCCTACGGCGGTCGCTCCGGCGAGGAGATCGTCGATCTCACCCGCGCCGGATGCGAGCGGCTGTTCGACGCCGGATGCGACCTGGTGATCCTGGCCTGCAATACCGCCGCGGCCGTGGCCCTGCGCCGGCTGCAGCAGACCTGGCTTCCCGTGTATCGCCGTGAGATGGCGCGGACGGTGAACGTTCTTGGCCTGATCGTGCCGACGATCGAGGCGGCCACCGGGGTGCCGTGGGAGCACGAGGCTGAAGAGCGGGGCGAGAAGGTCGAGAAGCTCGACGTGCTCGGGATCTTCTGCACGCCGGCCACGGCGAAGAGCCGGGTCTACGAGATCGAGATCGACAAGCGATCCCAGGACGTGGCGGTGTTCTGTGAGGCCTGCCCGGATCTCGCGCGCGATATCGAGACGGGGGCGGACGAGGCTCGGCTTGCCGAAGGCGTGTCCGCGCACGTCGCCCAGCTCTCGCGCCGCGTCGGGCGCCCGCCGGACCGCGCGATCCTCGGCTGCACGCACTACGAGATCACAGCCGACCTGTTCCGGGCCGCCCTGCCGCCGGGGACGCCTCTGATCCACCAGCCCGGAGCCACGGCCGAGGCGGTCGAACT
>DASXGQ010000134.1:0-20633 GCA_036488995.1 Caulobacteraceae bacterium
ACCCGCACCTCGTCTGGCCTGCTCTCGGTGTCCACGGGCGGATGGAACGCGCAAAGAGCGCCAAGGTCTAGCCTGCGGGTAGGAGCCCCGAGGAAGTCTCAGAATGGCAGGCGCAGGCAGCGGCTGGGTAACAGGCTGCGACATAATTGTTACCCAGGATGTTACCCAGCAGGCGGAACGCGCCCTGGAGCGGTTCGGTGTGTGCCACCTAAGTCTCCAATTTTCTTGGAGAATTTGGTGGGTGCAGTAGGGATCGAACCTACGACCCGCTGATTAAGAGTCAGCTGCTCTACCAACTGAGCTATGCACCCGTCGGGCTGGACCGTGAGGCCCGGCGCGAGGGCGCGGAACATACGCAAAAGTCGGCGGGAGGCAAGCGCTTAAGCGTGTCCTGGCGGATCGCCGTCGCTTAGATACCTGCGCCGTTGTCGATTGTGGCGAGGGCGCGCTCGTGGGCGTCTGCCTCGCCGCGAATCCATCCCACGAAAGCCTTCACCTGTGGCAGGCGGCCCTTGGCCTTCGGGTGGACGAGGAAGTAGGCGAAGTCGATCATGGTGGAGATCGGCATGGGCGCGACCAGACGCCCAGCGTCCAGGTCGTCTTGGGCCAGGGTTCGTTTGGCCAGCGCCACGCCGCGGCTGCTGACCGCCGCCTCGATGACGAGGCTCGATTGATTGAAGCGAGGTCCGCGGGTGGCGTCGACACCGCGCACGCCTCGGGCGGCCAGCCACATCTGCCAGTCCGGGCAGCTCTCGTCGGCGTTCGACGAGCCGTCGTGCAGCAGGATATGCCGCGCCAGGTCGCCGGGCGCGCGGACCGGGTTAGACGCAGCGAGCTCGGGACTCATCACCGGGATGACGGTCTCGTTAAGCAGGCGGATCGCCTCCAGGCCCGGATAAGGGCCGGGGCCGTACCGGACGGCGAGGTCGACGTCGCTGGCGGCGAAATCCACCAGCTCCATGTCGGCCGAGAGCCAGACATCCACCTGTGGATGGGCGGCCTCGAAGCGGCCGAGGCGCGGCACCAGCCACTTGGCGGCGAACGAAGGCGGGGCGGTGAGGGTGAGGCGGCGGCCATCCACGGCGGCGGTCAGCAGGGAAGCGGCCTCGGCCAGGCGGTCGAAGGCTTCCCTCAGGGCGGGGAGGGCGGTCTGAGCCGAGTCCGTGAGCAGCAGGCCCCGGGGGGTCCGCTTGAACAGGGCGGCGCCGACATAGTCCTCCAGATTCTGAATCTGCTGGGAAACCGCGCCCGGCGTGACGGCTAGCTCCTCGGCGGCCCGGCTGAAATTGAGGTGGCGAGCGGCCGACTCGAAGGCCCGAAGGGCGTTCAAAGGCGGAAGGCGCCGACGCGTCTCCATGAGATTTACTATATCCCCCGGCAGAAGTCCTCGCGTTGCGAAATGGGACGCCGAGTTCCATTTGGCAAGCCGAGGCGAGGGCTCCGACGGCCATCGCCTGTTAGACTCTCTAAACGAGGCAGTCTGTGGCTTCCAGCAGTTCAGGCGCGAGACCCCATCGGCTGGTCGCCCTGAGTGGCGGCGCCGCGACTGACACCCCTGATGGGGAGGTCTGGCTCGTGGGCGCAGGCCCCGGCGACCCTGATCTGCTCACCATAAAGGCGCTCAAGGTCCTCTCCGCCGCGGACGTGCTGGTGCACGACGGTCTGGTGAGCGACGAGATCCTGGCCCTCGCTCCGCTGAAGGCGCGGCGGATCAGCGTCGCCAAGCGGCGTTCCCGACACAGCTACGCCCAGGATGAGATCTGCCGGATGCTGGTCGCCTTCGCGCGCGAGGGCCTCAACGTGGTGCGCCTCAAGGGCGGAGACCCGTTCATGTTCGGGCGCGGCGGCGAGGAACTGGAGGCCTGCCGCGCGGCGGGGGTGGCGTGTCATGTGGTCCCAGGAGTGACCGCGGCGCTCGCCGCCGGCGCCTCCGCCGGGGCCCCGCTCACGCACCGCGGGGCGGCGCAGGCGGTCACCTTCGTCACCGGCCACGCCAAGGCGGGCGAGGCGCCGGACCTCGACTGGCCGGCCCTGGCCCGCGGCAACCAGACGGTCGTGATCTACATGGGCGTGGCCACCGCCGCGGCGATCGCAGGTCGTCTCATCGGGGCGGGTCGCGCACCTTCGACGCCCGCCGTCATCGTCGAGAACGCAAGCCTCCCGATGGAGCGCCGCATCGTCACGACGCTGGGCGGGCTGGCGGAGGCGGCGGCAGGGCTCGAGGGACCGGCCCTGTTGATGGTGGGCGAAGCCATGGCCCTGGCCCGGCCGGGGGAGCCCGAGACCAGGCGGACGGCGACGGCGCCTACCGCCAAGGAGGCGAGGTGATGCTCAAGGCTTTGACAGCCAACCGGCTGGCCGATGGCGAGGTGGTGTTCTGGTCGGGCGAGCGCTGGATCGCGCGCTTTGGACTCGCGCGGCTGTTCGATGACGATCAGGTCGCTGAAGCCGCCGAGGCCCACGCCAAGACGCAGATCACCGAACTGGTCGATCCTTATCTCATCGAGGTGTCGGCGGTGGACGGCGGCTTCGCGCCGGTCAGCTATCGCGAGCGCATCCGGGCGCTCGGACCGACCAACAAGCCCGACCACGGAAAGCAGGCGCTCGGCGGCGCCGACGTCGAGGTTCTCGTCCACGCCCAGGGTGCAGCGCGGTCGAAGGGCCGCGTCGACCTGATCCGCCGCAAGTAGGAGACGTTCGTGTACCGCTACGACGAGATCGACCAGGAGATGCTGGCAGATCGCACGGCGCAGTTCCGCGCCCAGTGCGAGCGCCGCCTGGCCGGTGAGCTGACCGAGGATCAGTTCAAGCCGCTGCGGCTGATGAACGGTCTCTATCTGCAGCTGCACGCCTACATGCTGCGCATCGCCATTCCCTACGGGACGCTGTCGAGCGCCCGGATGCGCAGGCTGGCGCATATCGCCCGCACTTACGACCGCGGCTACGGCCACTTCACCACCCGCACCAACCTCCAGCTCCACTGGATCAAGCTGAAGGACGCGCCCGATATCCTCGACCAACTCGCCGAGGTCGGACTGCACGCGATCCAGACGTCGGGAAACTGCATCCGGAACGTCACCGCAGATCCCTATTCGGGCGCCATCTCGGGCGAAGCGGACGATCCGCGCGTGTGGGCGGAAGCTATCCGCCAGTGGTCGACCTTCCATCCGGAGTTCAGCTACTTGCCGCGCAAGTTCAAGATCGCGGTGACGGCGACTGAGGCCGACCGGGCGGCGACGCAGATCTACGACATCGGCCTTCGTCTCCATCGCGATGCTGAGGGAGGGTTGGCTTTCGATGTGGGCGTGGGCGGCGGCCTCGGTCGCACGCCCTATCTGGGCCCGACCATCCGTCGCAGCCTGCCCGCACGACACCTGCTCTCATACCTGCAGGCCATCCTCCGGGTCTTCAACCGCTACGGACGGCGCGACAACATCCACAAGGCGCGGATCAAGATCCTGGTGGCCCAGCTCGGCGCGGAGGAGTTCGCTCGCCAGGTCGAGGCCGAGTGGGAGGCGAGCGACAAGGCCGCCGTCGACCTTCCCGACGAGGAGCTGGCGCGCATCCGCGCCGCCTTCGTGGCGAATTTTGAATTCCTGCCCGCGACGTCCGAGGTCTTCGAGGCCGCGCGGGCGGCCAACAAGGCGTTCGCGCGGTTCGTCCGCCACAACGTCGTGGCGCACAAGGTTCCCGGCTATGCGATCGTGAACGTGTCGCTCAAGGCGATCGGCGAGACCCCCGGCGATTGCTCGGCCGAACAGATGGACCTGATCGCCGACCTCGCCGAACGCTATTCGAAGGACGAGGTCCGCGTCGCCTATGAGCAGAACCTGATCCTGCCGCACGTGAAGCTGGACGATCTTCCCGTGGTCTTCGAGGCCCTGGCGTCCGGTGGCCTGGCGACCCCGAACATCGGCCTGATCAGCGACATCATCGCCTGCCCCGGCCTGGACTACTGCGCCCTGGCCAACGCGCGGGCGATCCCGATCGCGCAGGACATCGCCAAACGGTTCGAAGACCCGGTCCTCGCCGAGCGGATCGGCGAGCTGAAGATCAAGATCAGCGGCTGCATCAATGCCTGCGGGCATCACCATGTCGGCCACATCGGCATCCTCGGCGTCGATAAGAAGGGCGAGGAATTCTATCAGCTGACCGTTGGCGGCTCGGGCGAGGGCGACGCCTCGCTTGGCCAGATCCTGGGTCCGGCGGTTCCGGCCGGCCGGGTGGCGTCGGCGGTGGATGAACTGGTGGGCGTCTATCTGGCTGAGCGCCGCGAGGGCGAGCGGTTCCTGGATACGGTCCGACGCACCGGTTTGGCGCCGTTCAAGACTGCGGTGTACGCCGATGCTCATTAGGTGGCGCGATGGGGCGGCTCTCCCGGCCGAGGACCCCTTCACCTTCGTCGGAGACGATCAGGGAACGCCGCCGGGAGACATCATTGTCACCCTTCAGCGGTACCTGGCCGAAGGCGCGCACCTGGCGAGCCAATGCCGGACCCTAGGCGTTCGACTGTCCGCCTCCGAGGGTCCCGAGGACCTGGCGGGGCACGTCCACGGCCTGGCCGTGATCGAGTTGGAGTTCCCAAAGTTCCGCGACGGTCGGCAGTACAGCGCCGCGCGCATTCTGCGTGAGCGCATGGGTTTCAAGGGCGAGCTGCGGGCAGTGGGCGATGTCCTGCTCGAGCAGGCGTACCAGATGGTTCGCTGCGGCTTCGACGCCTTCGAGCCCGCGGATGGCTCCTCCGCAGCGGACTGGACTGCTGCGGCGCTGCGATTCCGGCACGTCTATCAGCGGGCGGCCGATGGTCGCGAGCCGGCCTTCGCCGAGCGCGGGAGGTCCTGATGCCTTTTGATCGTGCCGAAGCCGCCGATTCCGCCGAGCGCGACATCGCTCGGCGACTGGATGGTCAGCTGCGGCAGGCTCATCCAAGAGATGTGCTCGCCACGGCTCTGGACGCCTTCGGGCCACGCCTGGCGCTGGTGTCGTCCTTTGGCGCCGAGTCGGCCGTGCTCCTGCACCTCGCGGCGCAGGTAGACCCGGGCATTCCGGTTCTCTTCCTCGATACAGGCATGCTCTTCGGCCAGACCCTGGACTATCGCCGTATGCTGGCTGCGCGGTTGGGTCTTCGGGACGTGCGCGACCTGCGCCCGATCTTCGAGGACCTCGCCACCGCCGATCCCGACGCGAACCTGTGGCAAACCGACACTGACGCCTGCTGCCGCGTGCGCAAAGTTCTGCCCCTGGATCGCGCCCTCGACGGCTTCGACGCCTGGATAACCGGGCGCAAGCGCTTCCACGGCGGCTCACGGCTTACTCTGCCGGTGGTCGAGGTCGCCGAAGGAAAAGTGAAGTTCAATCCGCTCGCGAGCTGGGGAAAGGCCGAGCTCGACGCCTACGCGGTCGAACACGATCTGCCGGCGCATCCGCTGGTCGCCGCCGGCTTCCCTTCGATCGGTTGCTGGCCCTGCACCAATCCGGTGGAAGAGGGAGCTGACGTGAGGGCCGGACGTTGGGCGGGTTCGCAAAAGAGCGAATGCGGCATACATACCGCACGGGCGCCGGGCGCCGCTCCCTTCCTGGGCGGCGACATCTGACGGTCCCGCGGTCGCCGATGGTCGATCCGCTTGTTCACCTGCCAAGTTGACGAAAGGCGCGAGAACTCTTGAGCATGTCCCAGGCCGACGTCGCCGCTGCTCCTCCCAAGGCGCGCGGAGCGTTCAACGTCGAGCGCGTCACCTATGTCCGTCACTGGACGCCTTCGCTCTTTACCCTGCGCACCACTCGCGATCCCTCGTTCCGCTTCGCCAGCGGCCAGTTCGTGATGCTGGGACTTGAGGTGGAGGGAAAGCCGCTGCTGCGCGCCTATTCCATTGCCAGCGCCTACTACGCCGACGAACTCGAGTTCTATTCGATCAAGGTGCAGGACGGGCCGCTCACCTCGCGCCTGCAGACGATCGTCGAGGGCGATGAGGTTCTGGTGGGCAGGAAACCGACCGGCACGCTGGTGCTGGACGGCCTGCGGCCGGGCAAGAACCTCTACCTTCTGGCGACCGGCACGGGCCTCGCCCCGTTCCTGAGCCTCGTGCGCGATCCCGAGGTGTATGAGCGATACGACAAGATCATCGTCACGCACACGGTGCGCGAGGTCGCCGACCTCAACTACAGGGAATTCCTCAGCCACGAGCTGCCGGTGGACCCGGACCTTGGCGAGCTGATCGCGCCCAAGCTGGTGTACTATCCCACCGTGACGCGCGAGCCCTTCCACACCCAGGGACGGATCACCGACCTCATCTCGTCGGGGAAGATCTTCAAGGACCTGGGGCTTCCGCCTCTGGATCCCGCCCGCGACCGCCTCATGCTCTGCGGCGGCCCGTCGGTGCTTGCCGACCTCAAGACGCTTCTCCTCGAGCGTGGCTATGAGGAAGGTTCAGTGGCGAGTCCGGGCGACTTCGTGCTGGAGCGGGCGTTCGTCGAAACCTGACGGGTCGGCGGCTGGACGTCCTAGCCGCACCGCAGGATGACGAACGACACATTGTCCGGGGCCCCGCGAACGAGGCACGTGCGGATCATCTCGTCCCCGGCCGCCTCGAGGTCAGGCCCGGTGACGATCTCGCAAAGCTCTTCGTCCGCCATGACTCGGGTGAGACCGTCGCTCGCGAGCAGGAACACGTCTGCGCCGCCAATGACGCCTTCACGGCGGTCTACCGCGATCCGGGGCGATGCGCCGGCGGCGCGCGTGACAATGTGACCATCAGGGTGTGACAGCGCCTCGATCGGTGTGATCTGGCCCGCGTCGACAAGGTCCTGAACGAGGCTGTGGTCGCGCGTGAGTTGCTGCAGCTCGCCGCCTCGCGCGACGTAGCCGCGGCTGTCGCCGGCCCACAGACAGACGAAGCCGGCCGGGTCGGTCAGTAGCGCCACAATCGTGCTGCCGATGGTGCGGCCGCTCTGGCCGCCGCGCCCCATCTCGAAAAGCCGTCGGTTGGCGGCCTCGATCGCCGCCACCGCCGCGGCCGAACGCGCCCGCAGATCGCCTTGCGACGCGCCAGCGTCCAACGCCTCCATCAGCAGGGCGCTGGCGACGTCGCCATGCTCGTGGCCGCCCATGCCGTCGGCGACCGCCCATAGTCCCTTCTCCGGGCGCGCGAGCACGGCGTCCTCGTTGCGGGACCGGCGCCCTGTGTCGGTTCGCACGACGTAGTCGATCTTCATCGGTCGATCTTCATCCGTCGTTCTCTGGGCGAACGGACCGCGCTCTGGCGAACCCTGCTTGCGCGAAGATACACTGAGATCTGCGCGAGGGTGGAACCCGAGGTCGAACTTTGAACGCCCCGTATCACACCAAGGCCCTTCCGCCCGGCGCGCTACTCCGCGAGTGGCGGCTAGAGGACGTGCTAGGCGCCGGCGGCTTCGGGATTGTCTACAGGGGGCGCGGAGTCTACTTCGACGAAGTCGTCGCGATAAAAGAATATTTTCCAGGAGCAATCAGTGATCGACTCGATGGTATTACCGTAACCCCGACTGACTCATCGTCTGAAGAGATTTACGAGCTGGGACGTCAGAAGTTCCTCGAGGAAGCGAAGATCCTCTGGGCCCTTTCTCAACCACAACGACATCCAAATATCGTGAGCGTCCGAAGCTTGTTCGAAGTTCACGGTACGGCCTACATGGTCATGGACTTCGAGCAGGGACTCTCGCTGTCGCAGATGCTGCATGACGGGCGCCGGTTCGACGAACCGAGCCTCATGGCTTTGCTCCGCCCGATCGCTGACGGGCTCCAGCGGGTGCACGACGCCGGCGTGATCCATCGCGACATCAAGCCCGCGAACCTGCTCGTGGATGACAGCGGACGGCCAGTGCTCATCGACTTTGGCGCCGCCCGGTTCGAGACGGGGCAGGCGACGAGCATCAAGGCGACGTTCTACACACCGCCTTACGCGGCCCTCGAACAATATGTGAGGGCGTTCCCGCAGGGGCCCTGGACAGACATCTACGCCCTTGGCGTGACCCTCTGGCAGTGCGTCACCGGGGAAAAGCCCGCCGAGGTGCTGGAACGCTTGCATGGGGGGGAGGGCGAGCCTCTTTCCGCCCGGGCCTGGCCGGGGTTCAGCCGCGCCTTCACGCGGGCGGTTGACGCTGCGATGGCCATCCGGCCCGGCGACCGACCAAGCTCGATGCGGGCATGGATGGCTCTGTTCGACAGTCCCGAGGAACCTTCCTGGGCTGGCGACACCGAGACGACACGGATCGGCGGTTCCCTCGACATCGCCGCCATCGAAAGGGCCTTCGCAGAGCGCGCCGTGGAGGCGGGGCTACCCTACTCGGGAGACCCCGCCGTCCTTTCCGCCGTGTTGGGAGGAGACCCCGAGGATGCGGATTCGCTTCCGGCGACGGATGACTACGGTGGATTCACCTCCATCACGGCCGGTTCGATGGAAGCCCATGTGCCGGAGTGGCGTGAGCAGTTCGCAGGCATCGCCGCCGAGGCGCGGCGGATCGCGGCGCGCGTGATCGCCCGCGAGGCCGCCGCTAAGCCCGGGCCGCTTGCCTCCCGCAGCCGGCGAGAGGCCTACGAGGCGCTGCGCGCCGTCGTCGCCCAGACACGCTCGCAGAGCGCGCGGATCGAAGAACTCGCCAAGGTCGTGGCAGGGGCGGCCGATATCGCCGAGCTCGAGCGCGCGGTCGCCCGAGCGGACCAAGTCCAGAGGGCCCTGGTCGCGTTGGATGCGGAAAGCCTGGAGTTGTCGCCTGGGAGGTCTTCGATCACTCGGTCGTGGCGATCGACACCCTGAGCCGGTTGCGAGGGATGAAAACCTGTCCGGTCGAGGGTGCGTCCGTCCCGCATTCGGGGTCGCGCTCGTAGCTGATTGAAGCCGCCATCCTGCGGACCAGGGGGACGCCAAGGCCGCCCAGCGGCGCCGTTTCGAGCGAACGAAGCGGTTCGGGCGCCGGCGCGGCGAGCGGATCGAAGGGGCGACCGTCGTCGTCGAAGGTGAACTCGATCGCGTTCGCAGTGCGGGTCGCAGCGACAAGGATCGTCTGGGGAGATCCTGGAGAGAAGCCGTGACGGATGATGTTCGAAACGACCTCCTCGAACACCACCTCCCAGTGGTTGGTCGCCTTCGGGCTCAGCTCGACCGATTCCAGCCACTTGCCGATTTCGCAGCGGCCGGCTTCGATCGCCGCCAGGTCATTGTTCAGAACGAGTTGCAGGGCCTCGCCGGATCGCCGCACCGCGAGAAGGCCCAAGCCCTGCCCGCCCGCCCTCATGCGGAGACCCGGTCCAGCGCCTCCGACTCCGAGGCGACGCTGGGGACGATCTCGTTCAGTCCCGTCAGCTCGATCACCTCCAGGATCGGCTCGCGCGCGCCGAACAGCACCAGACGGGCGCCGCTTATGGCCATGGACCGGCCGGCGCTGATGATCATGCGCACGCCCAGCGACCCCATGAACTCGACCTGGCCGAGGTCGACGATCGCGTGGCGTCCGCCGGCCACGACGCCCGCCTCGAACTTCGCCTCGACGAGGTCGACGCCTGCCGTGTCCAGCCGTCCGGCGAGGACGACCTTCTTTACTCCGCCAACTTCCGTGAACTGAATATCCATGTGCCTTTGGCGCCCCTCGGACCGTCCTAGTCGAAACGCAGGATCAGCAATGTGAAGTCGTCGTCCAGTCCGCCGGGGCTGGCGATGTCCACCACTTCCTCATAGAGCCTCCGACACTCGGTCGCGCCCTCGCCGGCGGCGGGGACCAAGGCCAGAAAGTCCTGGAGGCCCCACTGTACGCCCTGTTTCGTGACAATTTCGAACACGCCGTCGCTGAACAGATAGAGGGACGACCCCGCCGGGACGATCACCGAATCCTCGGCATAGGCCTTCCCCGGGATGGCGCCGATCAGCCCGTTTCGCGTCCGCAGGGGCGTGGGTTCGCCCGGACGCGTCAGCAGAAACGCCGGATGATGGCCGGCGCTGCCGAATGTCAGCCGCCGCGTGAGTCGATCCAGCACCCCGTACCACATGGTGAAATAGAGGCCGCCGTGGGCCTCCATCTGGAACATGTCGTTCAGGGCCGAAAGGACCTCCGAAGGCCGCGCCATGTCGATCCCGGGCAGGGCGTGCTGGCGCAGCAGGTTCATCACCGCCACGCTGTGCATCGCCGCGCCTGCGCCGTGACCGGAGACGTCCACGAGATAGAAGGCGAAGTGGGTGTCCGACAGCGGTCCATAGCCGAGAGCGTCGCCGCCGAGCTTGGCGGAGGGCTGGTACATCCATTCCGCCCTGATCGGGCCGACGTTCATGGGGGGCGGCAGGAGCGCTTCGATATAAGCGTAGGCGCGGTCGAGGTCGCGATCGAGCTGCTCTGACTCCAGCAACTCCTGGCGCGTGCGCCAGGCGTAGCGCAGGTGATGTCGTCCGACGCGAAGGACGGCCCCGGTGTCGAGGCGTTGCGCGCCTTTCACGGCCACGCCGTTCACGAAGGTGCCGTTGGTCGAGTTGAGATCTGTCAGGATGGCGCCGTCTGGCGCGATCTCCACGCGACAATGAGCGCGGGAGACCTCAGCGTCGGCGAGGATGATGTCTGCCGGGGCGATACGGCCGATCGACGCGCCGGCCTGGCCAACGACCACCCAGCGGCCCGCGCCCTCGCCACTGATGATCTCCAGGACGTGCACGCGCTCGCCCAGGGCAAGGTCGGCCTCACCAGCCGTGACGATCCGGGTCTCCACGGTGTTCACAGGGTGCGCCCCAACCGCGTGAAGACTCGACCGTAGTCCATCGCGGGAGAACCTCAAAAGGGAGGGTTTCGCCTTGCGTGCGAGGCGCCGATTGCCCGCCGCCGTCGAGACGGCGGGCCGGCGTTGGATCAATGCCAGTGGCGGTGATGGGCAACGCGGTGGTGGTGGTGGTGCGGACGGGCCGCGGCGGCGCCCGCGGTCGCCAGGACGCTAAGAACGATAGCGGCGGCGATAATGCGCTTCATTGAGCTCTCTCCGGTCGAATCAGGCGCGACAGTCGCGACCTGATAACCGCCCGTTTAACCGACACATTATGAGCGGGAGATGACTGGCCGCCGATGTCGTGGAACTGTTGCGCTTTGGCGCCATGGGTCGGGCGCCACGGTCGGGGGAAAGACGCCATGCGAAGATTGCCGATGTTGGCCCTGGGGGCGGCGCTTGTCCACGGCCCCTGTTCCGCCGGCGCGGCTCCGGACATCGCGCCGACGAATCAGATTCTGACGCCCGCCGCGGCGACGGGAGCGATCTTTCAACGTCTCAATCCGCACCTTGCGGATGCGCCGGATTACACGGCCGGCCAGGCCTCCGCCGCCGCCCTCGCGCCGGACGGGAAGACCCTCCTGATACTCACCAGCGGCTTCAACCGCATGGCCGGGCCCAATGGCCGGTACATTCCTGCTCAGTCCACGGAGTGGTTGTTCGTCTTTGATGTCTCCGGCGAGTCGCCGGTGCAGAGGCAGGCCATTCCGGTTTCCAACAGTTTCATCGGACTGGCCTGGGCGCCGGCCGGAGACCGGTTCTTCGTCTCGGGCGGCGTGGACGACGATGTCCTCGAGTTCGTCGGCGGCAATGGCGCCTTCGCGCCGGGGCGCGTCATCAAGCTGGGTCACGCGAGCGGACTTGGCCTCGCCGTCAGGCCCGAAGCCGCCGGGCTTGCGGTGAGCCCGGACGGTCGTCGCCTGCTCGTCGCCAATGTGCAGAACGACTCCGTGAGCCTTGTCGATCTCGGCTCAGGAGCCATCGTCGAGCAGGATCTGCGTCCAGGCGTGATCGACCCTCACAAGAGCGGGCTCGCCGGCGGGACCTTCCCGCGCGCCGTCGCCTGGATCTCAAACGACAAGGCCTATGTCGCGAGCGAGCGCGATCGGGAGATCGTCGCGCTCGATGTGACCAGCGACGCCGTACGCCCGGGCGCGCGCATCCACGTCAGGGGTCAGCCGGTGGCCCTGTTGGCCGGACCGAAGGGACGGCTCTACGCGGCGCTCGACAACACCGACCGCGCCGTTGTCATCGACACGGCGTCGGGCCGCCTCCTGGAATCCATTCCCACCGCGTACCCCAAGGGCTCCGTGCGCGGCGGTCTTGGCGGCGCCGGGTCGAATGCACTGGCGCTTTCGCCCGATGGTCGCACCCTCCTCGTCAGCAACGGCGGGGAAAACGCCGTGGCCTTCATCTCCCTGGACCCGCTCGCGCGGGGACAGGCGCCGGCCGCCGCCCCGGCACGCGAACGGGATGACGACGACGCGGCGGCGACGAGCGCGCGCTCGATCCTGGTAGGCCTCGTCCCGACCGGCTGGTACCCCACGGGTGTGGCGGCCGGGCGCGACCGGATCTTCGTCGTGAACGGCAAGAGCGATCCAGGACCCAACCCCCTGGCGTGCCGCAATTCCACGCGGACGGGCCCCAACGCCGAGGACACGTGCCGCGCCGCCAACCAGTATGTCTGGCAGAACGAGAAGGCCGGTTTCCTCGCTTTTCCGGCTCCGAGCGCCTCGGAGCTTGGTCGGTTGACGCGGCGGGTGGAGACGAACAACCACGTCTTCGACGCGCTCTCCGCCGCGGACCAGGCGAAGATGGCCTTCCTGCGCGCGCACATCCGGCACGTGATCTACATCGTGAAGGAGAACAGAACCTACGATCAGGTGCTGGGCGATCTCGAGGTGGGCGACGGCGATCCCAAGCTCGCCGTGTTCGGACGCGCCCTGACTCCCAATCAACACGCCCTGGCGCGGCAGTTCGTCGACCTCGACCGCTTCTTCGACAGCGGCGAGAGCAGCAACACCGGCTGGAACTGGTCGCTCGCTAGCCGCACCAACGACTGGACCGAGCGCGAAGCGCCGGTGAACTACGCCGGGCGCGGGCTGCAGTACGATCAGGAAGGCGACAACCGTAACCTCAACATGGGGTTTGCGACCTCGGCCGAGCGCGTCGCCGCCAATCCGCTCGGTCCCAGTGATCCCAATTCCCTGCCGGGAACGCACGACGTGGCGGCGCCCGACGGGCCCGACGGAGCGGAGGGGCAGGGCTATCTCTGGGACCAGGCGCTGAAAGCCGGCCTGTCGGTCAGGAACTGGGGCTTCTACGGCGATCTCGCGCTCTATCAGCCCGCCACCGGCAAGTACCGTACGCCCCTCGTTCGGGAACCGTTCAAAGATGGGTTGAAGGTCTTCACGCCTGCGAAGGCGTCGCTGATGGCGATCACCGATCTCTATTTCCGCGGCTTCGACCAGTCGTTCCCGGACTATTGGCGCTTCAAGGAGTGGGAGCGCGAGTTCGACGGCTTCGTCGCCGCCAACAAGGCCCCGGCGTTCATGATGGTGCGCCTCGCCCACGATCACACCGGTGACTTCGGCAAGGGGCTCGATGGCGTCGACACGGTCGAGACTGAACTGGCTGACAACGACTATGCGGTCGGTATGCTGGTCGAGAAGGTCGCCCACAGCCCCTTCGCCTCGGACACCCTGATCTTCGTCGTCGAGGACGACGCCCAGGACGGCCCCGATCACGTGAACGCGCACAGGGCGCCGGCCTATATCGTCGGGCCTTATGTGAAGCAGGGCGCAGTCGTCTCCCACCGCTATGCGACGGTCAATCTGGTGGCGACGATGGAGGCCGTTCTTGGCCTCCAGCCGATGGGCCTGAACGACGCCCTGGCCGAACCGATGTCGGACGTCTTCGATACCTCCAAGGCCGAGTGGACCTTCGCCGCGCATCCCTCCGACGTGCTTCGCCAGACCGCGCTGCCCCTGCCTCCCGAGCGTTCAGCGCAAGCCTGTCCTTTGCGCACCCGGTCCGCGGCCTATTGGGCCTCGGTCATGCGGGGACAGGACTTCAGCCGCGAGGACGACCTCGACACGGCGGCGTACAACCTCGCCCTGTGGCGCGGGATGAGGTGGGGCGCGCCCTATCCCGCGAGTCGGAGCGGAAAGGACCTCAGGGAGGATCGCGCCCACCTGCTGGCGGCGGCCGGCGTCACCCGATGCGGGACGGAGGACTGACCTCGCTCATCGCCGGGCCAATCTCGTCGTGCAGGACGAGATCGGCGACGGCGTCCTGTTCGGTCGGCTCGCGATTGACGATGGCCAGCCGGGCGCCTGAGCCCTTGGCTAAGAGAGGCAAGCCGGCCGCGGGATAGACGACGAGGGAAGAGCCCAGCACGAGGAAGAGGTCGCAGGCGGCCGCCTCCGCCTCTGCGCGCGCCATGGCTTCGGCCGGCATCGGCTGGCCGAATGAGATGGTGGCCGACTTCACCAGGCCCCCGCACACGCGGCAGGCCGGAATTTCCCCTCGCTCCAGGAAAGGCTGCTTCAGGGCGGCGAATTCGTGGCGCAGGCCGCACTCGAGGCAGGTGGCGTGGCTGGCGTTGCCGTGCAACTCGATCACCTTGCCGGTCGGGACGCCGGAGTCCTGGTGGAGGTTGTCCACGTTCTGGGTGATCACCGCGCTCGCCTTTCCGCTCGCCACGAGGCGGGCGACGGCGAAGTGGCCGGCGTTCGGCTTCGCCCCGGTCCAGCCGGCGGCGCCGCTGAAGGTGCGCGTCCAGGCTTCCCGCCGCCTGTCCACGCTGGACACGAAGTCCTGGAAATAGATCGGTTTCATCCGACTCCAGACGCCGCCGGGCGAGCGGAAATCCGGCACGCCGGACTCGGTCGAAATGCCCGCGCCGGTGAAGACCACCATCCGACGCGAGGCCTCGACCAGCCCCTTGAGCGCCTGTCGCGAGGTCACAGCCATCCTCTCTTCAGTCGATGTTTTCGGGGATCAGCAGCTCCACGATCACGCAATCTTTCCAGACCCCTTCAAGCTTTCCGTGCTTCTCATGCACGCCGATCTCCTTGAACCCCATGCGGGCCATGAGGCTGAGGCTGGCGCGGTTCTCGGGGAAGACCCGCGACATGAGTTTCCAAAGTCCCTCGATACGAGACGCCTCGATCAGGGCGGACATCGCTACCTCACCGACGCCCCTGCCTCGATCCGGTCGGCGGACATAGACCGAGAATTCCCCGATTCCTCGGTAGCAACACCGATCCGAGTAGGGGTGAGCGATAGCGTAGCCGACGACTTCGTTGGATGCGTCCGTCACCGACACGAAGGCGTGCGAGTGGTCAAACCAGGGCAGAACGTCCGCCACCTCGCGCGGATCGGTCTCGAACGTCGCGATCCGATCCTCGATGCCCTGATTGTAGATTTCGGTGATGCGGGGTGCGTCTTCCCGTTCCGCCGGTCGAGCACGCAGGCTCATGGCCAATTCTTCCATCGTTCTCGCAGGATTGAACAACCGTGGGGAAGTGAACCATGAAGCGGATGCGCTTGCACCTGAGCGCGCGCCCCTGGAGCTGGCGATAAATTCCTATGGCGCCTTGTTCGGCGCCCCTGCGCTCAGACCTCCCGCGGCTCTTCCGTATCCGCCGGTATGAGGGTCCGGAAGGCGAGGGGGGTGAACTCGATCTCCACCCGCCGCCCAAGACGCACAAGCTCGCCGTCGACCGTCAGGGGGATGCGGCGGTGGCCCGTGACGACGACCTTGCGCACCTTCGCCCGCACCACGGCTGGGTCCTCCCGCCAGTTGTTGAAGAGGGTGTTGACGCCCAGTCGCAGCAGCTCGCCCGCCGAGCGGGTGTCGATCGCCGCGGCTTCCAGCATCTCCTCGTCTTCGCGCATGACCTTGGAGATCAGCGGGCACATGACTGCGACGGCTTCGGCCGATCCGGTGAGGCAGCCATCGAAAACGTAGTCCAGCGGATCGGACACGCGTCGCCGCATGGCTCTTGCCGCTCGCCTCATCGCTTCGATGAAACGCCCTTCCCGCACCGCCTCGCGGGCGTCGGCCCACAGGGTCGGCGCCCCCGCCACCGCGGCGACGTAGAAGGCGAGGGGCCCGGCGCGGCCACCGCTGACGAAGCGGAGTTCAGGATTGCCGAGCGTGTCGGCGAGGGCTTCCCGCCAGCTCCGCGAGCCATAGAGCGCCCGGGCCAGCATGTTCATGGTGCCGCCGGGCAAAGGGATCAGCACGTTGTCGTTGTGGCCGGATTTTTCCGCCGCAGTGCGTATTGTGCCGTCGCCCCCTAGGACGACGAGCACGTCGGCACGCTGCCCGGCCTCGTCTAACGCCCTGTCGAGATCCGGCGGGGACGCGCAGATCACCTCCCCGTGCGCGAGCCCGGCGCCATCAAAGATCGCACGCACCTCCGCGGGAGCCTGCGGCGAGAAGCTGCCGCTCGCCGTGTTCAGGATCGCCACCAGGCGCTTCTGTAGGACAGCCGAAGCTGAAGGATCGCTGCTCAGCATGGAACTCCGGAACGAGATCGTGCGTGAGCCAAAGGCGCAGAGGCCCCGCTCGTTCCAGCATCACACGCGATCTGGTCCGGCTCCGACCGAAGGCCGCGAGGCCAGCGGCGCGGTTCAACTCCTGACGGGTTCGGCCCGGTAACGCTGAGGGAACATCGCCTTCAGAGAATGGACTTTCGGCAGGTCATAGGTCGCGATGTAGGGCGCGTCGGGATGCTTGAGCAGGTAGTCCTGATGGTAGTCCTCGGCCCGATAGAACCCTGTTAACGGATCCACCCTCGTCACGATCGGTCCTCCATACACGTGAGCCGCCTGCAGTTGGACGATATACCTGGTGGCGATCTCCTTTTGCATTGGCGTCATGTAAAAGATCTCACCCCGGTACTGAGGACCGTCATCGGGAAACTGGCGGTTCAGCTGGGTCGGATCGGTGGCGACGGAGAAATAGATGCGCAGAAGATCGGCATAGCTGATCTGCTGGGGATCGAAGACAATCTTCACCGACTCCGCATGACCGGTGGTTCCGGTGCTCACCGTCTCGTAGTCGGCCGTCGATTTCTTGCCCCCGGCATAACCGGCCAGGACCTGTTTCACGCCGCGGACATGATCGAAGACGCCTTGAAGCCCCCAGAAACAGCCGCCCGAGAGGACGGCGACCTCCTCTTTGGCTGGAGACACCGGGGCGTAGGCCGGGGCGGGCGCCAGCACGGGCCGTTCGGCGTCCTGCGCGACGGCGTGGACCGCCAGGACAGCGATCGTCAGGCCAAAAGCCGCGGTCGTCGCCAAGAGCGGCAATTTGGAAGCATTGGGGCGCATGGACATGAACCTTTGTCCTTGATGTGATGGCGACCGTCGCCGACGCCAAGGATTCGTCTTCGGGCGGCTGCCGGTTACATAAGATCAAGCAAACCTGGTTCGGCGATCGGGGTGGCGGGCGGGAGGCCTCGAATGACACTGGTGCTCAACGTCCTGTGGTTCGTGTTCGGCGGCTTCGCAGCGGGGCTGGCTTGGATCCTCGGCGGTCTCGTCCTCGCGATCACCATCGTCGGCCTGCCCTGGGTCCCGGCGGTCTTCCGCATCGCGGCGTTCTCGTTCGCCCCATTCGGGCGCCAGGTGGTCGATCGCGCCTGGACCACGGGGAGGGGCCAAGCCGGTGGCGGGGCCATCGGCCTCCTGCTCAACGTCGTGTGGCTGGTGTTCGCGGGCTGGTATATCGCCTTGGCCCACCTGGTTGTGGGCGCGGCGCAGTGCGTAACGCTGATCGGAATTCCATTCGGGCTTCAGCACTTCAAGCTTGCCGTCATCGCTCTCGCCCCAGTGGGCAAGACGATCGTGCCGGCCTAGCGGGTCATCGTGGCGCCGATACTGGACAATCCGCCGGCTGTGGAAACGGTGATCGTGCGCGCGCCTCGCCTGCCGCCCAGTCCGGCCGACGCCGCATTCTCGATCATTCAGCTGCCGACCGAGGCGCTTCAGGCGACGCCACGATTGGACGACGCCCTGGAATTGATCCCGGGCTTCTCGCTCTTCCGGCGTGTCTCGAGCCTGGGGGCTAACCCGACCACTCAGGGTGTCTCGCTGCGCAGCATCGCCGGATCGGCGGCCAGCAGGGCCCTGTTGACGCTCGATGGCGTGCCTCAGAACGACCCCTTCGGAGGGTGGGTGATCTTCACGAGCCTGCCGCCGGAGACGATTGGCTCAGTCAATGTCGTGCTCGGCGCGGGATCGGGTCCCTATGGCGCGGGGGCGCTCACGGGCGTGGTGTCGCTCGAGACCCCCCCACCACGGGCTGGCGACTGGCTTGTTGACGGCCAGGTGGGCGCCCTCGAATGGGAAAGGGCGTCTGGCGTCGGCACGGTCGCTATCGGAGACACCCTGGCGACTTTTGCAGCCGCCGCCGAGAGCTCCAACGGGTGGGATCCCATCCGCGACGGGCGGGGCCCGGCCGATACAAGCCTCACCCTTCGAGACTGGACCGGAAGCGCCCGTTTCCAACGGGACTTCGGACGCGCCGTCGGCGCCTTGAGGGTGTCGGCGTACGAGGAGGAGCGTAGCGCCGGGACCCTCTATGCGGGCTCGCGCGACCGCGGCGCACAGATCAGCCTGACCGCGGAGGCGGACCCTTCGCCTGAGTTGTGGGGTTGGCGAGGGCAGCTCTGGGCCCTTGCGTCCGGCCTGTCGAACACCTCCGCTTCGGTGTCGACCAACCAGCAGACGGCGACGCTGGCCGACAACCAGTTCGCGACGCCTGCCTTGGGACTGGGAGCCAATGCAGCGGCGCGTCGCGTGTGGTCAAACGCGACGCTCGAACTTGGCGCCGACGCGCGCGCCGATGGAGGAGAGGACAGGGAGACGTTCAACAATGTCAGGGGCGTGCTGACCAAGCTCCGCCGCGCCGGCGGAGAGACCTTCGATGGCGGGTTCTACGCGGAGGGAACCGAGCGCGTCGGGCGCCTTCTCTTCGCGGCCGACGGGCGGCTCGATGACTGGCAGACTTTCAACGGCCACGACATCGAAAGTCCGTCCAACGCGCCCTCCAAGGGTGTCGAGACGCAATATGGAGCGCGCGGAGGCGTCATCCCAAGCGGCCGTGCCGGCGTCCGGTACGATCTCGATGGCTTCGAATGGCTGCGGTCAGCGGTCTATGCCGGATTCCGGCCCCCGACCCTGAACGAGCTGTTCCGCAGCTTTCGTGTGGGGAACAACGTCACCAAGGCCAATCCTTATCTGGTCCCTGAACGTCTGTACGGCGCCGAAGGTGGAGTTGGAGGCGCCAGGGGCGTCTTCGACTGGAGCCTTACGGTCTTCTACAACCGCCTCGACAACCCGGTCACCAACGTCACCTTGAGGGACGGTCCGTACTCCGATCCGGTGGTCGGCTTCGTGCCGGCCGGTGGCGCGTTGCTGCAGCGGGAAAACGTCGGGGCGGTGAACGCCTACGGGGTCGAGGGCAGGGTGGAGCTGAAGATCAATGCCAGGCTGAGCCTGCAGACCGCATTCGATTGGACGCATGCGCGCGTCGATGGTGGGACGGTGGCTGCGGATCTCGATGGGCTTCGCCCGGCCGAGACTCCGGCCGTGGTCGTCACCGGATTTGCGACCTGGGCTCCCTTGCAGCGTGTGAAGATCATCGGAGGGCTGCGCCATGAGGGCCAGCGGTTCGTGGACGATCTGAACCATCTGCCGCTCGGCGCCGAAACCGTGGTCGACGCGCGAGCAGAATATGCGGTGAGTTCTCGTGTAACCCTGTTCATCGCGGCGGATAATCTGTTCAACGCCGCGGTTCAGCAGAACGAAACGGTCAATGGCCTCTACAGCTATGGCCCGCCCAGGATTGTGAGCGCGGGCATCCGGTTGGCCGGAGGTCCATGAGAAGCGGCCGGCCCTGGGCGCAACCCTGCCCAGGGCCGGGCGAACTCACTGCGGCGCCGCGGGTGCGGCGGCGGGGGCGGCTTCGGTCGACTCGGACGCCTTGTGGTGCTTGGCGCCTGCCTTGTGATGCTTGGCCGCCTTGTGATGTGCGCCATGGTGCGACGACGCGCCTGATTCCGGCGGATTGGGAATCGGTTGCATGGTCACCTGGGGCGCAACGTCCTGCGCAGCCGCCGCGCCAGCGAACGCGGCGGCGGCCGTCATGGCCGCTATAGCCGAGAATTTCATCCTAAACTCCCCGTGTCGGATCTGGAACGAATATCCAGTCATAGTCGCTCTTTCACGGTTCTCAAGCCAATCGCGCGTCGATCGGTGAAACGGCTCAGCCAGTGTGACCAAAAAGCATTGACTTGGGACGTCGTCAGACGGGAACCGAACCCTCGTTTGACCTGACCCAGCGCAATGGCTAAGGATTCGACCCGAGGGCGAAGCCCGGGCGCTGAAAAAGAGAACTGTAATAATGGGTCGACGGGTGGGGATAGCTCTGGCCGCTGCATTCTGTGGCGCGCTGGCGGCTTGCAATAACGGGGCCAAGACTCCGACGGGACAGGTGGTCGCCACCCTTGGGCGGCAGGAAATCACCATGCGTGACGTCAAGGCTGAACTTGGGAACTACAACGCACCCGACGCCAAGACCTTGAAGCTCGCCGAAAACGCGGCCCTGCGTAACATTGTCGGCCGGAGCATCGTTGCCGACGAGGCCCGGAAGGAAGGGCTCGACAAGACCCCGGATTTCGCGCTCGCAAAGCAACGTGCGGTCGACACCTTGCTGGTGCAGTCGCTGCAGGAAAAGCTCGTCTCTCAGGTCCCGAAGCCGTCGACGGACGAGGCGCAACGCTACGCGGACGCGCACCCCGACATGTTCGCCCAGCGCAAGATCTATGTTCTGGACCAGCTC
>DASXGQ010000182.1:0-32065 GCA_036488995.1 Caulobacteraceae bacterium
CGCCAGTCGAGCATCAGCGCGTCAGCGAAGCCGTCGCGCTCGGCGGCATGCTTGGAGATCGTGCAGATCATGTACAGCCCCGCGGCCTTGGACTCGGTCGGCGCGGTTTCCGGCGAGGGGCGGCGATACTTGGCCCAGGTAAGGTGGATCCCCTTGGCCTTCTGCTGGGGATCGAAATAGCTCGGCCAATCCCACACGGCGATCGCCACGTGGATCTTCGAGTCCTGGGCGGCCACGCCCATGACCTCGGAGCCGCGCCATGCGATTGGCCGGACGTAACAATCCTCCAGGCCGTTGCGCTCGCAGGTCTCCTTGCACGCCTGGTCGATCTCTGCGAGCGTGTAGGGGATCTCGAAGTCCAGGATCTCGGCGGACCGGAACAGCCGACGCGTATGCGCGCCCAGGTGGAAGATTTCTCCGGCGTACATCCTTTCGCCTTCAAACACGGCCGAAGCGTAGTGCAGACCGTGCGTGAGGACATGGATCTTCGCCTCGCGCCACGGAACGAAGCGCCCGTCGAACCAGATCCAGCCGTCACGATCGTCGTAGGGAATTAGAGCCATTGCGAAATAAGCCTCTGGCGGGGACTTTGGGCGAGGGGCCCTTCAGGTCGGAACGGAGAGCCTTAGACGCTCAGGCTCAGGGTCCGTCAAACGAAATGGCCCGCGCTCCGGGCGGCGAGCCGCGCCACCTGCTGGTCGTGGACGATGACGATCGCCTACGGGACCTGCTCAAGGAATTCCTCGCCGACCGTGGTTTCCGGGTCAGCGCCGCCCGCGACGCGGCCGCCGCCCGCAAGCTCATCGAGGCGATGCGCTTCGACCTTCTCGTGCTCGACGTGATGATGCCGGGTGAGGATGGCCTTTCCCTCACGCGCTGGCTCCGCGGACGCGCGGGGGCTGCGGGTTCCGCGCCCGTGCTCATCCTCACCGCGCGGGGCGATCCCGAAGCGCGCATCGAGGGTCTTCGCCATGGGGCGGACGACTACCTTGCCAAGCCGTTCGAGCCCGAGGAACTCGTCCTTCGCATCGGCGCCATCCTCCGTCGGTCGGCGCCCGCATCCCTCGACGGACCGGTCCGCCTGGGCCAGTGCCTGTTCGACGTCGCGCGGGGCGAGCTGACCGCCAACGGCGAGGCGATCCGGCTCACCGAGAGCGAGACCAATCTGCTGCGGGCGCTCGCGCGTTCCGCCCATGGCGCGGTGGACCGTTTCGAGCTCGCCGGCGGCTCCGGCGATCCCAGCGGCCGCGCGATCGACATCCAGGTCACCCGCCTTCGGCGCAAGATCGAGGTCGATCCGGCCAATCCGCGGTACCTGCGCACGGTGCGCGGGCGCGGATACATGCTCACCCCCGACTGATGCGGCTCCCGAAGCCCTGGCCAAGATTTCTCTGGCGGCGAGCCAAACGCCTGACGCCGACCTCCCTGTTCGGGCGGAGCCTGCTGATCATCGTCCTGCCCGTGGCGCTGATGCAGATCGCCGTCACCTGGATCTTCTTCGACGCGCACTGGCAGAGGGTGAACAGCCACCTTACCGAAGGTTTGGCCGGTGACGTGGCCTACGTGCTTCAGAGTTACGAAGAGGACTCCTCGCCGGCGAACTTCGCCAAGATCGTCCAGCGGGCCCAGGAGAACCTGGATCTGTCGATCCAGTTCGAGCCGGAGGCGATTCTGCCTCGCGGCAAACGCCCGAGCCTCGTCATCACGGTCGACCGCTCACTTCAGCGGGCCCTGGCCGACCGGATCGATGAGCCGTTCTGGTTCGATACGGGTCGCTACCCGGCCTATGTCGATGTGAGGGTGAAAGTGCCGGGCGGCGTGCTGCGCATGATCGCGCCGAAGGATCGGGTCTTCGCCACGCGAGGGCAGATCTTCGTGCTCTGGCTCACCGTCGCCACGGTCTTGCTGACCGGCATCTCCATCCTCTTCATCCGCAACCAGGTGCGGGCGATCGAACGGCTGGCCGCTGCGGCGGACGCCTTCGGCCGGGGCGTGGACGTCGCCTTCAGGCCCCATGGCGCGCGCGAGGTGCGGCAGGCCGCCAGGGCCTTCCTCTCGATGAAGGCGCGGATCCAGCGGCACCAGGAGCAGCGGACGGTGCTGCTGGCCTCGGTCAGCCACGACCTGCGCACGCCCCTGACGAGGCTCAAGCTCCAGCTCGCCCTGGCCGGCCGCAGCGCGCGCACCGAGGCCATGAAGACCGACGTGGCCGAGATGGAATACATGATCGACGAATATCTCGCCTTCGCCCGCGGCGAGGGGCAGGAGGGTGTGGAGAGCGTCTGCCTGGTCGAGCTGATTCGCGCCGTAGGGGCGGACGCGACCCGCGCGGGCGCCACGGTCAACATCAGCGCCGATCCCGACCTGAGAGTGCTTGCGCGTCCCAGCGCGATCCGCCGAGCCCTCTCCAACCTCGTGATGAACGCGGCGATGCACGGGGCGCAGGTTGAGGTGGCGGCGCGCCCCCTGGCAAACGGGGGCGTGGAGATCCTGGTCGAGGACGACGGCCCCGGCATTCCGCCGGATCGTTTCGAGGAGGCGTTCACCCCCTTCTCTCGCCTTGACGAGGCCCGCAACCAGAACAACGCCAAGGGCGTTGGCCTTGGCCTTGCCATCGCGCGCGATGTCGCCCGCGGCCATGGAGGGGACATTCTCTTGGGCCGTTCTCCGCTCGGGGGTCTTCGCGCCACCATGCGCCTGCCGTGAGGAGCTGAGGATGATCATTCGCGATGCGCGTCCAGAGGATGCCCCGGCCATCAGAAATCTCGTCGCTGCCGCCTTTGGGCGGGTGGCTGAGTCCGTCCTCGTCGACAGCATTGTCCGCGACCGAGACGCCGAGATTGCTCTGGTCGTCGAGGCCCAGGGCGTTCTGGTCGGGCATCTCCTGCTCTCGCGCATGACCGCCCCGTTTCGGGCCCTGGCGCTCGCGCCGCTCTCCGTAGCGCCGCGCCACCAGAGTCATGGCATCGGCTCGGCGCTTGTCCGGGAGGCGATCGAAGCAGCGCGGGCCGACGGCTGGGAGGCGATCTTCGTCCTCGGCGCGCCGGCCTACTACACGCGCTTCGGCTTCGATCCGGCCTTGGCGGCAGGGTTCGCCTCGCCCTATGCGGGGCCGGCCTTCATGGCGCTCGGGCTGCAAGGCCCACTGCCGACGCTTACGGGCGAACTCGGCCACGCAGGCGCCTTCGCCGACCTCGACGAGCAATCGACAAGGCTTCGGACGTATCGCGAAGAGAGCGACTAGCTCTCCGGCGACTCCACCACGACCTCAGTGGTCACCGAGTTGGCGATGAAGCAGAGTTCGTGGGCGCGGTGGTGCAGGCCAGTGACCTCCGAGGCGGTGGGCGTCTTCTCTCCTGTGAAGACGATCCGCGGACGCAGCACGACGCGGGTCATGGCCATGCGCCCCCGCCCGACGCGAGCCAGCGTGCCGACGGCATCGTCCTCATAGGACGCGACCGCGAAGCCGGCCTGTTTGGCGAGGTCGATGAACCACAACATATGGCAGGCCGACAGCGCGGCCGTGAACGCCGCCTCCGGATCGACTGCCGCCGTCCGCGACCAGGGGGACGGAACCACCGACGGCGAGGGCGTGCCGGGAACTTCCAGTCCATCGTCGAAGCGCAGGGTGTGCGCGCGGCTGTATCGCCCCGCCAGGAAAGCCTCGCCGCTCTCGGCGAGTGTCCAACTCACCCCTGCGCGGTGTTCGCTCACAGGGTGCGCGCGATCAGGACCTTCATGATCTCGTTCGCCCCGCCGTAGATCCGCTGAACCCGGCTATCGCGATACATGCGCGAGATCGGATACTCGTCCATGTAACCCCAGCCGCCGAAGAGCTGCAGGCATTCGTCAATGATCTTGTTCTCAAGGTCGCTGACCCAGTACTTGGCCATGGAGGCCTTGGCCGCATCGAGCTTGCTCTGCAGGTGCTGTTCGATCAGCCAGTAGACGAAGACCTTGGCCACCGTCGCCTCGGTCTTGCATTCGGCCAGCTTGAACTGGGTGTTCTGGAAGTCGATCAGACGCTTGCCGAACGCCTCGCGCTGCTTGACGTGGTCGATGGTGAGGGCAAGCGCCCTCTCGATCGCCCCCATCCCCTGCACGGCGATGTTCAGCCGCTCCTGCGGTAGCTGGTTCATCAGCTGAAAGAAGCCCTGACCCTCGTCGCCGCCCAGCAGGTTCTCCGCCGGAACGCGGGCCTCGTCGAAGAACAGCTCGGAGGTGTCCTGCGCCTCCTGGCCCAGCTTGTGCAGGTTGCGTCCGCGCGAGAAGCCCGCCGTCCGGTCGGTCTCCACGAAGATGAGCGAGACGCCGCGCGCGGCTTGCGACGGATCGGTCTTGGCGACCACGCAGATCAGGTTGGCGGTCTGACCATTGGTGATGAAGGTCTTCTGGCCGCTGATCACATAGTCCCCGCCTTGCTTCCGGGCGACCGTGCGGACGCCCTGAAGGTCCGAGCCTGCTCCAGGTTCGGTCATGGCGATGGCGGTGACGAACTGGCCCGTGCAGATCCCGGGCAGCCAGCGGTCCTTCTGCTCCGGCGTGCCGTAGTGAACGATGTATGGAGCGACGATGGCGTTGTGCAGCGAGATGCCAAAGCCATCGACGCCCTTGGCGGCGAGGGCCTCCATCAGGATGACCTCGTGGCGATAGTCGCCGCCGGCGCCGCCATAGGCTTCAGGGACACTGAGGCCCAGGAGCCCGGCCTCGCCAGCCCGCGACCACATGTCGCGTTCGACGACGCCGTTCTCCCTCCAGCGGGCGACAGTCTCCGGTGGCGCGTGCTCGTCAAAGAAACGGTCGACCGCCGCAGCGAAGATGTTGAGATCCTCTTCCGCGAGGAAGTCGGGACGCTCGACGTCAAGCACCGGGCGGTCGGAGCCGTCAGGCATGGCGGGGACTTGCAAGCCTTCTGTCAGTCGATGAGCGACCCGAAGGGCGCGGGGCGTTCATCTCAGCGGCGGAGACAAGCAGATCGGGCGCGGATTTCTCCAGGAACGCCTCGAGCCTCGCGCACGCTTCGCGCAATTCAGCGAGGTGCTCGTCGATGTCGGCCCTCTGCTGCTCGAACGCGACGATCCGCTCGCGGAATTTGCGAAGGGCCTTGGCGTTCTGCGCCGCCCCGCCATCTCCCTTGCCATAGAGCTGAAGGATCTCGCGGATCTCGGCAAGTGACAGGCCAACCCGCTTGCCCCGCAGGATGAGCTGCAGTCGTGCGCGGTCCTTGTAGGAATAGATTCGGTTCAGTCCCTGACGAGCGGGCGAGAGTAAGCCCTTGTCCTCATAGAATCGAAGCGCTCGCGGCGTGCATTTGAATTCAAGACACAGTTGTCGAATGGTGAAGGTGCGCTCTGGGCGCCGTAGCTCCACAGCCATGTCGTCTCCCTTTCTCCTCCCACCGGCTGGAGAGCCGGTCCGCACGGTCATGAGCGCCGTGTTTGTCGGTCTTGAAACGTTACGCTCGGCTGACGTAAACGTCAACGCGCCGACGTGGGGTGTTTATAACGCGTCATGGGGCCGCGACTGGCCCCGCAGGCGCGACCGGGAAAGCCGTCTTTTCGTCCCGCCGAGGCAGGGCTACGCTCCGCCTGGAAACGCCAGGGAGGAGAGATGGCGCGCTTTATCGTCCAGGCTCTCGCTGCGGCCCTTGGCCTCTGGGTCGCATCGCGAATCGTGCCCGGAGTCCACGCCAGGAGCGTCGCCAGCCTGATAGCGGCCGGCGTCATCCTCGGCCTGATCAACGCCCTCGTGCGGCCGATCCTCATCCTCCTGACCATCCCCCTGACCCTGCTCACCCTCGGGCTGTTCCTGTTCGTGGTGAACGGGATCACGGTCTGGCTCACCGCCGCCTTCCTCAAAGGGGTCGACGTGAATGGCCTGTGGTCCGCCATCCTCGCCTCGGTCGTGATCACCGTGATCAGCTGGGTGGCGCGGGTGGTGGTGGACGTGCGCTGAAGCCCAGAGGCCCCTTATCCGCGCGGCTGCCGCATCCCACATCTGGATTGAAGGGACGACCGCGCTTCAACCTGCGAGACCGCACGATGAGGAATTTGATTTACGCAACAGCTGTCGCGTTCGCCGCGCTCACGGCGGCGAGCGCCGTGGCTGCTCAGGATGCTCCTGCCGACCATGGCAAGACCCGCGAGCGCACGCCGTGCTTCTACATCAACCAGTGGCGGGGCTGGAAAGCCCCCAACGACCACACGCTCTATCTCGGCGTGAACTTCCGTGACGTCTACGAGGTTCAGCTGGCCGGTAGCTCTCCGCTCATCCAGTACCCCGACGCCCGGATCATCTCGGTCACGCGCGGGCCGCCCGACGTGTGCAACCCGGTCGACCTCCAGCTCTCCGTCTCAACGGAGCCTTACGGGATCAACCAGCCCTTGATCGCCAAGTCGCTGGTCAAGCTAACCCCAGAGCAGGTCGAGGCGATTCCGCCCAAATACCGGCCGTACTGATCGTTCCCGCTCTCCTCGACGGGGCGTCGAGGAGAGCGCCCCTTCACGCGGGATCGCTCGCACCCCACATTCGCCTGCGAAGGGACAGTCGGTATTTGCGAGATCACGCCATGAGAACCCTTCCCGCCACGCTTCTGAGCCTCGCGGTCCTGACCGCCGCCGGCGCCGCGGTCGCCGGACCCCCTCATGACAATACGAGGGGTCCCGACAACGCCCCATGCTTCTTCATTCGCCAGTGGCAGGGGACGACGTCGCCCAATGGCCACACGCTCTATCTCGGGGTCAATTTCCGTCAGGTCTATCAGGTGACGCTCAGCAGCGACTACCGCCTGCTCAGCGATCCGTTGGCGCGGGTGATCTTCAGGACTTCGGCCCCGTCGAGCATCTGCTCGGCTCGCGACCTCCAGTTGGATGTCCGCGTTCCGCCGGACATCCAGGAGGGCCTGGTCGCAACGTCGATGGTCAAGCTGACTCCCGAGCAGATCAAGGCGATCCCGCCGAAGTACATCCCGAACTGGTAGGCGTCAGCGGGCTTCGCCTCGGTCCGTCAGCCGAAGCCCGATGATGCCCCCAAGGCCGGTGAGCAGCAGGGCGGCGCCGAGCCAGAGGACGCCGCGCACCGGCCCGTCGCCGATGATCAGCGATGACAGCAGGGGGCCGAGCGCGCCTCCGAGCAACTGCGCGGCGCCGCTCTGGACGGCGGCCCGGCGCGTCGGGTCTGCGGCGATAGTCATCGGCGCGATGTACGGCGCCAGCACCAGGCTCACCACGCCTGAGACGACGTTGTCGGCGACGAAGAGCCACGCTGGAACGTCGAGGCCGAGGATCGTCCAGACCACGAGCGTGAGAGCCGAGCCCACGACGAACACCACGAGGTAGCGGACTCGACCGGCCATCGCCGTCGCGAGGGCTCCCCCGGCGACCTGCCCGATCAGGGACGTCCAGAGCGCGGTGCGCGCAACGCCGGCGCTGAGGCCGGCAGCGTGGGCCAGCGGCTGAAGATAGACGCCGATCGCCCCGCCCCCGGCGACGAAGATCACCGTGGCGGCCAGGGCCGCCCAACCCCGCGGCGGCGGGGCGCCACGCTCGCCGGGCCGGATCGGCAGGGGCGCGTAGGCGCCGGGAGTCGTGAATGCCGGAATGACCCCCGCGAGGCTCACCAGGGCGAGGACGACAAACGCGCCGTCCGCGCCGTAGCGGGGGAGGACGAAGATGGAGAGAACCAATGCGAGGGCGAGCTGAGCCGCGGTCTGGGCGGTGAAGAAGACTCCAGCCCAGCGCTCGGGCGTCTCCGTGCGCACGATGAAGCCAATGGTGATCCAGAGCAGGACACCCTCGATGGCGCCCGCCACGCCGCGAAGGCCCAGCAGGAGCGCGCCGTGCGCGCCGGTCCCGGCGAGGTCCACACCCGCAAGCGCCACAGAGGCGGCCAGTGCGATCAACCGAAGGTGGCCGGGCTTTTGCGCCAGGCCGCAAAGGCCGGTCGAGACCCCCATTGCGAGCAACTCGAGCATCGCGGACAGGCCGATCTGGCTGTCCGTCAGCCGGTGTTCGTCTGCGAGGGCGCCAAGCAGGGCCGGCAGGACGCCCAGCACGAGCAGGGAATTGACCCCCACCGCGCTGGCCGATGCGGCTTCCACGGGACTGAAGGCGGGGCCAACGACCTCATGCACGACATGGGTGTCGGCGGGGAGGTCAGCGGTCTTCGCATCAGCCATCGGTCGCCTTTCGATCCACAGCAGGTCTACTGGGGTGTATGCGTCAGGGACGATGCGCGCCAATACTTCCGTTCCACATGCCGACCAGACAACCCTCGACGACTCCTTCGCCGCCCGACTGGAGACGGAAGGTCTTGTCATCCTTGAAGGGCGCACCTTTTCCCTGACCCCGGCCGAGGCGGACCTGCTCGACCCAAGCCATGGGAGCGAGCGCGCCAAGAATATCAGCCTGGGCCCCGGCGGGGTCCGAGGCGCCGCTGAAGGCGATCCGGCGCTGGATCGCCTTCACGCCCTGATGGCGCGCTACCGCGACTGGGCCTGCGACACCCTGTGCGAACTGGCGCCGCGATATCGCCCGTGGATCGAGACAGGGCGCACCAGTCTCAGAACCCGGGACGTAGCCGAGGGGGCGATAAGTCCGCGCAAGGACGACCGACGACTCCACGTCGACGCCTTCGCGTCCCAGCCGACCCAGGGTCGGCGGATCCTGCGCGTGTTCGTCAACGTCAATCCGAACGGCGAACCGCGGGTCTGGCGTGTGGGGGAGGACTTCGAGTCGCACGCCAGGCGCTTTGCCCCCTCCGCCCGGGCCCTGGCGCCGGGCGAGGCGTGGCTCCTGAACGCCGTTGGCGTCACGCGCTCACGGCGCACCGACTACGACCAGCTGATGCTGCGGATGCATGACCGGGCCAAGCTTGACGAGGCCTATCAGGCCAAGGCGCCGGCGCGGGAGGTCGCCTTTGAGCCGGGCGCCGCCTGGATCGTCTACACTGACAGCGTCGTGCACGCCGCGATCGCTGGCCGCTTCGCTCTGGAGCAGACCTTCTATCTCCCGCTCGAGGCCATGGCGGCGCCCGCCACGGCCCCCGCGAATGTGCTCGAGCGGGTCACTGGGCGGCCTCTGCTGCCGCCAGCGCGGCGGTGAATGCCGCATAGCGACCCCCCTTTCTGTTCGTTAACTTGCAATTGAAACCTCGGCGCCGAGAGTGCGATTTCGGGCGCGCCCAAGGGGAGTAGAGTGATGCAGGTAGGGCGCGGGACGCCGAGCGGGCGGCTGTCACTGGCCACCATCCTTGCCTTCTCCGCTGCGAACCTGCCCATCGCGGCGCTCGGCGTCGCGGTCTTCGTCTATCTCCCCCCCTACTTCGCCGGACATCTGGCCGTGCCGATGGCGGTCGTGGGCGGCGTCTGGATGGGTGTCCGGCTGTTCGACATCCCCGTGGACGTGGGCCTGGCGATGCTGATGGATCGCACCCACACGCCGGTGGGTCGCTATCGCTTCTGGCTCATGCTTGGCGCGCCACTCCTCAGCGTGTCGCTCTACAAGCTCTACATGGCGCCCCACGGGTTCGGCTGGGGATTCCTGACCGTCTGGCTCCTCGTGCTCTATCTGGCGATGTCGATCGTCAACCTCAGCAGCAGCGCGTGGGGCGCGACCCTGGCGACGCTCTATCATGAGCGCTCGCGCCTGTTCGGCGTTCAGACCGCCGTCGGCGTGTTTGGCGCGGTGGCGATCATTCTGATTCCCGTCCTGGGGCAGGGCTTCCACGCCGACGACGCCGCCAGCGTGCAGGCCATGGGCTGGGCGATGGCCGTGCTCACGCCGATCGCCATCGCGATCACCTCGATCTTCACCCCCGAGCGCGTCGCGCAGGACTTCGTCGCAAGCCACAAGGTGGACTGGAGTGAAGTCTGGGGGGTGCTCTCCAAGCCCGATCTGCTCCGCCTGTTCCTCTCCCAGACCTCGCTGACCCTGGGTCCGGGCTGGATGAGCGGCCTCTACATCTTCTTCTTCACCCAGGCGCGCGGCTACACGATCCAGCAGGCTTCGCTTCTGCTCGCCATCTACATCCTGGCGGGTGTCCCGGGGGCGCTTGGCGCGGCCAGCCTCGCCAAGCGGATCGGCAAGCACCGGACCCTCATGGTGTCCACCACGGCCTATTCGCTCGGGCTGTTTTCGGTGCTCATCCCGCTCAAGGGGAACATGCCTCTGGGCGTGGCCACCATGTGCTGGTGCGGCGCGATGGCGTCGAGCTTTGGCCTGATGATCCAGGCCATGCTCGCTGACGTCGGCGACGAGGTCCGTCTGGAGCAGGGCAAGGAGCGGATCAGCCTCGTCTACGCCCTGAACGGGCTGGCCGCGAAGATCGCCGGGGCCCTGGCGATCGGCCTGAGCTTTCCCTTGCTGTCCCTGCTCGGGTTCAACGCCGCCGAGGGCGCGTCGAACACGCCAGAAGCCATCACGCGCCTGACCTGGGCGTTCATCGCCGGCCCGATCGTCTTCGTCATGCTCGGCGGCGCCTGCGTGGTCGGCTGGCGAATGGATGCGAAGCGCCAGCACGAGATTCGCCTGGCTCTCGACGCGCGGGAGGCGGCCACCAACGCGCCCTCGGCTCTGCGCGCGACGCGTGATATTGACTTTGTTGAAGTGGAAGTTGATATTTCTCAGGTCTGAAGTGGCGTCTGACCAATTTTCCTGAAGAACCGCCTCTGGCGGCTCGAACGCAAAGGTGTCTGACCATGTCCGACCACGACCTGGAGACGCATGAGCCCACGCCTCTCGCCGGCAGCATGGAGGCGATGCGGCGCCGGTCGCGACGGTCTCGTCGGCAAGAGGGATTCTTCGGGGTGATCCCGGACCGGGCCTATCGCGAGCCGGTGTTCGTGGGCCGCAGCATCTTCGGGCGCTGGGCGGTGGTCAGCGATCCGGCGGCCGTGCGCCGCGTGCTCGTGGAGCAGTCCGCCAACTATCCCAAGGCGAAGATGGATATCGAATTCTTCGCCGCCATCTTCGGCGGGGGCCTGCTGGGTCTCGACGGCGAGGACTGGCGCCGGCATCGGCGGATCATGGCGCCGGCCTTCGATCCCCGCAGCGTCGCGTCCTATGGGCCCGCGATGGCGGCGACGATCCAGACTTTCCTCACCCGCTGGGACGCGCTTCCCGACGAGACGCCGATCGACATGTCCCAGGAGATGACGGCCCTCACCCTGGAAGTCATATCGCGCACGGTCTTCTCGGCCGACAGCGGCGAGATGGGGGCCCTTGTGCGTGACGTGCTCACGCGCGGGGCGGCGGCCTCGGCGTCCGCAAACATCCTGGACATCCTGCCCGTGATCAGCGCCTGGCGGATGAAGCGGCGCACGAAGGAACTCGCCGAGGCGTCCCGTCCACTGGACGCGGCCATCGAGACGCTGCTTGCCGAGCGCGAAGGGCGCGCCCACGATGGGCCGGCGGACCTTATCGATCGCCTGATGGCGGCCCGCGACGCCGAGACCGGCGGCCGGTTGAGCGCCAAGGAGATCCGCGACGAGATCGTCACGATCTACATCGCCGGCCACGAAACCACCGCCAGCACGCTCTCGTGGACCTGGTACCTGCTCTCGCAGCGCCCCGAGCACCTCGCCCGCCTGCAGTCGGAGCTGGATGCGCAACTGGGCGGCCGCGCACCCGAGCCTGGCGACCTGACGCGCCTGCCCTACACGCGGTGCGTGGTCGAGGAAGCCATGCGGCTTTACCCCGCCGCGCCGGGCCTCTCGAGCCGCCGCGCGGCGGCGGACGACGAGTTGTGCGGGGTCAGGATCCCCAAGGGGACTTCGGTGAACGTCCTTCCTTGGGTCGTGCACCGGCACGAACAGCTATGGTCCGACCCCGAGACCTTCGATCCTGATCGATTCTCGCCGGAGCGCTCGGCGGACCGGCCGCGCTTCGCCTATCTGCCCTTCGGCGGCGGTCCGCGCGTCTGCATCGGCCAGGTCCTGGCGATCAATGAGTCGATCCTGGCCCTCGCCGCCCTGGCCCAGCGCTATTCCGCGCGCTTGGCGCCAGGCGCCGACGTCGCCCCCAAGGCCAACATCACCCTGCAGTTCCAGCACGGTCTGCCCATGATCCTCGAACGACGCCGCGTCCCCGCGCGTGAGGTCACGACGGACGTCGCGGCGACCGCAGCCTGAGCTCTCGGCCTCACCGCCAACGGGAATAGGCGAAGGTCGGGCCGCCCGCGAGACCGAAATAGAAGCCCACGTCGTACGGGACGCTGGCGGCGCTGGTCTCGTAGAGGTGCCACGCCTGGGGGATCGGCAGCACTCCCGGGAAGAATCGCTGGATCACCTCGATGATCAGCGTCACCGGGGCGATCAGCCCATGCCAGAACCCCAGGATAAGGAGGGTGAGCGGCCCGCCTCCCGCCGCCTGGCGGGCGTCAGGGCTGCCGGCGGCGCACGCGGCCAGGAGGAGGACGAGGCCAACGATCCCGGCGATCCGTAACGACCTAAGCATGACGCCTCCTTGGGGGCATTCGACGCTGACAGCCAACTCGCACAATCGCGCCGTCCAACGCAGCCTTCAAGGCAAAGGTTCCGTTTCGAACCATGCGACGCGCCGACCCATTTGGCTCCCCCAAGGTGGCTGATAAGCGCTTGCGCACGACAGGACGGGTGCGGGGATGTCTGAAACGGGATGGGCCGACAACGGCCCGGAGGGGCCGCTGCTCGCCGGTTTGTCACTTCTTTGCCTGGCGGCTGTCAGCCTGGGCGGCGCCAGCGCTGAAACTCCGTTTCGCCTCGCCCTGGTCGAGCTTTGCGCCCTTCCTGTTCTGGCTGCCGCCTTCCTCTCGGGGACGCTGGCTCCTCGATCTGACTGGGGGGTCGGCGTCCTTGGACTGATCGTCGTCACGCCGCTCATGCAGCTCGTCCCGCTTCCGTCAGGCGTATGGAGCCAACTCGCCGGCGGGGCGGCTCGGTGGAATGCGTTGGCCACCGTGGGGATCGCGCCCGGTTGGGCGCCCCTTAGCTTGTATCCGGCAGCCACCCTGGGGTGCGCCCTCGCTCTCGTCGCGCCTGCGGCCGTCTTCCTGGCCACGTCGCAGTTGACGATACGAGGGCGCCGCACGCTAGGGATTCTCTGGCTGGCCACGGCGGCGGCCGGGCTCGTCCTGGGCCTGGTCCAGCTGTCCCAGCCCGATGGCGGGTGGGCCTATCCTTACGCCACGACGAATGTGGGCTCGCTGGTTGGCTTGTTCGCCAATCGCAATCACCAGGCGGCCTGGCTTCTGGCTCTCATCCCGATCTCGGCCGCCCTGGCGGCGCCGGGACTTGCCGGGTCCGGGCTTCCGGGACAATCCAGAGCGGTCGTCATCGGCGCGCTCTTCCCGCTTCTCGCAATCACCGCGCTTGGCGCCGTCCGGTCCCGTGCGGGGATCATCCTCGCGGCTCCGGCGGCCTTCGGCGCCCTGGCGGTGCTGGCCGCCAGCCGGGTTCCACGACGAACACTCGCCCTTATGGGGGCCGTCACCCTCGCTGCGGGCGCCGCCGTCGCCGTGCTCGCCGGTGGCCCGCTGATCGACCGTTTCGTCGACCAGCCGAGGCCGGAGGCGCGGACGCAGATCTGGCCGGCGGTCATAGAGGCAGGTCGGCAGGTCATGCCGCTCGGGTCAGGCGTGGGGAGCTTCGAGCGCCTGTACCGCGCCGCCGAACCGCTCGACCTTGTCGGGCCCGCCTTCCTCAATCATGCGCACAACGACTACCTTGAGGCGTGGATCGAGACCGGCGTGGTCGGACTCGTGCTGCTGGCCCTCTTCCTGCTCTGGTTCGGCCAGCGATCGGCCCGCGCCTGGGGCCCTGGCGGGAGCAGCCTCGCACGCGCATCGAGCCTGGCCGCCGGCCTGCTCATGGCTGCCTCGGCCGTCGACTACCCGCTCCGAACCGAGACCCTCGCCTGCCTGTTCGCCTTTGCCTGCGGTTGCCTCACCACCCCTCCTGTCCCTGCGCCGGCGGAGGCGTCGCGGTGAAGACGGTGAAGATCCAGGGCGGCCTCGGCAACCAGCTCTTCGGCCTGGCCTTCGCCCGATCCGTGGCCATCGCGACCGGACAACCGGTGGCGCTGGACCTGTCGTCCTACGAGCGCGACGCCTTTGGCCGTGGCTTCGAACTGGCGGAGTTCTCGCGGAGCCTGGGCGCCTTCGTCCCGGCCCATAGGCCCCTGGCCGGATCTCGCCTGGCGCACAGGGCCGCGCGTTTCCTGCCCGCTCCGGGATTCGTCGCCGAGCGCAGACGGCCCGTGAACGAGGCCGCCCTGCGCGCCCTGGTCAGGAAGGGGGCCTTCTTCAGCGGCTACTGGCAGGACGAATCCTACATGCTCGACGCCGAACGGCTACGCCTGCAGACGCGACGCCTGTTCGAGACCCATGGCCGCCACGCGCCCGCCGGCCACGTCGTGATCCACTACCGAACCTACAAGGAGGAGCGAAGGCGCCGCGCGCGCCGAACGCCGCCGGGGCGCTACTTCGCTGACGCCCTCGAACGAATCGAGGCGGAGACAGGAGCCGTGCGCGAAGTGGTTCTCCTCTCCGATGACGTCGGCCTGGCCCGGCGGCGCCTGGGGGACCTCGGCCGACCGATCGTCGAGTTGGATCAGCCCGACGCCTGGTCGGATCTCGCCCTGATGGTCCGCGCGCGGGCGCTGATCCTCACCAACTCGTCGTTCTCGTGGTGGGGAGGTTTCTGCTCCGGGGCGCGTACGGTGATCTATCCCCGAGCGGACGGCTACGCCCACTATCCTCGGCCATCCGAGCGCTTTCTCGTCCTCTGAACTGCCTCGGCGCGCCGCGTAACGCGCTCGGTTCCGCTACGCGCCGAAGGTCTCTAAGGAAGCTTACGAACATCGCGGCGCGTCTGCGCCGAAAGGGAATCCATGAGCCTGCGCCTCCCGGTCGCCTCGCTGATCCTTTGCGCTCTCTTCGCCGGACTTGCGCAAGCCAGGCCGACGCCCACCACCCTGCAGGGACCCAAGGCCATGGTCGCCGCAGCCAACCCTCAGGCCGTGGAGGCGGGACTGGCGATCCTGCGCCGGGGCGGCAACGCCATCGACGCCGCCGTCGCCGTCCAGGCGACCCTGGGCCTCGTCGAGCCGCAGAGCTCCGGGGTCGGCGGCGGCGCCTTCATCGTCTTCTACGATCCGCACACAGGCAAGGTGACAGCCTATGACGGGCGCGAGTTCGCGCCGGCCGGGGCGACAAGGGACCTGTTCCTCAAGCCCGACGGGAAGCCGATGTCCTATCCGGAGGCGGTCCTCTCGGGCCGTTCGGCCGGCGTCCCGGGAGCGATCGCCGCCCTCTACATGGCGCACAAGGAACGCGGGAAGCTGCCGTGGGCCGGCCTCTTCACCGACAGCGAGAAGCTGGCCGAGGCGGGCTTCCTGGTCGGGCCCCGCCTCCAGGGCATGGTGGTGGGACGGGCGCCGCAGACCAAGGCCCCGGACGTGATCGCCCATTTCAAGGGCCCCGATGGCCAGCCGATACGGGCGGGTGAACGGCTGAAAAACCCCGCCTACGCGGCGACCCTCCGGTTGATCGGGGCTGAGGGCCCCGACGCCATCCTGAAAGGTCGGATCGCCAACGACATCGTCGCGCGCCTCAAGCAGGATCCCTTGCCCAGCACCATGACGCTGGCGGACCTCGCCGCCTACCAGCCCTATCGCAGCGAAGCCCTCTGCCGGCCGTATCGCGTCTGGGTGGTCTGCACGCCGAATCCGCCGTCGGGAGGCCCGGACACGCTCGAGGCCCTTGGCATCCTCGAGCACACCGACATCGCCACGCGCGGCCCCGCCGATCCCGAGGCTTGGTTCGAACTCGCCCAGGCTGAGCGGCTGAGCTACGCCGACGACCTGCACTACAATGGCGATCCGGCTTTCGTGAAGGTACCGGTGGCCGGCCTGCTGGATCCCGCCTACCTGGCCGAGCGGGCCCGCCTGGTCGGCGATACGGCCGGCCCTCCGCCTCAGCCAGGCCACCCCGCCGGCGCGCCCACCTTCGGACCGGACGCCACGCGTGAGCCAGGCGGCACCTCGTCCTTCGTCGTCGTCGACCGCTGGGGCAATGTCGTCGCCATGACTACAACGGTGGAGAGCGTCTTCGGCGACGGCCGGATGGTCGACGGCTTTTTCCTCAACAATCAGCTCACCGACTTCTCGTTCAATCCCGACAACGCCGACGGCACGCCGGCGGCGAATGCGGTGGCCGGCCGCAAGCGCCCGCGCTCGTCCATGTCGCCCACGATCATCCTGGATCGTGAGGGCCGCTTCGTCGCCGCGATCGGCTCGCCCGGCGGCCTTGCAATCCCGGCATTCGTCCTCAAGGGGATCGTCGGGGCTCTGGATTGGAAACTGTCGATGCAGGACGCTGTCGCCCTGCCCAACCTGGTCGCGATCGGTAATCGCTTCATCTCCGAGCCGGAGAAGTTCCCGCCCGGCGTCGTCGACGCGCTCCGGGCCAAGGGGATCACGCTCGAAGGCGGCGCCGGGGTCGAAGACTCAGGCCTGCATGGGGTGATCGTCCGCGACGGCAAGCTGCAAGGCGGCGCAGACCCGCGGCGCGAAGGCGTCGCCCTGGGTTGCTGCAGCTAGAGCGCCGTCCGCCCAAGTGGGGACTGGTTGGGCGATGAGACGGCGCTCAAGTTTTTGAATCTAGAGCAAATCGTCCCCGTTCAGACGGCTCCGTCTGAACGGGGTTTGCTCTAGACTGCGGGCGACTCGGCAAGCTCGCGCAGGAGGTCCGCCTCCGCCTCGGGGCTGGCCTCGCCATCGGCCGTGGCGAGGAGGTGCTTGGGGATCAGCAGCACGACCGGCAGCATGAGGGCGTAGACGATGGTGATCGCGATCACGCAGTAGGTGAAACCGTAGGTCGGGCTGCTGGCGTAGATCACTGAGCCTAGCAGGTCGCTGCCGCGGGTGGACAGGACGAAGGCGGCCTCGATCAGCATCATCAGCGTGCCCTGCAGCCCTGGCGGGCACGAACGCATGGCCAGGTCGTAGATGGCGCCGGTCACGATTCCTCCCATCGCTCCGATTGGGGCGGCGAGGATCAGGGCCTGGGTCGGCGTGTGGATGAAGGCCATCGGGATCATCTGCGGGATCGAGATGATGATCCCCCACACCAGCAGGCGCCCGAGCCGCACGCGCTTGCACAGCCAGCCGTAGATCAGGAAGACCGGGATGAACGAGGCCACAAAGATCGCGTTGAAGTCGCCGTAGATCGCGTCCGAAGCGTGGAGGTGGTCCGTCAGGTAGTATTGCAGCGGCGTCTGACCGCCGGGCGCGAAGGAAAACAGGAACATCAACAGCGCCGCCGGATAGATCGCCCGGTGGCGCACCAGGCGCTTGAGATCGCCCAGGATGGTCGATCCGCGCGCCTGCGGGGCTTCGTACGCACCGGCGAATACGGCGCGCGGCTTCCACAGGCCCATTGCACCGACGCCGGCCGTGAGCACGGCCAAAATCATGAAGATGGTCGAGGGGCGAACGTGCTCGGTCAGGTAGCCCGACGCGGCCGCGCCAGCGAGGACGGGGATGTAGGCGACGACCTGCCAGAGCACCGCCAGGCGCCCGGACATCAGCTTCTCCTGTCCGGTCAGCGCCATCAATCCCGCATAGGCCGCACCGATGACCCGGGAGGCGAGCAGCACCATGAACATGCCGACAAACAGGCCGGAATAAGTGATCGGCGACAGCGCCATCCACAGGAACACCGCAGCTGTCAGCGGCGCGAAGATCAGGAAATAGCCACGATCTTTCAGGCCCAGAGGACTCCAGGTATCCCGCAGGAACCCAAAGACGAAGGCGAAATAGGTGGGAATGGCCGTCAGCAACCTGAACGTCGAAACCTCGGAGGCGCCGGCGTGCAGATGATTTTTCAACATGTACGACGTGGAAATGTCGACGAGGTAGCCTGCCGGGCTCGCCAGGTAGAGCAGGAAAGTCAAGGCGCCGAAGTAAAGATAGGTCTGGCGGGTGTCGCGGGCGTCCTGGACGAGAGTCGTGGTCATTCCTGATCCTTCGGGCCGACCTCAACGATTCGCCGTCCTCGACCGGACTTGGTTCCCGTCGCGAGTTTGATTCGCGTTTCCCGTACCGCGATCTTGGGCAGGTGGTCGGCTTCCCGCGCAAGGTAATCTTCGACAGCAGCCCGATGGCGGCTGGTCGTCGTCCGTAGCAGCCACGAGACCGCCTTGGTGATGAGGATGTCCCGTTCGGCTTTCAGCGTGTCGATCACCTGCAGGGCGAGGTCGCGGAAGCATGGGTCGTCCGAGCCGCGCACCGGCGCGTTCAGCAAGACCAGGGCCGCCCGGCGCTTGTTGATGTTCTTATCTGCGGCGAGTCGGTCGATGAGCGCCTTCCACGCCGGCCAGTCCGCGGCCATGTCCTCCGCCGTAAAGACGCTCTGGCAGAGGCAGTCGATCTCCGCCCAGCCGTTCAGTTCGCCCAGCCAGCGGTCAAGATCCGCGGGCCGGACCCGGCGGTGCGCCACGCGGTCGAGCGCGAGGATGAAGCCGGGGAGGGTCTTCTCCTCGTGCGAGTCTCCGGCGAAGAGACTGTCGATCACCGCCAGGGTTTCGGACGGGTCCCGGCCGCGGCGGCGCGCGACCCAGGCCTTGGCGATGGCCCGCCGCTCCGGGACGCCTACGCGGTAAAACGGATGGCCGCTGCCGCCGTAGGAATCCCGCTGCGGCGGCTCCTCCCGCGGCGAGGGCGCCAGGGCCCGGATCTCCGCCAGCAATCTTGCATGTTCGGGATGCATTGCGCCGCGACCCTGCTCAGGGCCTGGGATACAGGATGATCTGGGTGCAGCGGAACGCGGCCATCAGCTTGCCGCTGGCCTCGTCCGTCACCGTGGCGTCCCAGATCTGGGTGGTGCGCCCCCCGTGCAGCAGTTGCGCCACGCAGACCGCCGCGCCTTCTCGTAGGGTTCCGGTGAAATTGCACTTCACCTCGACGGTGGTGAAGCCGTTTGCGCCCTCCGGCCAGGCCGTGGAGACGCCGTAGGCGCACAGGATATCCGCCACCGACAGGACGGCTCCGGCCAGCAGATAGCCGGTATGAGCCACGAGATCCTGGCGGATCTCGAATCGCCCCGCGACACGGCCCTCTGCGACTTCCGTGATCGTGAGGCCCAGGTGTTCGGGCAGCTTGCCAAGGTTCGCCCGGTTCAGATCCCCGACCGAAGTGTGGTTGGTCGTCGTCGGCATTTTCCCCCTCCTTGCCTGGCGCCGGCGTCAGGAGCCTACGCCCCTCGCCTTTGCTTCTTCGGCGATCTTCGGTCGAACGGAAACGGCCGCCGCGAAATCCGCCTTCGCCGCGTCCGCCGCGCCCGTCCTTTGCTCGGCCACGGCTCGACCATAGAGGGCCCAGGGAAGTTTCGGGCGCGCCGCGAGAGCCGCGTCGAAGTCCGCGATCGCCTTCGCGTCCTCCGATTTTCGCAGTCGCAGGAGACCGCGTCCCTCCAGGGCTTCAGGATCGTGGGCCCCGCGTCGCAGCGCGCTGTCGCAGGCGCTCATCGCCCGCTCGAATTCATCGCCGCTCATGGCGCCGGCCTGGCAGCGACCGGCCAGGGCGTGTTCGAGGCGCGCATCGTCCCCGTGCGCGTGGATCCACGTATCGAAGTCCGCGGCGGCCCGATCGAACGCGTCGGCCCGCATGTAGAGCTCCGCGGCGACGAGGCGCGCGTCCGCCTCCTTCGACATGGTCTTGTCGGCGGCTTCCAGGTCCGCTGTCGCTTGGTTGTTCTGCCGTCCCACCAGACGCAGCTCGGCCCGGGCCATGTGGACGTCCGCGTCGCCCGGATCGAGATTTAGGGCGGCGTCGAAGTCGGCCATGGCGAGCGAGGGCTGGCGGTTCTGTCGATAGGCAAGGCCCCGCTGATAGAGGTAGGCGGCCTTGTCGGGCGCGAGTTCGTGGGCCTTGGTCAGGTCTGCTATCGCCTTGGCAAGTTCGCCCCGACCCAGCGAGGCGGCGCCCCGCCGCCCATATCCCGATGCATCCTTCGGCTCAGCCTGGCCGGCGCTCGCGGGAGGCGCAGGGACCTGTGGCGCGGCTGCGCCCGTGCCGCTGGGCGGCGGCGCGGCTGAGCCTAACAGGGCGGCAAACGGATTCGTCACAGCCACCTGCGGGCGGAGGTTGAACACCGGCCCGCCGTTGTACGTGAAGTAGATCTTGTTCTGCGAATTGGCGACGTAGATGCGGTGCGACAGGAAGAAGTCGGCGCCCAGCAGCATGTCCGAGTTGCTGAACCCGACGTCGGCAAGTCGGATCCGCGTGCGCTCGATCTTCTCGCCGCCCAACTCCAGGACATCGACGGGCACGATCCGGCTCTCAACCATCCGCCGGCCGATGCCAAAGAAGCCGCCGCCGGACTGCGAACCTGGCCCATAGGGATTGATCCCCGCGCGACGCGCGGCGGCGAAGCTGAGGGCCGAGGTGGCCGCGCCGCTGTCGAAGGTGACGCGGATCCGCTGTCCGTTCACCTCTCCATAGCCGCTGGTCATCCGCCCGATCTGAGCGAACGACACGAGGTCCATGACCCCATAGGTCCTCGTGCGATCCCAATAGGCCATGGGCGTGTGGGCGCAGCCCTTTGGCTTGGAGATGCGGACCACGCCATTGGCCAGATCGTACTCGTCGTCGAAGCTCGCCCAGAGACTCTGTCCCAACAGCCCGGCGGCCCGTTCGCCGGCCGCGCCGCCGCCGACGAGGAATTCCACATTGGGCTGCGACAGCTTCCCCTCGGCGAGCGTGAACTGGCGCGCTGTCGCGAGCGAAGGCCGGATCTCGCCGCCCAGCCCTGCGATCAGAAGGTTTTCCGGCGCGGGGCCCAGCGGCAGCTTCAGCTCCTCGGCCGCCGCCGGCGTCAGGATGTTGAAGGTGGCGCCGGTGTCGACGACGAGCTCGATGGGATGACCGTCGATCGACGCCGAGATCATCGGCCGCGTGCCCCACATAGTCACCGGGAGCTCGACATAGGGGTCCTTGCATGCGGCCGCAGCCGCCAGCGGAAAAGCCGCGCCTCCGCCCGCCAGCAGCGCCGCCAGCGCCCCGGCCCACCTCCGTGTTCGGCGGCCGCCGTCTCGCGTCCCTCGGAGCGAGCGTCCGCGCAGTGGCGTCATGGCTCGATGGTCATACCACCGCAGCGGCCGGCGGCCCGCACGGGATTGCACACGGCGACAGCGCCGCCGCCCAGGCGCACCTCATAGGGCGAGAGCCGGGCGTCAGGATGACGATAGTCGGTCGAAACGTACTGCGCGCCCGAGGCGAGGGCGCTCTCACGCCGGCGGGTGTCATTGGTCCGCGCCTCGACGGTGTCCGCATCGGCCCGGGTGCGGACGATGAAGCCCGCCTTCACATCCTTCGCGATGCGCGGCGCATCGGCCGCCTCGTTGAGCGTGATGTAGCCCGCGGCCGGCGAATTCTCGTCGGTGTTGACGAACAGCAGGCGCCCTTCGAGCGAGCGACGCCGTCCGCGATAGGCTGCGATATGCGGGGGTTCCTCGTCCAGCGCGAACATGATCTTGCCGCGCGCAGCGCCGAGGCTCGGCCACCCCCGCTTCAGCACCGCCTCCCTCAGGGTGGGGTAGTGGCCCCGCACCTGATCCGGCGTGATCAGCTCGGAGCGCGCAAAGACGCTGGCGATCTCGCCGTCCAGGGCGTCGTAGGCGTGCTCGTCGAAAGGGAGTTCGTCGACCCCGCCGGGCGCGTGGGTCTTCTCGTCATTGGTGTTCATGGTGATCAGGATCGGCGCGTGGCGCGGGTGCGCCAGCGACCAGGTCCGGATGATGCGCAGGCACTCGACGAAGGTCAGGCAGTTCGAGCGGTAGTCGACGTCCTGGATGTGCAGGACCTTGAACCCGGGACCGGACATCGCCGCCACATAGGCTGGGTCGTCGGGCAGCCCAGCCAGCCGCGCCCCCGCCGGGTGTGCGAAGCGCCCGCCCTCGGGATCGTAGACGAGATCCAGCTCGAGCGCCCGCGCGCCGTCGTCCAACTGGCGATCGAGCGCCTCGGAATGATCGTACTCCAGCCCCTGCCATTGCTTCGGCGCCGCAGCGCGGATCAGCGCCATCACCTGCGGCCGGGCGACCTCGTGATAGCTGTTGTGTGTCCCGACGGTGAGGATGTCGTCCATCCTCAGATTGGCGTCCATCCAACGCTGGGCGCAGCCTTGGCCGGCGCTGGCGGCGTCAGCGGCGTTGAGGTGGCAAGCGGCCTCGGCGGGCACAGCCGCCGCGGTGCTTGCGAGCGCCAGGGCGGCAGCCGCGATGATCGCCTTCATCTCACCTCTTCAACGCCAGCGGCGGCCGTATCCGTGGTATCCCCAGCCGCCCCAACCCCAATAACCGCGGGGCCAGTAGCCGGGCCCGGCGTAGTACCCCCCGTACCAGTAGGGCCCGCCGTAATAAACGCCCCAGCCCGGATAGCCGTAGTAGGCGGGGCCGTAGACTGGCCCAGGGTCGACATAGACGGGATAGCCCCACGACGGTCCGGCGTAGGCGCCGTAGGTCGGATAGGGCCCGCGTACCGCGTAGTGGTGGTAATGGTGGTGGACGACATGCCGGTGGGTGCAGGGCGGACAGTAGGCGGGAGAGGCGAAGGCGGTCGTTGCGATCGCCGCGACCGCCAGGCCGCCGGCAAGGGCCGGCGCGATCTTTGCAGTCATGGCAGAATCCTTGGCGTCTCTATTCCTGGTCGGCGCCGGGCGACGGCGCCGAACCCGGAGTCTTCGGCGCCACGCCATGGCGCTGGCGCTCAGCGACGGTGGTAGTATCCCCAGTGACCACCCCAGCCGTGCGGGCCGAAGTACCGCACACCGTGGTACCAGTAGGGAGAGCCGTAGTAGACGCCGCCGACCCACACCGGGCTCGTGTAGGCGTACGGGGGCGCGACGACCACGTGGCGAACGGGATAGGGCGCGTAGGCGTACGGCGCGGGGGCGGCGACGACCACCGGCCAGGCGGCGGCGGCGCCGGCCACGGCGACAGCTCCGATGGCGGCGGCCGTGGCGGCCGCGGCTTTCAAGGTTTTCATCTTCCAGCTCCTTTTGGTTTGGAGACGCATCGGCTTGCGCCTCACCAGGATGGCTGGAGATTGCTCCGGAGCCCCTGAACTCGCGCTGAACGAGCGCGACAGGGATGAGTCAGCTTTGCTTCAGGCTGCCAAGCGAGCGATGAGGGCGTCCAGGACCCTGCGGCCGTCCGCCGACGCGACGAGCCGACCGTTGCGGCGCTCGGCGAGGCCTCGGACTTCCTGGAACCGACCTTCTTCGATGGCCAGGACGGCGAGGTCCTCGAGCAGGACGCCCTCGCTGGTGCGCAGGCCCATGAGCAGGCGCTCGAGCGCCGCCTGGCGAGGCTCGAGGCGTTCGAGGCCAGCGCCCGAGCCCTCCCGCGCGACGGTCTCGAGATAGGCGTCGATCTCGCGAGGGGCCTGGGTCGCCCAGCGGGCGCCCTCGCGCGTGAGACGGCCATGTGCGCCGGGACCGACGCCCGCATAGTCGCCGCCTCGCCAGTAGACGAGGTTGTGGCGCGACCTGGCCCGCGGACCGCGCGCATGGTTGGACACCTCGTAGGCGTCGAACCCCGCGTCGGAGAGAATGGCGCCGGTGAGATCGTAGAGCTCCGCCCTCGCGTCCTCCCCGGGAGGAATCATGCGTCCCCGCTCGCGGGCGCGGTCGAACGGCGTGCCGGGTTCGAAGGTGAGCTCATAGGCGGAGACGTGTTCGGGTTGCAGGTCGATGGCGGCCTCGAGGTCGCGCGCCCACTCCGACACGTCCTGACCGGGAAGGCCCCAGATCATGTCCAGGGAAAGTCGGGGCATTGCAGCCCGGGCGGCCTTCGCCGCGCGGCGCGCGAGGGCCGCATCGTGGTTGCGCCCCAGAACTCTGAGATTGGCGTCGTCGAGCGATTGCACGCCAAGCGACAGCCGGTTGACCCCTGCCGCGGCGAGCGCCTCGAGGCGGCGAAAGTCGGCGTCCGCCGGATTGGCCTCCAGGGTCACCTCGAGATCGGCGCTCGGCGTCCAGGCCGCGCGCGCGCTGGCCAGTATGGCGGCGACCTCGCCGGGATCGAGCAGGGAGGGCGTGCCGCCCCCGAAGAAGACCGAGACGAGGCTCCGCGGTCCCGTCAGCCGCGCGTGGCCCTCGATATCGCGCCGGATCGCCTCGGCCAGCTTCGACTTGAGCGGCTCACGGCCGCGGTCCCGCACGACGTTGAAATCGCAATACGGACAGATCCGCGCGCAAAACGGCCAGTGGACGTAGAGGGCGATCGGAGCGGGCCCGTCCGCCAGGGACGGCGTCAAAACAGCGCCGCCTCCAGGGCGGCGAACGCCCGGGCGCGATGGCTGATGGCGTGTTTCGCCTGCGGATCCATCTCGCCAAACGTCTGGCCCCCGCCGAGCGGGATGAAGATCGGGTCGTAGCCGAAGCCGCGGTTCCCTCTCGGAGGGAAGCTCAGCATCCCGTCGACACGTCCTTCGACGGCGACGACTGGGCCGCGCGGCCAGGCGACCGCAAGGGCGCAGGCGAACGACGCCGCGCGCTCTTCGCTCTCCGCCTCTTCGAGCCTCTGCGCGACCAGGGCCATGGCATGGGCGAAGTCCCTCTGGGGACCGGCCCAACGGGCGGAGTGGACGCCCGGGGCGCCGCCCAGGCCGGCGACGCACAGGCCCGAGTCGTCGGCGATGGCGATCAGACCAGAGGCGTCGGCCGCTGCGCGGGCCTTGAGCACTGCATTTCCCACGAAGGTCGTCTCAGGCTCCTCCGGCTCGGGAAGGTTCAGATCGGCGACGGACACCACCTCGAAACGGTTCCGCAGCAGTTCGGCAAGTTCGCGGGCCTTCCCGGGATTGTGGGTGGCGGCGACGAGGCGTGTTCCGGCGGCGAGGCTCAGCGGCATCCCTTCCTCCTAGCCCCAAGCGTCCGGCGAAGACAGTGCGGCCGCATTACCGCGGCTTAATCTATTACCGAGGTTTAATATTGATAAACGATATGTAATTTGATTGAGGAACGATATGGGCATATCGATAATCACATAAGGGACGGCGGCGGGCCGCTCCCGAGGGGAATGGAAGGCGAAGCGCTTCCCCCCCGATCTCAAAGGATCTGAAGCCATGTTCGCCACCAAGCTGCTCGGCATATTCGACCGCATCGCCCTGCCCCTGTTCCGCACGATCGCCCTCGGCGGGTTGTCCGCAGTCGCGGTTGCTCTCGTCGCCCAAGGTTAAGTCGTTTTCCCCAAACGCCCGGGGGGTACGCGAAGCGCTTCCCCCCGATCTCGAAGGAACTTAAGCCATGTTCGCCACCAAGCTTCTCGGCATGTTCGACCGCATCGCCCTGCCCCTGTTCCGCACGATCGCCCTCGGCGGGCTGTCCGCAGTTGCAGTTGCTCTCGTCGCCCAAGGTTGAGACGCTTCCCCCAAGCGCCCGGCCAAGGCATCCTGAAACGGCCGCCAGGCCTCACCGCCTGGCGGTCGTTCGCCGTTCGAAGGCAGGGAGATTCGCGGAAAACGATGATGCGCGCTCTGGGGCCAGGCTCGGTGTCGAGCCTGCTGAAGGTCATCCTGGACGTGATCCACTTCGCCCTGTGGGCGGCGGCGATCGTCGCGTCCGCGGGTATCGTCATCGCCTTGCTTCTGAGCATCAGGCCCGAGCTCTCGGACGCGCGGATCGTGGTGGGGGACATGCACATCGAAGGGGCGTGGCTCGGCCCCCTGCTTGCCGCCGTACTGCTGGCGGTGATCGTCTATTTCGCCGGCGCGATCATCATCGTCGGCCGACTGCGACGCATTTCCGAGACCCTGGTTGCAGGCGATCCCTTCCACCCGGCCAATGTGCGTCGCCTGCAGATCATCGCCGGCGCTCTGGCGGGACTGGAGCTGGGGCGGTACGTGGTCAATCCCCTGCTCCGCTTGGCGGCTCACGACATCCATCACTTCCGGATGTCCGGCGGCGTCAGCCTGACCACCTGGTTCGCCGTGCTCGTGATCGTGGTCCTCGCCGAGGTGTTCCGTGAAGGCGCTCGCCTGCGGGGCGAGGCGGAACTGACCATCTGATGCCGATCCGGGTGCGTCTGGACCGCCTTCTCCTCGAGCGGCGAATGTCATTGACCGAGCTGGCCGATCGGGTCGGCGTGACCATCGCCAATCTCTCGATCCTCAAGACCGGCAAGGCGCGGGCCGTGCGCTTCTCCACCCTGGCCGCGCTGTGCAGGGAACTCGACTGTCAGCCTGGGGACCTGATGGCCTTCGAACCCGGACCCGCGGAGGAGGAAGAGGAGGAGGACGCGGCGGAGGGCTGATCAGCCCTTCAGCGCCGCCTTTTGCATCGCGATCAGCTCGGTGATCCCCGACTCGGCCAGGCTGAACAGCGCCTCGAATTCGGCGCGGGAGAAGCCGCGCTTCTCGCCGGTAGCCTGGATCTCGACGATGTCGCCACCGCCGGTGAGTACGAAATTGGCGTCGGCCTCGGCATTGCTGTCCTCCTCGTATTCGAGGTCGAGCACCGGCTCGCCTTCGAATATGCCGCAGGAGATCGCCGCGACGTGGTCAAGGATGGGATCGCGTGTGATCAGACCCTCTTCGAGGAGTTTGCGACAGGCGATGGCCAGGGCCACCCAGCCGCCAGTGATCGCCGCGGTGCGCGTGCCGCCGTCCGCCTGGATGACATCGCAGTCCAAGGTGATCTGCCGCTCTCCGAGCGCCTTGAGGTCGACCACGGCGCGCATGGATCGGCCGACGAGTCGCTGGATCTCCTGGGTGCGGCCCGACTGCTTGCCTTGAGCGGCTTCGCGTCGGCCACGGGTGTGTGTCGCTCGCGGGAGCATGCCATACTCGGCGGTGACCCAGCCCTGGCCGCGCCCGCGAAGGAACGGGGGCACACTCTCTTCCAGGCTGGCGGTAACCAGCACACGCGTGTGCCCGAAAGAAACTAGGCATGAACCTTCAGCGTACCGATTGACCCCGGTCTCAAGGGTTACCGGTCGAAGGGTAGCGGCGTTACGGTCGGAGGGTCGCATGGCTGAAGAGCTCTTTCCGCTTGTGGGCCACGCCCGGCGCGCGCCTTGCGCGAACGAAGGCGGCGCTTATCCTTGAAAGGACGAAAGTCGTCCATGAACAATCCGAGCTTCCACAGCCTTTCCGGTCAAGGCGCTTCGCTCATCGAGCTGGACGAGCGGGCGCGGGACATTTTCCGTCGGATCGTCGAATCCTACCTGGAGACCGGGGAGCCCGTCGGCTCCCGGACCATATCGCGCGCGGGCGTGCATCTGTCGCCCGCCTCGATCCGCAACACGATGCAGGATCTGGCGGAGCTGGGGCTCCTCGACGCGCCGCACGTGAGCGCCGGCCGGCGACCGACCCATGCGGGCCTGCGTCTCTTCGTCGACGGCCTGCTCGAAGTGGGCGAGGTCGCCGAGGAGGACCGCCAGAACATCGAGGCCCGCCTGTGCGCGCGGGGCCGCACCTTCGAGCAGGCGCTCGACGAGGCGAGCGCGATCCTGTCCGGCCTCGCGGGCGGGGCGGGGGTCGTTGTCACGCCAGTGCGCGAGGCGGGCGTCAAGCACGTGGAGTTCATCGCGCTGGGCCCCGACCAGTCGCTGGCGGTGATGGTCTTCGAGGACGGGTCGGTGGAGAACCGGCTGATGGAGCGGCCTGCCGGCGTAACTCCGTCCGCCCTGCAGGAGGCCTCCAACTTCCTCAACTCCCGCCTGCGCGGCAAGACCCTGGCGGACGTCCGCTCCGATGTGGCTGCCGAGCTCGGCAAGGCGCGGCGGGATCTGGACGCCACCGCAGCGCGACTCATCGAGGATGGACTCGCCGCGTGGAGCGGCGGCGAGGGTTCGCAGCGGGCGCTCATCGTCCGAGGGCGCGCAAACCTGCTCGGCGATCCCAACGCCGTGGCCGATCTCGAGCGCGTCCGCATGCTCTTCGACGACCTCGAGCAGAAAGAGCAACTGATCGGGCTGCTGGACGGCGTGCGCGACGCCGAGGGCGTGAGGATCTTCATCGGCGCGGAGAGCCGCCTGTTCTCACTTTCCGGTTCCGCCTTGATCGCCGCCCCCTATATGACCGGCCAACGCAGGGTGCTGGGGGCAATCGGAGTCATTGGACCGGCGCGCCTGAACTATGCCCGGGTGATCCCGTTGGTGGACTACACCGCCAGGGTCCTGGGCCGGCTGACCAACGGATGAGACGGACGCGATGAGTGATTTCGAGGTGGGTCTTGAAGCCCAGCTGGGGCAGGACGGCGAGGGCGTGGCCGAGCTGGAGGCCATGCAGGCGGAGCTGACCGCCATGAAGGACCAGGCCTTGCGCCTGGCCGCTGAGGTCGAGAACACCCGCCGCCGCGCCGAGCGTGAGGCGAATGAGGCGCGCGCCTTCGCAATCACGCGCTTCGCCAAGGACCTGATGGGGGTGGCCGACAACCTCGGCCGGGCTCTCGAGCATGCTCCGCGCGACGCGCAGGACCCCATGGTCCGTAACCTCGCCGTGGGGCTGGAGATGACCCAGAAGGCGCTCAACGACGCCTTCGAGCGCAACGGCCTCAAGCGAATCGCGCCGGCCGCAGGCGAGAGGTTCGATCCGCACCAGCACCAGGCGGTGATGGAGCAGACCTCCGCGGAGGTGGGCCCCGGCGGCGTCCTGCAGGTCCTGCAGGACGGCTACGAGCTGTTCGGGCGCAATCTGCGGGCGGCCATGGTGATCGTCGCCGCCCGCGACTCCACCGGAGCGGCCCCTGGCAGCGAGGCCGAGGATACTGAACATGATCCCGCCGCGCCGGGGTTCACGGACTGAACACGGCGAAGCCACTTCCCGCGGCCGGCTTTTGCGATAGTGTGCCAAGTCCTTTTCAACACGCCGCCCTCTGCCTAAGCGGGCGCAGGGGGGCCCCGGGGCGGCGATTCGGAACTGGACATGAAGCTTGTCATAGAGCGGGCGGCTCTGCTGAAGGCCCTTGGCCACGTCCAGAGCGTGGTCGAGCGACGCAATACGATCCCGATACTCTCGAACGTCCTTCTATCGGCCCGCCCGTCGGGCCTCGCCTTGTCGGCCACCGACCTGGACATGGAGATCATCGACGAGACGGTCGCCGAGGTGGAGACACCTGGCCAGATCACCGCCTCGGCGCATACGCTCTACGAGATCGTCCGGAAGCTTCCCGAGGGGGCGGAGGTCTCGCTCAGCTACACCGGGGACGACCCCCGGCTGCAGGTGAGGGCGGGACGCTACCGCGTGAACCTGCCGGTGCTCCCTGCGGGCGATTTCCCGGCGATGCCGCAGGAGGGACTCTCCGCTCCGGTGGGCGTGGACACCACGGCCCTGATGCGGCTCATCGATCGCACCCGATTCGCAATCTCCACCGAAGAGACCCGCTACTACCTCACTGGGATCTACCTCCACGCCCTCGTTGTGGACGGCCGGGAGGTGCTGAGAGCGGTGGCGACGGACGGGCATAGGCTGGCCATGGCGGACATGCCCGCGCCGGACGGCGCGGCCGGCGCGCCGGGCGTGATCATTCCCCGCAAGACCGTCCAGGAGGCGCGTCGCCTCCTGGAAGACTCCGGTGAGATGATCGAGATGCAGGTCAGCCCGCAGAAGGTCCGATTCGACTTCGGCCGCGCGGGCCTGACCTCGAAGGTGATCGACGGCTCCTTCCCCGACTACACGCGCGTTATCCCGCGCGAAAACACCCGCGTGCTGACAGCGGACAACGCCCTCTTCGCCGCCGCGGTCGACCGCGTCGCGACCATCTCTTCAGAGAAAAGCCGGTCGGTGAAGCTCTCGGTCGAGCCTGGAAGGATCGTCCTTACGGTGCGCAACATGGAGACGGGCCAGGCGGTGGAGGAGCTGGAAGTCGACTATGACGGCCCTCCCTTCGAGATCGGCTTCAACGCCCGCTACCTGCTCGACGTCAGCGGCCAGATCGGCGGCGAGATGATCGAGATGCGATTCGCCGATCGTCCGGCCTCGGCGACCATGCTCGACCCGGTCCTGGTGCTCGACCCCACTGACGCGGCGGCGCAGTTCGTCCTGATGCCCCTCAGGGCGTAGACCAGACCAGGCCGCGCGGACCTGCCCCACGTGCGCTCGGCCATCGCCGAGATCCGGCTGAGGGATTTCCGCTCCTACGAGAGCGCGCGTCTGGTCCCAGGCGGCGCGGGCGTGTTCCTGTTCGGCGCGAACGGCGCCGGCAAGACCAACCTGCTGGAGGCGATCAGCTTCTTCTCTCCCGGACGAGGGCTCCGCGGCTCCGCCCTGGCCGAGATCGGCCGGCGTGCGCCAGGGGAAGCCCAGGGCCGTCCCTGGGCGGTGTCGGTCGTGGTGGACACCCCGGATGGGGCGGTCCGCGCCGGGACCGGAATCGAGGTCGAAGGCGCGTCCCGCCGCGTGGTCCGGGTCGAAGGGGAACCCGCCGCGCCGGCCGCCTTGGCCGCCTTCATCCGCCCCATGTGGCTCACGCCAGCCCAGGACCGCCTGTTCCTCGAGGCCCCCGCCGAGCGGCGCCGCTTCCTCGACCGCCTCGTGCTGGCGGCCGAGCCCGGCCATGGCGCCATCGCCGGCGAGTACGACCGCGCGCTGCGCGAGCGGGCGCGGCTCCTGGCCGAAAACTCCGATCCCGCCTGGCTATCGGCGGTCGAGGCGCGCATGGCGCGCGCCGGGTCCGAGCTCGCCACGGCCCGGGCCCGCACCGTCGCCGCACTCCAGGCGGAGATCGACACACGCGTCGGTCGCCCCTTTCCCCTGGCCAGGCTGGAGCTCTCCGGCGACTGGGAGCGGTCCGCCGCCGGCGGCGCTGCGCCGGCGGCGATGGAACGCGACCTCGCTGCAGCCCTCGCCCATGGCCGGGCGCGAGACGCCGCGGCGGGGCGGACTCTGACCGGTCCTCACCGGGGCGACCTGCTGGTCGTCGACACCGCCAAGGAGCGCGCGGCGGCGGAGTGCTCGACCGGCGAACAGAAGGCGCTGATCCTCAATCTCGTCCTGGCTCAGGCGGCGCGACTTTCGCGTGCGGAATCGGCGCCGTTTCCTATATTGTTGCTGGATGAAGTGGCGGCGCACCTGGACCCTGTCAGGCGGGCTGCCCTCTTCGACGAGATCGAAGCCCTCGGCCTGCAGGCCTTCCTCACCGGAACGGACGAGGCGCTGTTCGAAACGCTCAAAGGCAGAGCCATCGGCGTGCACGTCGACGCCTCTCGCCTGCGCCTGCTGGAACCCTAAATGACCGACAACGCCTCCGATCCCCGCGCCGACGCCGCCGCCGACTACGGCGCCGATTCCATCAAGGTCCTCAAAGGTCTCGACGCCGTTCGCAAGCGGCCCGGCATGTACATCGGCGACACCGACGACGGCTCGGGCCTGCACCACATGGTCTACGAAGTGGTGGACAACGCAATCGACGAGGCCCTGGCCGGCTGGGCGAGCCAGGTGGAGGTGACGCTGAACGCCGACGGCTCGGTGACCGTCACCGACGACGGCCGCGGCATCCCCACCGACATCCACGAGGGCGAGGGCGTCTCGGCCGCCGAGGTCATCATGACCCAGCTCCACGCCGGCGGTAAGTTCGACCAGAACGCCTACAAGGTCTCCGGCGGCCTGCACGGCGTCGGCGTCTCGGTCGTCAACGCCCTGTCGGATTGGCTCGAGCTGAGGATCCACCGCGGCGGCCAGACCCATCAGATGCGCTTTGAGCGCGGCGAGACGGTGAAGCCCCTCGAAATCGTGGGCAAGGCTCCCCTGCGCGACAGCGGCGAGCCGCTCACGGGCACCGAGGTGACCTTCTTCCCTTCCATGACCACGTTCGCCTTCATCGAGTTCGACCGGAAGACGCTGGAGCACCGCCTGCGCGAACTCGCCTTCCTCAACTCCGGCGTGGTGATCAACTACCGCGATCTGCGCGGCGCCGAGCCGTTCGAGGAAATCCTCCACTATGAGGGAGGCGTCGAGGCCTTCGTGCGCCACCTGGACAAGGCCAAGACGCCGCTGCTCAAGGCGCCCCTCGTCATCCGTGGCAAGCGCGAGAAGGTCGAGATCGACCTCTCCCTGTGGTGGAACGACGGCTACCACGAGACCATGCT
>DASXGQ010000240.1:0-10375 GCA_036488995.1 Caulobacteraceae bacterium
GGGGGGGGGCCCAGCCACAGCTCGGGCGTTGACCGCTTCGTCAGGCGCCGGAGTCGCAGCGGAATCCGGTCACGAACCCAGCCCCCTCCACCGCTTCGCGGTCCCCCTCCCCCGCGTTGCGGGGGAGGATCCGTTACCCACCCCCAATCCGCGGGATGAGATAGACCTCGCTCCCCGGCGACAGCGGGACCGCTAGGGCGTCCTGGTGGATCTCGCCGTCGATGGCGATGGCCGCGCGGCGGCGGATCTGCTCGCCCAGGCCGGGATGCCGGCGGTCGAGCTCGGCGATCATCCGCCCGACGGTGTCCGCCTCGACGTCCAGGGCCGACACGCCGCCGGCGAGCAGGCGGCAGTCGGAACAGGCGAGGGTGACCCGGACCACGGCGGTCAGGCCCCCTCCGTCTCCTCGATCGCCGCGAGGATCTTCGGCGGCGACATCGGCAGGCTGGTCATCCGCTTGCCGATCGCCCGGCGCACGGCGTTGGCGACTGCGGCCAGCGGCGGGACGATCGGCACCTCGCCGACGCCCTTGGCCCCGAAGGGGTGGCGCGGATTGGGAACCTCCACGAGGATCGCGTCGATCATCGGCAGGTCCGAGGCCACCGGGCAGCGGTAGTCGAGGAAGCCCGGGTTCTCCATCTCGCCGGCGCCGTCGAAGATGTACTCCTCGTTCAGCGCCCAGCCGACGCCCTGGGCGACGCCGCCCTGGACCTGGCCCTCCACATAATCGGGATGGATGGCGCGGCCGACATCCTGGGCGGCGGTGTAGCGCAGGATGGTGACGTGGCCGGTCTCCGGATCGACCTCGACGTCGCAGATGTGGGCGCCGAAGCCCGGCCCCGCGCCCTGGGCGGTGAGGGAGACCTGGGCGCCGATCGGCCCTCCCGTGCGCGCCGACTGCGCAGCCAGCGCCGCTAAAGTCAGCTCACCCTTGGCCTTGGACGCGTCGAGGCAGACGGCGGCGCCGCCGATCCACTCGACCTGGTCGATCGGCACATCCCACAGCAGGGCCGCGCGCCCCCGGAGGTCCTCGACCACCTTCTGGGCCGCCTGGGTCACCGCCATGCCGGTGGCGAAGGTCGTGCGGCTGCCGCCGGTGAGCATGGAAAAGCCGATCGAGGCGGTGTCGGCGACGATCGGGCGGACCTTCTCCACCGGCAGGCCCAGCACCTCCGCCGCCATCATGGCCATCGAAGCCCGCGAGCCGCCGATGTCCGGATTGCCCGTCGCCACGACCGCGCTGCCGTCCTCGTTGACGTTCACCGTGGCGGTGGATTCGCCGCCGACGTTGAACCAGAAACCGACCGCCACGCCGCGACCCTGATTGGGCCCGAGCGGTTGCGCATAGTGCGGGTGGCTGCGGATCGCCTCGAGCGTCTCCACATAACCGATATTGCGATAGGTCGGCCCGTAGGCGGCCTTCATCCCATCACGCACGGCGTTCTTCTCGCGCAGGGCGATCGGGTCCATCCCCAGCTTCAGGGCCAGCTCGTCGATCGCACTCTCGACCGCGAAGGCCGAGATCGGCGCGCCCGGCGCGCGGTAGGCGGCGACCTTGGGCGTGTTGGTGATCACGTCGTAGCCGACGATCGAGAAGTTGGGCACGTCATAGCAGGCCAGGGCGGTCATGGAGCCGGCGCCGACCGGCGAGCCTGGGAAGGCGCCCGCCTGATATTTCAGCACCACGTCTGCGGCGACGATCGTCCCGTCCTTCAGGGCGCCGAGCTTGACTTCCATCACCGAGGCGGACGTCGGGCCGGTCGCGCGGAACACCTCCTCGCGGCTCATCACCATCTTCACCGGCGCGCCGCACTGGCGAGAGAGCGCCAGCGCGAGGGGCTCGAGGTAGACGGTGGTCTTGCCGCCGAAGCCGCCGCCGATCTCGGCCGGCGTCACGCGGATGTTGGAGGCTTCCAGGCCAAGCACCTTGGCGCAGTAGGTCCTGACCATGAACTGGCCCTGGCTCGAAGCCCACACCTGGCACTGACCGTCTGGAGCCCAGTTCGCCACGCAGGCGTGCGGCTCGATATAGCCCTGGTGCGTGGCGGCGGTGACGTAGCGGCTCTCCACCACGACCTCGGCCTGGGCGAAGCCGGCGGCGAGATCGCCGCGCACGATGGCGTTGCGCTTGGCGATGTTGGAGGGCTTGTCCGGCCGCGTCTCGAGACCGCCGGTGAACAGGTGCTCGTGCAGGACCGGCGCGTCCGACGCCATCGCCAGCTCCACGTCGGTGACGTGGGGCAGGGGCTCATAGACGATCTCGAGAAGATCGATGGCCTCTTCGGCGACAGAGGCCGAGACCGCCGCGACCGCGGCCACGGCGTGACCGTGATACAGCGCCTTGTCCCGCGCCATGACGTTCATGGAGAGGTCGCGCAGGTTGGAGGCGCTCTCGCCCGCCTCGTATTCCTCGGAGGCGAGGTCGGGGAAGTCGGCCGACGTCACGATCGCCTTCACGCCGGGCAGGGCGCGGGCCCTGCGGGTGTCGATCGAGACGATGCGCGCGTGGGCATGGGGGCTGCGCGCCACCTTGCCCACCAGCATGCCCGGCAGGGAGAGGTCGGCGCCGTAGAGGGCGCGGCCGGTGACCTTGTCGGCGCCGTCGGGGCGGACCGGCCGCGTGCCGACGACCTTCAGATCCGGCCGGGCGCCGTGCGCGCCGGGGCGTTCCCCAGGACGCTCTATGACTTCGCTCATGCGGGGATCCTCGCCTGTCTCAGTTCCGCGGCCGCATCGAGCACGGCGCGGATCACCTTGTCGTAGCCGGTGCACCGGCAAAGATTGCCCGCCAGCCAGTAGCGGGTCTCGCTCTCGCTCGGATCGGGATTGGTCTCGAGCAGAGCCTTGGCGGCGACCAGCAGGCCCGGCGTGCAGAAGCCGCACTGCAGGGCGCCATGCTCGAGGAACTTGCGCTGCAGGGGATGCAGTTCGCCGCCCTCGGCCATGCCCTCGATGGTCTCGATGCGCCGGCCCTCCGCCTCGACGGCCAGGACAAGGCAGGAACAGACGAGGCGGCCGTCCAGCATGATGCTGCAGGCGCCGCAGTCACCCGAGCCGCAGCCCTCCTTAGAGCCGGTGAGGCCGAGCTCGTCGCGGATCGCGTCCAGCAGGGTCGTGCCGGGCTCGCAGAGGAACTCGGCAGGATCGCCGTTGACGGTGGTCGTGACGTGGCGGCGTCGGGTCATGCCTTGGCCCTCTGATAGGCGATCACCGCGGCGCGGCGTGCGAGCACGCCGGCGATCCGCGTGCGGAATTCTACGGTGCCGCGCTTGTCGCTGATCGGACGACACGCAGCTTGCGCGGCGGCGCCCAGGCGCTCGAGCGCGGCCTCATCGAGTGTCGAGCCGACGATCGCCGCGGCGGCGGCGTCAGGGGCGACGACCGTGGGCGCCACTGCGCCCAGGGCGACGCGCGCGTCGACGATCACGCCGGCGCCGTCGAGCGCCAGGCAGACCCCGGCGCCGACCACGGCGATATCCATTTCCGTACGCGGAATGGAGCGCAGATAGGCGTCGGACGCACGCGCCGGACGCGGCGGGAGGCGGAACTCCAGCACGAACTCTCCGGGCTCGAGGCTCGTCTCCCCGGGACCCTTGGCGATGCGTTCCGCCGGGACCTCGCGACGGCCGCCAGGACCGACGACGATGCAGATCGCCCGCGCCGCCACCAGGGCCGGCACGCTGTCGGCGGCTGGCGAGGCGTTGCACAGGTTGCCGCCCATGGAGGCGCGTCCCTGCACCTGGGTCGAGCCGATCAGGTTGGCCGCCTCGACCACCCCCGGCCAGGCCTTCACCAGGGCATCGTCCTCGCCGAGAGCGATGCCGGGCGTCGCCGCGCCGATGACGAAACCGCCGCCTTCGCGCCGCACGCCGATGGCGCCCGGAACGTGCTTGAGATCGACGATCAGGCCCTTGGCCATCCGGCCGGACCTCAGCTGCACCAGCAGATCGGTGCCTCCGGCCAAGGGTCTTGAGGCCGGTCCGCCCGCCAGCAGGGCGCGAGCCGCGTCTTCAGGCGTCGTCGGGGCCAGGTAGTCTACCTGCGTCACGCGCTTACCTCTTTGGTGAACGGCGCCAACATAGCGCGCGCTTCGCGCCGCGGGCTACCCCGGATCGCAACTCCGACCGCCGGCATCCTGCCGCCCAACAACCGCGAGTGGATCTCAAGATGAAAGTCGCACTGACCAACTCGTGGACGCATCACAGCTTCCTTCTCCCCTTGCGGGAGAAGGTGTCCGCCGAAGGCGGACGGATGAGGGGTCCCCCCCAACCATCCACAGAGCGGCGCCGCGCTCAACCCGAGAGGTGCGTAGACCCCTCATCCGACCTCGCTTCGCGAGGCCACCTTCTCCCGCAGGGGAGAAGGACGATTTGATCATGCTTGAGCGAAAACGAATACTGAAGTCAGGTGACTGCGGCATCCCAGCCAGACGGACCAGACCACATGGGCGGACATGACGAAGCTGGTTGGCGACTATCCACCCATCACGCGATCATACCTGACGCTAGGTGACAGGTAGTGGCCTTACAGTAGTGTGCGCATTCGTCCCTAGGTCGCATACCCAAGGATATTTCGATGACCCGCCGCCGCCCCATTGCCTCCGCCATCGCCGTCGTCGTTGCACTGGGTTTGGCGACGCCAGGACCGTCGGTTCAGGCCCAGACACCCGACCTCAGCGGGCTGCACGCCTTCGACCTGCGAGTCGGCAAATGGAAGATCCACAACCGGGTTCTGAAGGACCGGTTGGCGGGCAGCCATGACTGGCTGGAATACGACGGGTCCCAGACCTGGTGGTCGGTCTTGAACGGCCTGGGCAATGCTGACGACACTTTCCTCGACAAGCCGGGCGGCGCCTACAGCGGCGTCACCTTGCGCGCCTATGATCCGAAGACCGGGCAATGGGCGATCTGGTGGCTCGACGGCCGCACGCCGACGGCCAAGCTCGACCCGCCGATGCTCGGCCGTTTCGTCAACGGCGTGGGAACCTTCTACAGCGACGACACCCTGCGTGGAAAACCGATCAAGGTGCGGTTCATCTGGTCGAACATCACCCGCAACTCGGCTCATTGGGAACAGGCCTACTCGCCCGACGGCGGAAAGACTTGGGAGACCAACTGGATCAGCGACTTCACGAGGGCTGGTTAGGTCGACTGCCTGCTCGAACGCATCCATCGCGCGGTTACCCACCGTCGGAAGATCCTCGTCGAAGACCTCCTTCCAAGCCGCTGCCTGAACCGCCTGCCGCCAGGACTTAAGTCTGCGTCCGAGCGGTCTCCCCACTCGGACCGCCGGCATCCTGCCGGCCAACCCCCTTTGAGCCACACGGCGCCCGCCGGCCCTACCCGGAGCGCCGGCGTCCTGAGCCTGTGAATTAACCGAGCGCTCTCCCCCTAAACTCCGTCATCGCCGGCCGTCAGTGCCGGCGACCCATAGATCGTCTGTGCGAGCGCTCGCCGTGGCTGCGCGCGAGCGCGGCCACTCCGGGCGGCCCGATCCCGAAAGGCCAGGCCGTTTGGATAGAGCGAGCGTTAGACCCGTCTTGTAGCGCCCCACGCTACAAAATCGTTGCATGACGTAGCGTGGCGCGCTACATGTTAGCCAACGAGGACGGGGCGGATGCTGTGACGATCCAGAGCTTCAGGAATGATGAGGCCAGTGAGATTCTCAGGGGGAGCACGCCCAAAGGCGTCCATCGGGATATCGCCAAGGCGGCTCGACGTCGTCTGGCCCAGCTGGACGCCTCCGTCTCGCCCCAGGACATGGCCGTTCCGCCCGGCAACCGGCTGCACAAGGTCGGCGACGACGTCTGGTCGGTCTCCGTGAACGACCAGTACCGGCTTACGTTCAAGTGGGGCCCATCAGGCCCAGAGGAGGTGTGGTTCGGCGATTATCACTGAAGAAGAGAGGCAAGACTAGAAGCACGGGTGCAAGACGGTTCGCCACGCCGTCCCCGACAGAAACGGAGACCACATGCACGACTACACCAAGTTTGACGCGCCTCTGCCCCACCCGGGTGAGACGCTTCGGGAGGATTTCCTCCCGCAATACGGCCTGACCGCCGGCTCGCTGGCGAAGGCGATGGGGCTGAAGGACCGCACGCGCATCGAGCGCGTAGTGCGTGAACAACAGCCGATCACTTCCGACACCGCGCTGCGTCTGGCGCGCGTGTTCGGAACGAGCGCGGACCTTTGGATGAACATGCAGGTCGCTCACGACCTGTCCAAGGTCGCAATTGCGGAGAAGGCGGAGCTGGCCGCGATCGAGCCTATCGCTGTTCCGGCCTGATCAGACTGGGCTGTAGGCGCGAGAGGCGTCGCGAGCGAACCTCCGTCACACGCGCCCCTCGGCCGGTAGCGGTTGGGGCTTCCAATAGGTGAGCGAGCGCCACACCCACTCCAGCGGCCCGAAGGCGAAGATCCGTAACCAGAGCAGGCTGCCCAGGATGTTGAACGCCCACACCGCGGCTACGACGTAGATTTCCTCGTAGTATTCAAGAGCGCCGTAAAGCTTCCATGGCCCCCATTTGAACAGAAATTGGCAGATCAGGCTGGTCAGGATATAGTTGCTGAACGCCGTGCGGCCGACCGCCGCCAACCCGCGTTGCACCGGCATGATTGCGCCGTGCTTGACCAGCAGCAGCACCAGCGACGCATTGGCCAGCATGCAAGCGATCTGCTCGACCCCATAGGGCAAGAACATCCAGAGGGTCGTCACTGCATCACTGAATCCGAACAGGCGCGAATGGTGCAGCCCGACGAGCACTGTGGGCAGGGAGATCGCATAGCCGACCGCCGCGACAGCCAGATAAGCCCGTGACGGCAGGCGCGCGGTAAGGAAGCCCGTCTTGTAGAGGCCCATGCCCGCGATCAGCAGGCCCAGGATCTCGAAGACCCAGCCCTTGGTGAACACCAGGTTGATGAAATCGACATCGCCCTTCGCGTTCTCCGGCTGGCTCTGCAGGTAGGAGACGCGCCCGTCGGCGACCGCCTTGGGCAGGGCGGCCAGTTCCGCCTTGCGTGTGGCGTCCGCCGCGGCCACGGCCTTGGCCTGCTCGGGCGTAGGAGCCTGGTGGCGAAGTTGCGCCGCATAGGCGCCTTCCTGCAACGCGGCGGCCGGCAGCGCCGAACCCAGGTCGAAGGCATTGGCGATGCCGAGCGTCCCGCCCAGGAGCGAGATGGCGATTCCAATCCCGACGAGGCGCTTGGCCCCCACGTGGCGCAGCGGATAGAGCGCCAGGAGCGCCAGGCTGCCATAAAAGAACAGGATATCGCCGTTCCAGATCAACACGCCGTGGATCAGGCCAAACAGCAGCAGCCACATGTTGCGCCGATGGAAGATGTCGGCGGCGACGCCTGGGCCCCGGCGGCGCTCGATGCGTTCGAGCAGCAACACCGTGCCCGCGCCGAAGAGGACGGAGAACAGGGCGCGCATCTTCCCTTCGAAGAACAGCCACTGCACCGTCATCACGGCCACATCCAGCGCGTGATGCGGCCCGACCTTGCTGACCACGTCCAGGGGAATGTCGTGCAGGATCCCCGTCGGCGACGCGAAATCCTGGATGTTCAGTGGCAAGATGCCCAGCAGCGCAAACCCGCGCAGCACGTCAAGCGAGGGTAAGCGCGCGCCCCGGGCGATCGGCGCGGCGACCGGTCCGGCCTCCTCCTCGTTCAGGGACCCCGCGCTCATTACCTGCCCTGTCAGTGCGCGCGACTTGGTTGGCGAACCTGTCCGAAGCATTTTTTGCTCCCTGCGGCGGACGCCGGCAGGCAGTCCAGCAGGCTGGTTCGGCTCGATCGTAGAAAACGTTACGGACCGACCGCGATCCAGGCGCAGCTTACCGAGCAGCTCAAGAGCGACTTCAGCCGGCTTGGTACGCCGGAACCGGCCCCCGATGTGGGAGAAACCTTTGTGGCTCATGGCGGGCTCCGAATTTAAAGAACCTCGAGGTAATTGCCGCCGGCTACATCGCTATTTCATGCCCAAGAACTACGACTACGGACGTAACACTGCGACTTATCGCATTACAGATGAAATGAACTGTGACCCGGCACGACATCACGACGTAGTCCGCGATGAGCAGTTTCTACGCGACCCCCGACCTAACCCCCGCCCTTCCGGTCCCGCACGAGTATCCGCTGGGACTCTCGTTGCGTGCGGCCGCCTTGAAGTATCCGGGAGTTTCGGTGGCGCCTTACCAATTGCCGGTCGCCCGGGATCATGCGCTTGACAGTTGGCCCATTTGGTAAGGCGTCACCGTAACTCTAGCGCCCAAGCCGGATCTGTGCTTCCGCGAGCTGCGGCTGTGCGAGTTGCGGTCTGATGCTCTCCCAGGCCTGCTTGCGGCAGGCCTCGTAGGCCTGCCAACCATCGAGATCCCGCGGGTCGGGTCGAGTGGCGCAGACCTGGTCGACGGCGTGCGCGAGGCGTTGCTGCAGATTGGTGCGGCCGGCAGGCGTCGACAGGTTGAGGTCGGCGTAGGTGACCACCGCCTGGGGCGCATCGGATACGGGCTGCGCTATTGCAGGCGCCGCAGCGGCGGTCAGCAAGACTGAGGTAATCGCGATCAGCGATTTCATGTTAGCGTCTCCAAAATGTCGATCGGGCGAAACGCCCTTTCGTTGGACTAAAGGAGACAGGACCGGCGTCTTCGCCGCCGGAGGTATTGCCGAGGAAGATCCGAGGAATTTCCGATATCTCGATGACTGCCGCCGACCGCGCACCCGGCGTCGACCTTGCCCGTGAGCCGGACTTCCAGCTCGGCGGACTGCTTGTCTGTCCCAGCGCATGCCGCGTGAGCGGGCCTCAGGGCGAGCAGCGGCTCGAACGCAAGGTGATGGAAGTCCTCCTATCCCTCGCGCTGAGCGGCGGCGCGACCGTGAGCCGCGACCAGTTGATCGATGCCTGCTGGGGCGGACGGATCGTCAGCGATGACGCCGTCAGCCGCTGCATCAGCGCCATCCGGCGCGTCGCCGTCGCACACGGGGGGTTCAGCGTGGAGACGGTGGCGCGCGTAGGCTATCGCCTGCGCGTTGACGAACCGGCGCCGAGAGGTGGGGCGGCGGCGGTCGCCTCCCGGCAAACAGCGCCATTCCCGCCGTTCAGAGAGCCCCTCCTTGCCGTGCTCGCCTTCGACAACCTCTCCGATGATCCGGAAATGGCCTTCTTCTCCGAGGGCGTGTCTGAGGAAATTCAGCAAACCGTTGCACGCGGCGCCGACCTGACGGTCATCGGCCGAACTTCGAGTTTCCAGTTCCGCGGGGCTGACAAGGCGGCCGCACGGATCGCCAAGGTGCTGAAGGCCACCCATGTGCTCGACGGGTCAGTTCGCCGTTCCGGCACGCGCGTGCGCATCTCGGCGCAGCTCGTCGAGTGCAGCGGGGAGACCACGCTCTGGTCAGAGAGCTTCGACCGCGACCTCACCGACATCTTTGCGCTGCAAGACGAGATCGCCGCATCAGTGGCGGCGGCGCTGAAGACCGCCTTCGCGCCGACCGGCCTTTCCGAACCGATCGATCCGGTCGCCTATGACCTGTATCTGGCGGCTCTGAGAGCGAGAGAGAACGAGTTTCTCGTCAACCCAGCAACGCTGAATTCGGCGATCAAGCTGGTGGAACAGGCGACGGCGTTGGCGCCGAGGTTCGCTGGCGCCTGGGCGCACCTCGCAGACCTCAGAAGGCTGGACCTGCGGTTTGGTCAGATTCAGCCCGACGCGCCCACACTGCCGTTCGCGGTGCGACGCGCCAAGGTCGTCGATGCGGCGGAGATGGCGCTCAGCCTCGATCCCGGGTTGGGGCGCGTCTATCAGGTCCTGGGCAGCCTGGCGCCGTTTGGTGAATATCTGGCTCGCGAGGCGATTGAGAACAAAGCTCTGTCCGTCTCCCCGAACGATCCAGGAGTTCTTCATGAAGCGAGCCAGTTCGTTGCCGATGTTGGTCGAATTCATGAAGCCTTGGGCTACGTCCGGCGGGCCCACGAGCTCGATCCAATGAGTGTCGGAGCTGCGAGTTGGTTTGCGTCCATGCTCGACGCCGAAGGTCGATATGAGGAGAGCCGGCCGCTATGGGATCGCTTCCGCGTTCTTTGGCCGGCGTCAGATCTCGTCGCGTGGAACGCTGTCGCCAGCGCGGCGAGCAACGCCGACTGGCTCCGTTTCGAGGATCTGGTCAGGGCCATACGCAAAGATGGCATGTACAACGTGCCGATGCGGAGGCTGGTCTGGTTCGGGAGAAATCTGCGTGACCCCGATCAGGCCTCCATGAAGGCTGCCTTGGAACAGAGCCGCGATGAGATCGCCCGGTCGGGGAGTGCGCCGCTTGACGGGCTGACGAGCCTGTATCGATTGGGCTTCAAGGACGAGGTCTTCGACCTGATTGAT
>DASXGQ010000031.1:0-11521 GCA_036488995.1 Caulobacteraceae bacterium
CTGGCTGAGAAGCCTTCCCTGGCCCGCAGCAGGGCCATGAAGTCGCCCAGCTCGACGTAGGGGAGGGCGGCATGGTGGCCGCGCGTCAGGCGGCTCCGGTCCACGAGCAGATGGTCCAGGTGGCCGCGCCAGCGGGCGGGGTTCTCGCCTTCGCGATAGCCGCGCACCCTCGCCCAGTCGAGGACGGCTTCGATGCGCCCGCGCACCCGGCTGGCAGTCTCGTTCTTGGTCGTCCAGATCGGTTCGAGGATCTGCGTCACCAAGGCTGTGTCGACAGCCTGGACGGGAAGTCCGCCGACGACCGGGTAGGCGTACGTCTCCAGGGTGGCCGTCCATTGTGCGGCGTGCTTGGCGTTCTTCCAGCCCGCCTCATGGGCCTTGATGTAGCGGGTGGCCGCCTCCTTGAACGTCACCGCCCGGGCTGTCACCAACCGCTTCTGGGCCTTCTCCGCGCGCTTGGCGTCAATTGGGTCGACGCCGTCGTTCTTCAGGGTCTTGCGGGCCGTGTCGCGCCTGTCGCGGGCCTCGGCCAGGGTGACGGTGTCGAGGGAGCCCAGGCCCATGTACCGGGCTCGCCCATTGAGCATGTATCGGAAGACCCAGGACTTCGGGCCAACCATGGCCTCGTCACCACCCTGCGCCGTCGTCTCGCCGACGCGGAGGTAGAGGCCCCTGCCGTCGGCGTAGAGGCCTGGCGCTTTCGCGCGGGTGACGGACAGGCTGTTCAGTCGCTCGACGACCCGCGCCACGGCTGTGCTCCACAAATCAGTCCACAAAATGCGTGGGGTTTATGGCGCACAATGGCGAACAAGGGAAGACGCCATGTGACTATATAACTTGTTCTTTTAGGGCTTTAGTGGACGGTGGCAGCCGGTGAAAATCAGGCTTCTGGCGGATGGGGTGGGATTCGAACCCACGGACGCTTGCGCGTCGCCGGTTTTCAAGACCGGTGCCTTAAACCGCTCGGCCACCCATCCGTGCCCGGCTTCTAGCAGCGGCGCCGCGGAGGGCGCCAGCGAGGAGGCTCTGGACAGGCGCGGCGAAGAGCCCGAGAGGCTAGGTCATGTCCAGGGGGATCTTCATCACCTTCGAAGGCGGGGAGGGGGCCGGCAAGTCCACCCAGGTCCGCCGCCTCGCCGAGCGTCTGCGCGAGCAGGGGCGCGAGGTGGTGGTGACGCGCGAGCCGGGCGGCTCGACCGGGGCGGAGGCGATCCGCGGCCTTCTGGTGTCGGGCGCCGCCGACCGCTGGTCGCCGATCAGCGAGGCGCTGATGATGAACGCCGCCCGCAGGGATCACATTGAGAAGCTGATCGCTCCAGCTCTCGCGCGCGGGGAAGTGGTCATCTGCGACCGATTCGCAGACTCGACACGGGCCTATCAGGGCGCCGCCGGCGGGGCGCCGGCAGACCTGATCGCCGAGCTCGAATCTGCGGTGGTCGGAGACTGCTGGCCGGACCTCACGCTTGTGCTCGACCTGCCCATCGAGATCGGCCTCGCGCGCGCAGCCGACCGGGGCGGAGCGGAAGCCAGGTTCGAGGCCAAGGGCGCGGCCTTCCACACCGCGATCCGGCAGGCCTTCCTGGACATCGCCAAGGCCGAGCCTGGGCGCTGTGTCGTCGTGGACGCGACCGCCCCGCCCGAGGCGGTGGCCGAAACCGTGTGGGTGGCGGTCGAGGCGAGGATCGGCGCGTGAACGATATTCCCCATCCGCGCGAGGCCTTCGAGTGGATCGGGCCGAGCGCCCCCGAGGACGCCTTCGTCGACGCTCTCGAGCGCGGACGACTGCATCACGCCTGGCTGGTGACCGGGCCATCGGGCGTGGGGAAGGCGACCTTTGCCTATCGCGCCGCGCGTCGGCTCTTGGGAGCTGCGCCGGATCCGCATCTGGGTCGGCTGGGGGCTGCGGCCGAGGATCCCGTCAGTCGGCGCGTCGCCGCGCGGGCGGCGCCCGATCTACTCGTCCTTCAGACCCAACCCGAAGACGGCAAGACACGCCGGTTCATTCCAGTCGACGAAGCGCGGGAGGTTCCCGAGTTCTTCTCCAAATCGCCGGCCGCCGCGCCCTACCGCGTGGCGATCATCGACGCTGCGGACGACATGAACATGAATTCCGCGAACGCCGTGCTCAAGATCCTGGAGGAGCCACCGTCGCGGGGTGTGATCTTCCTGCTCTCGAGCTCGCCGGGCGGGCTGCTCGCGACCCTTCGCTCGCGCTGTCGGCGGCTGGCGATCGCGCCGCCGCCCCGCGCCACCGCGGCGCCCTGGTTGTCGGAGAGGGCAGGGGTGACGCCCGACCAGGCCGAGATCTTGCTCGACATGGCCCGCGGCGCGCCGGGCGGCGCGTGGCGTCTTGCGGAGGCCGGCGGGCTCGACGCCGATCGCGGCGCATTGGAGCTGCTCGACTCGATCGCCCGGCCCGACATGGCCAAGCTGCAGAGCCTCGCGGACGGCTTTCGCGGGGCCGCCGGCGCGACGCGCTTTTCCCTGTTCCTGGATCGCCTGGCCGATCACGTCCGCTGGCGGGCGGCCGCGGAAGCCGATCCTGCCAGGGCCGCGCGGCTTGCCGAGGCATGGACGGCGCTCGTCGAGGCGCCGCGTCGGGCGGACGCGATCAATCTCGACCGCGGTGAGGTCTTCCTCAACATCCTTTCGCGCCTGCGCGCGATCGCCTAGATCGCCTCGGTCCCCATGCTGATCGACAGTCACGTGAACCTCCACGCCCCGCAGTTTGACGCCGACCGCGAGGCGGTGATCGAACGCGCCCGCGCCGCGGGCGTCGGCATGATGCTCACGATCTGCGATCGGGTGAGCCGCTTTGAAGCCGTCCATGCCGTCGCCATGGCCAACGACGACATCTACGCCACCGTCGGAACCCATCCGCACGACGCCAAGGAAGACCCGGCCCTTGGGGCGGAGACCCTCGCCCGGCTGGCGGAAATGCCCAAGGTCGTCGGCATTGGCGAGACCGGGCTCGACTTCCACTACGACCTCAGCCCCCGACCCATCCAGATCGAGGTGTTTCGCGCCCATATCGAGGCGGCCCGGCGCACCGGATTGCCGCTCGTCGTGCACACGCGCGAAGCCGACGCCGTGATGGCGGACATCCTCGAGGAGGAGTGGGAAAAGGGCGCGTTCCAGATCTTGATGCACTGCTACACGTCAGGACCTGACCTGGCCCGCCGGGTCGCCGACCTTGGCGCCTATTTCTCGGTGAGCGGCATCGCCACCTTCAAGGCAGCCGAGGAGGTGAGGGCGGTGATCGCCGACATGCCCGCCGAGCGCATCATCGTGGAGACCGACTGTCCCTATCTGGCGCCGGTCCCAATGCGGGGTCGCCGCAACGAGCCGGCCTACCTTCCCCACGTGCTGGCCGCACTGGCCATGGTGCGCGGGTGGTCCGTGGGCGAGGCGGAGGCGCGCACCACAGGGGCGTTCTTCGACCTGTTTGACCGGATCCCGCGTCCGTGAGCAACGAGCTGGAATTCGTCATCCTGGGATGCGGGTCGTCCGGTGGCGTTCCGCGGGCGGACGGGGCGTGGGGCGCTTGCGACCCTTCCGATCCCCGGAACGATCGCATGCGGTGCTCGCTGCTCGTGCGTCGCCTGGCCGACAATCCCGACCAGGATGGGACGACCATAGTCGTCGACGCCTCGCCGGAGTTTCGCATCCAGTGCGCGCGCGCCGGCGTGCGCCGCCTGGACGCCCTGCTGCTCACCCACGACCACGCCGACCAGTGTCACGGCATCGACGATATCCGCGCCTTCGCCATCCGGCAGCGGCGCACGATCCCGTGCTGGGCCGATGCGGCAACGAGCCGGAGCCTGGAGAGCCGGTTCGGCTACATCTTCCAGGGCGAGGGGCTCTATCCCGCGATTGCCGACTTGTTCGAGGCGCCGCCGTTTGGGCAAGGCTGGGCGATCGACGGACCCTCCGGTCCCATCCCTGTGTCGACGTTCGATCAGGACCATGGGCCGGTGCGCAGCCTTGGCTATCGCTTCGGGGGACTGGCCTATTCGAGCGATGTGGTCGAGCTTCCCGAGAGCGCGTTCGAGGCGCTCCAGGATCTCGACGTATGGATCGTCGACGCCCTGCGCTGGACGCCTCATCCCACTCATGCGCATGTGGAAAAGGCGCTCGACTGGATCGAGCGAGTCAGGCCGCGGCGCGCCATCCTCACCAACATGCATATCGATCTCGATTACGCGGCCCTTGCGGCGTCGCTGCCGCCAGGCGTGGAACCGGCGTTCGATGGGCTCACGCTTCGGATCCCACTGGCGCCCGTCTGATGGACCTGGCCTTCCTCGCCTCCAACAACGGCAGCAGCCTTCGCGCCATCGTCGCGGCGATCCGCGCCGGTGAGTTGGCGGCCCGTCCGCGCGTGGTGGTCAGCAACCGGCGCGCAGCGCCGGCGCTGGAGTTTGCACGCGCCGAGGGCATCGAGGCGCTCTTCATCCCCACGATGCCCGATCCCGACATTGCCGATGGGCGCCTGGCGCAGGCGCTGCAGGCGTCCGGCGCAGACCTCGTCATTCTCTCAGGCTACCTGCGCAAGCTCGGCCCCCGCACGCTTGCGGCGTTCCAGGGTCGCATCCTCAACATCCATCCGGCGTTGCTGCCGGATTTCGGGGGGCAGGGGATGTACGGGCGCCGTGTGCATGAGGCCGTGCTCGCCTCGGGCGCTGCGGCGAGCGGCGCGACCGTCCATCTGGTGGACGAGGCCTATGACCACGGTCCCGTCGTCGCCCAGTGTCGCCTGCCTGTGCGCCCGGGCGAGACCGCGGAAAGTCTCGAAGCTCGCGTCATGGCCGCGGAACCGAAACTGTTCGTGGAGACTCTACAGCGGATCGCCGACGGATCGCTTACGCTTGGAGCGGTCGCGGAGGACCGATGAGGCTGGATGGGGCGAGTGGCGGGTGTCTGTGCGGCGCCGTGAAATTCAGTTACAATGGCGAAATAGGAGGCGCGTTGGGGAAGGTCACGGCGTGCCTTTGCTCCCAATGCCGCAAGGCTCAGGGCTTCGCAGCGGTCGTCGCGCCGGTGCAGGCTTCTGGTCTTTCGATCGACCGAGGGAAGGACTACATCTGCGAGTATCAGTCCTCCCCGGGAAAGTGGCGAGCGTTCTGCGGCCAATGCGGTTCTCCCTTATACTCGCGTCTCGACGCGAGGCCGGAAGCGCTAAGGTTGCGTCTTGGCGCCTTCGACACACTCCCGAAAAATGTGTCCGTGGAAGCAGTGATCTTCGCGGAGGATTTGCCCCGTTGGACCCGGCTGGACGCCGCGCCGCACTATCCTGGCCGCGAGCCGGAGCGTACGTGATCGGTCAAAGTGAGCTCTGCCGACAAAACCATGGCCCTTCAGCCGACATTTCGCCATCATCCCTAGCCAAAGCCGCTATGGGCCGCTTAAGATACATCAACCAACAGTCCGGACTTTCCTAATGCCGCGTGGCACGATCAAATTCTTCAACACGTCCAAAGGTTTCGGCTTCATAGCCCCCGACGATGGCGGTAGCGACATTTTCGTTCACATCTCAGCTGTCGAGAGGTCGGGCCTGCCCGGCCTGAACGAGGGTGACCAGGTGACCTTCGAGGTCGAGCGGGACCGCCGCTCTGGCAAGGTCGCCGCGACCGGCCTCGTCGTCGTCGGCTACGCGCCGCCGTCTGAGTCAGGCCCGCGCGGGCCGCGCCCGCCGCGCAGCTTCGATCGTGGCGATCACGGCGGCGCTCCGCGCCGCTCGCCAGGTGGTGGCGGTGGTGCGCCCCGCGAGACGTTCGGCGGCGGCTCTGGCGTCGTGAAATGGTTCAACCCGACCAAGGGTTTCGGCTTCATCCAGCCCAGCGACGGCGGCAGCGATGTGTTCGTGCACATCTCGGCGGTCGAGCGCGCCGGCCTCGGCAGCCTCGCCGACGGCCAGCAGATCTCCTACGATCTCGAGCAGGACCGCCGCACGGGCAAGGCCTCGGCCACCAACCTGCGCCTGCACGAATAGCAGCAGACCTTTTGGCGGCTGGCGCGTAGCGTCGGCTGCCGACAGAGCGCGCCCCGGCAAGCCCCCGAAAGGGGGCTTGTTGCGTTTCTGGGACAGGCTTTGGAGCAACGGGGATCCGTTCCGCACCGCCATCTATCATTTCTGATAATATATCTTAGGCGCGAAACGGAATTGCCCGACGCAGACTCGCTGCGGCTCGGCTATGCCCTCCCTTAAGGATCAAGCGGCCCTGGAGCGATCGGTGAGACCGGAGCCCCCGTTCGTACTTCTCGAAGATCGGTTGGATCGGTCGTCGCTTGCGAGGCTCTACATTCAGCCTGTCAGCATCATCCGTTGCAATGACCCCGACGAGGTCGACTCCGCGCTCACCCAACTCGGCGCGGGCCTGCGCGACGGCCTGCATGCTGCGGGTTTCCTCGCCTACGAGCTTGGCCACGTGCTGGAGCCGCGACTGCGCCCACTGCTGCCCGCCGACAGGTTGGACCCGCTGATCTGGATGGGCCTGTTCGCGCCGCCAAGGTTGCTGACCGCCGAAGCGGCGGACGCCATCTTCTCTGACCTGGCGCCGCCGCCGCCCTTGATCGATGTCCAACCCGGTCACGACCGCGAGACCCACGTGGCCAAGGCGCAGCGCATCCTGGAGTTGATCCGCGCCGGCGATATCTACCAGGCCAACCTGACCTTCCCGATCCGCTTTCGGTACGCCGGCTGCCCCTTGAGCCTCTACGCCGCCCTGCGAAGCCGTCAGCCGACTGCGCACGCCGCGGTTGTGGCGATGGGCGACGACTGGGTGCTCTCGGTTTCGCCCGAACTGTTCCTCCGCATCGACGGTGACCGCGTCGAAAGCCGTCCGATGAAGGGCACCGCCCCGCGCGGAACGGATGCGGCGGCCGATGGCGAAGCCCTGTGCGCGCTCGTCGCCGACCCCAAACAGAGGGCGGAGAACCTGATGATCACCGATCTCATCCGCAATGACCTCGCCCGCGTCTGCGAACCAGGCTCCGTGCGCGTCCCTCATCTGTTCAGCCCAGAGTCCCACCCGACGTTCCATGCCTTGACCTCGACAGTGACAGCTCGGCTGAGGCCAGGCGTCAGTCTTCGCGAGCGTATCGCGGCGGTCTTTCCCTGCGGTTCGATCGTCGGCGCGCCCAAGATCCGCGCAGCCCAGATCCTCGCCGATCTCGAGACCAGCCCCCGCGGCGTCTACACCGGGGCGATCGGCGCCTTGGCGCCGGACGGCGGCGTGGAGCTGAATGTGGCCATCCGCACGGCCACCCTGCGCCGGGACGGCGCCGGAACCTATGGCGTGGGCGGAGGCGTCGTGGCGGACTCCGACCCGAATGGCGAGTACGACGAAGCCCGGCTGAAGGCGCGCGTGTTGGAGGACCTGGCCGAGGACTTCGGCCTCATCGAGACGTTCCGCTGGTCAGCCCAGGCCGGGTTCGTCCGCCTCCCCCGCCACCTGGACCGGCTGGAGGGATCTGCCGCCGCCCTGGGCTTCACTTTCGACAGGACCGTGGCCAAACAGGCGCTGGCGCGCTGCGATCGTCAGTGGGCGGATGATAGAGTTGGAGACAGACGGGTGCGGCTGGTGTTGGGTCGGTCAGGCGACCTGACCGTCGAGAACTTCCCCGCTCCTGCGGCGGTCGACGGCCCCCTCACCCTGGGATTTGCCACCCGCAGGCTGGACGCAGGCGATCCCTTCCTGCGGCACAAGACGACCCTCCGGGCCGCGTTTGAAGAGGCGTCGTCGGAAGCCGAAGCGGCTGGCTGGACCGAAACCCTGATCCTGAACCGTTGTGGCGAAGTCGCGGACGGCTCACGCCACAGCCTGTTCGCAGAGGTCGATGGACGTCTCCTCACCCCTCCGCTCGCGGCGGGCGCCCTGCCCGGCGTCCTTCGCGCTCAGCTGATCGAGGCGGGTCGGGCCGTGGAGACGTCGCTCTCGCGGGACGACCTGGAAACGGCGGAACGCCTTTTCATTGGCAACAGCCTGCGCGGCCTGAGGCAGGCCTGCCTGGCGCGCTGACCGCCTTTACGCACGCAGGCGCGGAGCGACGTACGACGGGTCGTGGTCGAACGGCGGGGCCTCACCGCGCCGGAGGGCCTCGATCACCGCGGCGAAGTCGGTCCGGCAGCGAAAACCCAGCACCTTTTCGGCCAGGCTGGGATCGTAGACCCGGTCGATGCGCGCCGGCAGGCGCCAGGCCTGGCGCGCGTAGAGTTCGGCCGCGTCGGGAAAGCGACGCGTGATGACGGCGGGCGCATCGCGCCAGAGGGCCTCCGCATCGTCCTTCGAAAATGGCGGCGGCGCGGAGATGACGAATACGCCGAAGCCAAGCGCTGGGGCGCGTTCGAGCGCCACCAGATGCGCCTCGGCGGCGTCTTCCACGGTGAGGCGCCGGTTGAGGAATTCGTTGGCCTTGAGGTTCGGGCCGCTCGGCTCCTCAAGAGTGTCGTCGTCTTCGGGGAAGAACCTCCCCGTACGCAAAACCATGCAATTCACGCCGTGCTGGTCCGCGTAGAGCCTGCAAAGCCCCTCTGCCGCCAGCTTGGTGACGCCATAGATGTTGCGCGGTTCGAGCGGCGCGAAGGTCTCGTCGAGCCACATCGCCTTCCTCTGCTTGGACTCGCGCACGGCGTGCGAGATCATCAGGGAGGTGGTGGAGGTGAAGACGAAACGGCGGCAACCGATCGCTTCCGCCGCCTGGAGCAGGTTGAGGACGCCGGTGACGTTGGTGTCCACGAAGGCCTGGGGACTTTCCCGCACGATGTCCGGCTTGTGCAGAGCCCCGGTGTGGATCACACCCTCGAATCCCAGCCGGTGAAAGAGTCCGCCCACCAGCGCAGGGTCGGCCACCGAGCCGACCACATGCGTGTCAGGCCCTGGCGCGATGTCGAGGCCAAGAGGTTCGTGCCCGGCTTCTCGAAGCCGCACGGCCAGCCGCCGGCCAAGCCAGCCCGAGGACCCGGTGAGCAGAATGCGCATGACGTCCGCTTAACTCGGCTGACGCGTCGTGGGCAGATATAACTGCGCCAGCGTACAGACAGAGGACCTGCAAATGCGGACCTTGTTCCTCGCCGCGGCCGCCATTGTCGCCGCCAGCTCCCCGTCCCTCGCAATGACCCTGACCAGCCGGGACTTCACAAACGGCGGCCCCTTGCCTCAGCTCGATTACGACCGCGGTTGCGGCGGCAAGGACGTCTCTCCGCAGCTTTCCTGGGGCGGCGCGCCGAAGGCGGCGAAGAGCCTTGCCGTGACCATGATCGACCAGGACGTGAAGCCTTCGAAGTGGTCGCACTGGATCGTCGTGGACTTACCGCTGCGCCCTTCCGGCTTCCCGCGCGGGGTGATCGCGCCGCCCGCGCCCGGGCTCGCCATACCGACCGACATGGGTCCGGCCGCATATTCCGGCCCCTGCCCTCCTTCGGGCACGGGCGTTCATCATTATGAATTCACCGTCTGGGCGCTTCCGACGGCCAAGACCGCCATCGCGTCAGGCACAAAGGCGGACGCAGTGGAGAACCAGCTGCGTCGCACCTCGCTCGACCACGCGACCATCGTGGGCACGGCGCAGAAGTGAGCGATCAGCGGGACGGGCTCGGCTATCGCGACGCCTTCGCGGCGTTCGCTGAGGCCAGGGATTTCTCCAGAACTACGAATTCAAGACCCTTGATCCGGGGCGTGCCGAACCGCGGTTCGTCATAGGGAAAGGGCTCCCTCTCTCCGGTCGGCTCGTAGCCTCGACGCCGGTACCACGCGATGAGGGTGTCGCGAACCGAGACCACGGTCATACGGATCCGCCGCGCGCCCTGATCAGCCGCATAGGCCTCGGCGGTTCCAAGCAACCGCCTTCCCGTTCCGTTCGCCTGAAGGTCGGGCCGAACCGTGAGCATGCCCAGGTACCAGGCGCCATCGGCTGCGGGTTCCAGCCACACGCAGCCGGTCAACGGTCCGCCGACAACGTCTCGAGTCATGAGTAGCGTGCCGCCCGGGCGGTCGAGGTCTGCTCGAAGGTGTTCGACACTGGTGCGGTCGCCGTCGATGTAATCGCCTTCGTTCGTCCACCCCGCTTCGGAGTCCTTTCCACGATAGGCGGCGTTCACCAGCTCGGCGATCGCTTCCAGATCCTCCGGGCCGGCGTTTGAAATGATCATGATCGGGTCCGACCTCCGGATTGGGACCGCCGGCGCCTCGTCCGCCAGCCGACCTTGGGATAGAGACGCGATCGCAACGAAGGAAAAGCCCAATGATCCCCGACGAGCGGACCCTGCTGCAAGGATTCCTCAGCGACCTCGCCCGCACAAGCGCGGTCCAGAAGGATCCCGAGGCGGCCGGGATGATCTCTCAGGCAGTGCAGGCCAATCCCGACGCCGTTTACCTCCTCGTGCAGCACGCCTTGCTCTCCGACCAGGCGCTGCATTCAGCCCAGCAGCAGATCCAGGCCCTGCAGTCGCAGATCCAATCCGCCCCGCCGCCGGCCCCCGCTCCGTCGTTCCTGGCCGGTCCCACGCCCTGGGGCGGGCAACTGGTCCAGTCAAGCCCGGTCGGTCAGACCAGCGGCCTGGGAAGCTTCCTGCGGACCGCCGGCACCATGGCCGCGGGCGTGGCCGGCGGCGATCTGATCGCCCAAGGTATCGAGAACCTCTTCGCCCCCCGCTGGTAACGGCTGGGCCGAGGCTCAGGCCAGGGTTTCGGCGAGGAAGAGCTCGAGAGCCCGCCAGGCGCGGCCCGCTACGAGCGCGTTATACTGGATCCCCATCTCGGGAATGTTCGCGCCCTCGGACATGAAGGCGTGCATGGCGCCGCCAAAGGCGTGGAGCTGCCAGTCCGCGCCGGCCTCGGTGAATTCCTTGCCGAAACCGACCACGGCGTCGGGTGGGACCATTGGGTCGTTCCAGCCGTGATAGGCGATGATCTTCGGCTTCACCGGGGCGACCGTCGGAAGGCCCGGCGGCGTGAACAGGCCGTGGAAGCTGGCGACCGACCGCAGGGGCGCGCCCGCGCGGGCAAGGTCGAGAACGCAGAGCCCGCCAAAGCAGAACCCGATCGCCGCGACGTGCCCGGCGTCGACCTCCGGCTGGGCCGCGGCGGCGCTCACCACGCCCAGCAGCATCTCGCGAAGCTTCGCCCGATCGCCCACCAGGGGATTCATCAGGGCCTGGCATTCCTCGGTCGTGCCCCCGGTCACGCCCTTGCCGTAGATGTCGGCGGCGAACGCGTTGTAGCCCAGGCTGGCGATCCGATGGGCGAATTGGTCCATGTCGCCCGTGCGCCCGTCCCAGGCATGGAACACCAGCACGGTCGGCCGAGGCCCCGCGTCATGCGAAACGAGCAGGCCCTGGCAGGCTTTGCCAGTGAGTGAATAGTCAACGGCGCGTTGGGCGGGCATCGGCTCTCTCCAGTAACGGGCGCGCCGCTCTTAGGCGTCCCGGCCCGTATCGCGCAACGGGTGTGGTCGCGGATGGATGGCGCCGAACATTTCGTATTGCAATTTCTAGTTCTGTCCCTCCCCTTCTGGGGAGGGTGTC
>DASXGQ010000043.1:0-22786 GCA_036488995.1 Caulobacteraceae bacterium
TCGCCGCCATCTTCGGGGCCGATTGTCAAAAGGCCCGCCGCGGGGGGTCCGCGGCGGGCCTCGACACCGGCATTCTATGGCCGGGCGTTTCCTCCGATCCGCCGACGCAAGACATGCGCGGCGGGGAAACCGAACAGTCTAAGAAACCGGGGGGTTGTCAACTCCCGCGGGGAACGCCGCGAGAGCTTCGTCGAGGCCGTCCGCAGTGGGACAAGCCGCTTCGAATAGGTACTCCGGTCGCGTGACGCTTACCGGCCCCACTCCGGCGCCAGCGAGGGCCGCCGCCGCGTCGAACAGTCTGGAGCGGGCGATGATCGCACCATGGGCGGGGGAGGTGTCGGCGTCTGGGCAGAGCCTCGCCAAGGCCTTGCGCGCGACGGCGTCCTCTCCGGCTGGCCACGCCAGCGCCGCCGTGCTGCGCCCGCGCGCCCGCGCGCCCGCGATCGACAGCAGCCGGCGACAGGCGGCGCGTTGCGCCGGCGTCCAGCTCGCCCCGAGAGCGGCGACAAGGTGCGCCTGGCTGCGCAGGATGAGCCCGTCGGACAACGGCTTGAGCCCGTTTGCAGCGAGCGTCGCTCCTGTCGTGGTGATGTCGACGACGAGCTCGGCGGCGCCGGCCGCGGGCGCGCCTTCGGTGGCGCCGCCGGACTCCGCGAGCCGGTAGTCGACGATGCCGTGGCGGGCGAAGAAGGCGCGGGTCTGCAGGAGATACTTCGTCGCCACGCGAAGGCGGCGACCGGTGCGCGCCAGATAGAGGTGAGCGACATCCTCCACGTCGGCCATCGTGTCGACGTCGATCCAGCTCTTGGGCGCGGCGACAACGAGGTCCGCGCGACCGAAGCCCAGAGCCATCAGCAGGCGGAAGCGCTCGACGCCCTCGGCAGGCTGCTCCCGGAGCAGGTCCTCCCCCGTAACGCCCAGGTGCACATCGCCAACGGCCAGCGAGGCGGCGATGTCCCCGGCGGAGGCGAGCCGCACCTGCACGTCTTCGAGACCTTCCAGGGCGGCGGAATAGCCGCGCGCTCCGCCCGAGGCGCGCACCGGCAGGCCGCAATCTGCGAGCCAGGCATCGACCTGCTCCTTCAGCCGCCCCTTGGACGGGATGGCGATGATCAGCGGATCGTTCATGGCTGCGCGCCCGCCCAGGCCCGCCCCGGCCGGACCATGCAGCCCACCGCTCCCGTCGGCAGGCTCGCGCCCAGCCGCGCGGGCAGACCGTCGTAGCGTCCGCCCGCCGCGATCGGCTGCTCGTCACCGAGGGCGGTGCTACGAACCTCGAAGACCATGCCGTCGTAGTAGCCGAAGGCGCGGCCGAAAGCCGCCGAGAACCTCAGCCGCTCGCGCGGCACGCCGGCGCGGACCATGACATCGACGCGTCGCGCCCAGCCTTCCCGCGCCGCCGAGAGCTGACCGGAGGCGGAGCCGACGAGTTGCAGAACCGCCTCCAACGCGGCGTCCGGCTCTCCCGCGATGCCAAGGAAGGCCCGGAAAAGGTCGGCCTGGGCGGGCGTCAGTCGATCGGCGCGCGCCAGGGCGGTGCGGTCGACCAGGCGATGGACGATCTCCGTAGGCGATCGCCCTCCAACCGGCTCGATCCCGGCCAGAGCCCAGATCTCCTCGAGCACCATCACCGCCTCGTGCTCGGGAAGTTGCGCCAGCAGGCGGGCAAGGCCCTCTCCCCCGCGGTTCGCCGTCCCGGTCCCGCCGTTCACTGCCGCCTCGAGTTCGGCGCGCAGGCGCCGCGGGCTGGAGAACGCCCGCTTCAGGCGGCTCGCGAGCGGCGGCGCCAGGCCAAGCGCGTCGACGACGACCCCAAACAGCCCGACATCCCCCAGGACCAAAGTCAGGTCCTCACGGCCCCCAGCGCAGGCCGAGCGCCAGGCCAGGGCCGCCATCTCGGCGTCGGCCTGTCTGGGGTCCCCACTCTCGAACGCCTCGATCCCGAACTGCGGGAACTCCTCGGCGCGGGTCGACCCCGCCGGCGCGACCCGGAAGGCGTGGCCGCTATAGAAATAGCGGCCTTCGGCGCGGCCGCTGGCGATGTGCGCGCGCAAGGCGGGAATGGTGAAGTCCGGCCGCAGGCACTGTTCGGGGCCTCCGTCGGGCGTCTGCACGACGAAGAGGCGCTCGCGAAGGGTTTCGCCGGCAAGGTCCAGCAAAAGCCCGAGCGGCTGCAGGATCGGGGCGTCCAGCAGGTGGACCGGGCTTTCGATCAGGGGCGCCTGGACCCCTTCGCGCACCTTCGCCGGAACCGGCGCCTCAAGCCTCATCCGGCGGCCTCGACGATGCGCCGGACGTGGGAAACCCACTCGCTCCGCGGCGCGCTGACCTGGCCTGGCCGCTCCTCGCGCCATTCGCGGTTGTCGCTCACCCCCTCGGCCAGACGCCGCCCGAGATCGAGGTCCTTGATGGTCACTACGCCCTGGGCGATCTCGTCGCCTCCCACGATGACGGCCGCAGGCGAGAGGCGGCGGTCGGCGTATTTCATCTGCGCGCGCATGCCAGAGCCGCCGAGATAGACTTCCGCGGCGATGCCGCCGGCCCGCAGCTCGGCCGCCAGCGCGAAATAATCTCCCATCAGGGCCTGATCGAGCGCCAGCACCACGACGGGCCCGCGCGGCGGCGCGCCCGCTGCTCCGCTCGCCGAAAGCGCGGCGGCGAGGCGCGAGACGCCGAAGGAAAAGCCCGTGGCGGGGGTCCGCTCGCCGGTGAACCGCGCCACGAGGTCGTCATAGCGGCCGCCCCCGCCGATGGAGCCGAAGCGAACCGCCTCCTCGCCCTGGCCCTGGATCTGCAGGTCGGCCTCGAACACCGCACCCGTGTAGTATTCCAGTCCCCGCACCACGGAGGGATCGAAGCTCGCCGCCGCCTCCTCGACGCCCAGGCGTGACAGGGCATCTCCGATGCCCGAGAGCTCGGCCAGCCCCTCGTCGCCTTCGGAGGATCCGCCGATGACATTGGAGAGGCGGTCAAGCACCGAAGCGCGCGATCCGCCGCCTGCCTCGACGAAGGCGAGCACGGCCTCGATCGCCGGCGCCTCGAGTTCCGCGCCGCGGGTGTAGGCGCCGGACTCGTCCCGCCGTCCGGGGCCCAGCAGCGCGGCGACGCCATCGGAGCCGAGACGGTCGAGCTTGTCGACGGCGCGCAACACGGCGAGCTTCTGCATCGGGTCGGCCACCCCGGAGGCGGTGAGCAGGCCGTTGAGCAGCTTGCGGTTGTTGATCTTGAGCACGCAGGCCCCCGCCGGCAGGCCAGCGGCGGCGTAGCCCTCGATCGCCATGGCGATGATCTCAGCGTCCGCCTGCGGCCTTGCCGAGCCGACGGTGTCGGCGTCGCACTGGATGAACTGGCGGTAGCGGCCAGGGCCGGGCTTCTCGTTGCGCCACACCGGTCCAAAGGCGTAGCGCCGGAACGGCTTGGGTAGGGTCTCCCAGTTCTCTGCGACGAACCGCGCCAGGGGGGCGGTGAGGTCGTAGCGGAGGGCCATCCACTGCTCATCGTCGTCGCGCAGAGCGAACACGCCCTCGTTGGGGCGATCGGCGTCAGGCAGGAACTTGCCCAGGGCGTCGGCATATTCGAACGCGCCGGTGTCCAGGGGTTCGAACCCATAGGTCTCGTAGACGCGCGCCACGGCGGTCAGGATCCGGCGCTCGATCTCCAGCGCGCCGGCGCGGCGATCCTGGAAGCCGCGTGGTGCGCGGGCGACGGGCCTTGGCGGTGTCTCGAGGGTCATGGCGCCCGGCGCTTAAGGCGTGGGCGGCTGCGGAGCAAGCCGCGTAGAGCCTGATGCGCTTGCGCGGAACAGACGCAAACGTTGAATCAGGCTCTACACTTTTTGAACGTAGAGCCTGATGCATTCCCCGCTCAGACGGTCCCGTTTGAATGGGGATGATTTGGTCGGGCTCAGCCCTTGCCCGAAGACGCCTGCTCGACCGCCCGCTCCACGATCTGAGGCGTGAGCAGTTGGGGCAGCACGACGGGGGCGTCGCCCCGGGTGTCGTAGAGGAGATAGAGGGGGACGCCGATCCGCCCCTGCGCCTGCAAAGCCTGGCCGATCGCCGCGTCCCGGTTGGTCCAGTCGCCGACCAGATAGACGGCGTTCGCCTTGCTGAAGGCGCGGGCGACCGAGGGGGTCGAGAAGGCCACCCGCTCGTTCACCTGGCAGGTCACGCACCAGGCTGCCGTGAAGTTGACGAGCACGGGGCGCCCCGCGGCGCGGGCCTGGGCCACCGCCTGCGGACTCCACGGCTGGGCCTTCAGGGTGCTCGCGGGAAGGGGCGCGGCCGCCACAAGCCCGGCCCCGACCAGGGTGACCAGGGCTGCGCCAGCAAGAGCCGGCGCGCGCCCGTGGGCGGCGCGCCTCTCCTGCGAGAGACCGAAGAGCCAGGCCGCCAGGGCCAGGACCACCGCTGCCGCGAACAGGCGAGCCAGGCCCTCGGCGCCCGACTGCTGGGCGAGCACCCAGGCGAGCCAGGCGGCGGCGGCGTACATCGGAAACGCCATCGCCTTGCGGAATATCGACATCCAGGCCCCCGGCCGTGGAAGGAGCCGGATGAGCGCCGGGGTGAAGGCGACCAGGGTGAACGGCGCAGCGAACCCGAGGCCCAGGGCGAGGAAGACCGCCAGGGCGAAAGCCGCGGGCTGGGTTAGCGCGTAGCCAAGGGCCGGGCCCATAAACGGGGCCGTGCAGGGCGCCGCCACCACCACCGCCAGGACCCCGGTGAACACCGCGCCGATTGCACCGCCGCGGGAGGCAAGCCCGCCGCCCAATCCCTGCAGCGACGCACCGATCTCGAAGAGCCCCGACAGGTTGAGCGCCGCGGCCAGCATGACCAGGGCCAGAAGCGCGACCAGCGTCGGGCTCTGGAGCTGGAAGCCCCAACCCACCGCCGAGCCGGCCGCGCGCAGGGCGAGAAGGCCGCCCGCCAGGGCGAGGAAGCTCACGAGGACGCCGCCCAGGAAAGCCAGCGCCTGGACACGCGCCTGGGTGCGATCCTCCGAATGGCCCGCCAGAGCGGCCGCCTTCATCGAAAGGATCGGGAACACGCACGGCATCAGGTTGAGGATCAGTCCGCCGATGAAGGCATAGGCGATGGCCGCCCACAGACCGAACGTGCCGCCCCGGGCCGCCGCCGGCGAGGCGAGGCCGGAGGCGCCAGCGAGCGGAGCGCCCGCCGGGGCCGAGACGTCATATCCCCGCCCTCCGATCACGAGCGCACCCGCCAGGCGCGAGGGCGTCTTGCCGGTGAAAGCCGAGCCGGGGGCGAAGGTGAGGGTGACGCCTCGGGGGCCCCGCTCGACCGGCTGGGGCTTGGCCTGGTCAATCGAGTCGGATTCGTAGGGGAAGAAATAGGCGTCCTTGGCGTCAGAACCCGAAAGGCCCGCTCCGATGGCGCTCAGGCGCAGAGTGCGGCCGCTCGCCTGGAAGGCGCCGGTCACAAGTCCGGCGCGAGGCGTGTTTGCCAAAGCGGCGTGGATCAGGGCGTGGCCTTCGGTATCCGCCGGGGCTGAGCCGCTCGCGACCGGAAGATCCAGCTGCGCCACCGCTTCGCCGGGTACGCAGACCTCGGCGCAGATCAGATAGTCGACCTTGGCGGAAAGATGCGCGACGGAGCCCGTTCGGGCGCCGGCCGGAATCGAGACCGGGACCGGAAGAACGGCCCGGCCCTCGTAGCCGTAATTCATGATCGGCCCCAGCGGCAGGCGCCGCGGCAGGGGCCACACGATTGCGCCCGCGCGCCAGCCGTCGGGGAGGGTCCAGGCGATTTGGGTCGCCTCGCCCGCATCCCCGGGATTGCGCCAGTAGGTGTGCCAGCCCGGATCCTGGTCCAGCACGACCGCCGCCCAGAGAGTGGATCCGGGAGCCGCCGCTTTGGAGTCGGCGATGAGGCGGACCCGTGCGTGAGGCGAAGGACCGACCTGCGCCAGGGCGGGAGCCGTGAGCCCAAGGCAGATCGTCAGGGCGAGCAAGAGGGCGCGGAACCGGTCCATGGGCAGGCGATATAGGCGTTTAGGCGCGGCAAAGGAACGCGAGTGAGGGTCGCGCTTCGAACAGCCGGAGCGGCTTGATTTTGGCGCGCCGCCGCGCTCCATCCTGCGGGACGCCTTGACGCGCCGCGCCGGCGAGCAACCGACGGAGACCCAGATGCCCGCCTCCTTCGACGAGATCCAGATCGGTCAGGTGATCTCGCTCGGGGTCGCGCCCGTCGACGAGGCCTCGCTGAAGACCTTCGTGGCGTGCTTCACCCCGGCCTGGGACACCGTCCAGGGGGCGCCGGACGCCATGGTGTACGCCATCTGGTCTAAGCTCGACGCGGCCGCCGCCGCATCCTGGCCGCAGACCAAGCGCGTCGGCGTCGATGCGCTTCGCTGGATGCGCAACCCGCCCGCCGGCGAGCTCCTGCGCGGACGCATGACGATCATGGGCAAGGACCCGGTCGGCGAGGGCAAGGGCATCGTGATCGCCCAGCACGATCTGCTCGACGAGTCCGGGCGGCTCGTCTTCTCCTGCCTCACCCGCAGTGTCTTCGCGCGCTAGGGCAAATCCCGTTCAGACGGAATTGTCCGAACGGGGATCTCGATCAGTTGAAGGTGATCCCGCCCGTCTGCCGGGTGAGCTGCATTGAAATGAGCTTGTCCCATCCGGAGAGCGAATTGAGGTGGGCGAAGATCTGCTTGAGGGCTCCGTTGTCCATCAGCTCCCGCAGCTTCTCTTGCGGCAGCGCTTTCAGGCGATCCTCTGACACAGCGTAGTACTCGGCAATGTCCTGAGTGATGCCTGGCGTGCCGTCCGGATTGGGGGGCGTATAGGTGGTCTTTCGCGTCTCAAGCAGATCGAGGTCGTTCAGCAGGGCGATGAACGACTCGGTCTTCTTAACCTCGACTTCGTAGTCGTTGCAGAACTGGATGCAGCCCTTCGTATAGTCGGTCGGCTGGCCGGCCGGGTCGAAGAAGGGAATATCCGGAAGGTCGCCCAGCATCTCCGCATCAAGGTCGATGCAGACGACGAACTGCTGCCGGGTCTCGTCGTTGGCGAGGACGAACGGATAGCGGCGGATATAGGCAGGCACATAAACGCCGGCGTCGAAATATCCGGTGGGCTGGACGAACATGTTCACGTTCGCCTCCAGCCCCATGACTCCCAACGGCTGGCGCTTGTCGCCCGCGAAAATGATCGGGAAGGACAGCGAAGCGGGCACGAACTCGCTGACGGTGAGGGGGATCGCCTGGCTGGTGGCGGCGAACATGAACGGTTTTTCGACCCGACGCAGCCCCATCTTGGCGTGCGCCAGGGAGTTCAGCGGCTCGGGCCGAGTGTAAAACAGCGCGTTGCCGGTGACCGGGGCCGGGGCGTTCGCGGGGGGCGGAAAAGTGGCCATGAGGGCGTATCGATATCCAGGCTCGGAGGTGATCGACGAAGTACGTCCGGCGCGCCAGGCGCCGATCGACGGCGAGCGGTTTCTAGCCAAACCGCGCACGGGCGGCAATCGGGCGCCCTTGGCCGGATCGACGCGGGGAGCCGGACTTCGGTCACGCCAAGAAGCGGGTTAAGACAGTCGAACCCATGAGCACCGAGACCGACAGCCCGCCATCGAGCCGCGACCGCCTCGCCCTCATCAGTATCGGGATCGCGATCCTGACCGTGATCGCGGCCGGGTTCGCCTGCTACGCCCTGCGCAAGATCCTCACCCCTCTGTTGCTCTCGGTCTTCCTGCTGTTGGTGATCGGCGGGCTCGAGACGGCTTTGACCCGGCGGACGCCTTTCCCGCGCCGGGCAGCTCTGCCCGCGGCGATCGTCGCGGTGGTCGCCCTCTTCGGCTTCTCCATCTGGCTGATTGCAGAGAACGCGGCCGGCATCGTGGCGCAGTCGAGCGCTTACGCCGCCCGGCTGGACGAGATCCTCACCATGTTCTCCGACCGTTTCGGCCTGGCGACTGCGCCGACGATCAACCAGCTGTTCCACAACCTCAATCCGGCGCGCTTCGCCTCCATTGTCGCCCGCGGAGCCGGACACATCCTCGACGGCGCCGTGTTCGTGCTGATCTACCTGGGCTTCATGCTCGCCTCGCGGGAGGGCTTCCGGGGCAAGGTCCAGCGCCTGTTCCCCGAACGGGGCCACGCCGAGGCCCTCGAAGTGGCCGGCCGCATCCAGCACGGCGTCCAGAGCTATGTTTGGGTTCAGACCGTGGTTGGCCTCATCATCGCCGGCGCCTCGGCCCTGGTGATGTGGCCCATGGGCATATCGCACCTGGGGTTCTGGGCCTTTCTGATCTTCATGGCCAACTACATCCCGGCGATCGGCGCTGCGATCGGCGTCCTGCTCCCGCCTTTGTTCGCCCTGGTGGACCTGAACGACCTGTGGCGGCCGATCCTCCTGCTGGTCCTGCTGGAGACCATCCACTTCGCCGTCAGCCACGTGGTGCAGCCGCGGATGCAGGGCCGCAGCCTCAACATCGATCCCATCGTCGTGCTGCTGTCGCTCGCCTTCTGGGGCGCCATCTTCGGAATCGCCGGCGCCTTCCTCTCCACCCCGCTGACGGTGGTGGTGATGGTCGTCTGCAACGAGTTCCGCGCCACGCGCTGGGTGCCCGTGCTCCTCTCCGCCGACGGCAAGCCCTACGCGGCCGAAGCAAAGGACGTCCACGCCGTCAAGGTTCCCACCGGCTGACGGCGCGGCTCAGCCTCTCAGGCTTGTCTGTTCTTCACCAGGTCGTCGACCACCGCGGGATCGGCGAGGGTGGTGGTGTCGCCGAGATTGGCGATGTCCCCCTCGGCCACCTTGCGCAGGATCCGGCGCATGATCTTGCCCGAACGGGTCTTGGGCAGCCCGGGCGCCCACTGAACCACGTCGGGATGGGCGAAAGGGCCGATCTCGCGGCGGACCCAGGCGACAAGCTCAGCGCGAAGCTCATCGCTGGGATCGCGATCGGCCTTGAGGGTGACGTAGGCCCAGACCCCCTGACCCTTGATGTCGTGGGGAAAGCCGACCACCGCCGCCTCGGCGACGGCCGTGTGCGCCACCAGGGCGCTCTCGATCTCCGCCGTGCCGAGCCGATGGCCCGAGACATTGATCACGTCGTCCACCCGACCGGTGATCCAATAGTATCCGTCCTCGTCGCGCCGGCATCCGTCGCCGGTGAAGTACTTGCCCGGATAGGCGGAGAAGTAGGTGTTGATGAACCGCTCATGGTCGCCGAACACCGTGCGCATCTTCCCGGGCCAGCTGTCGACCAGGCAGAGGTTGCCGCTCGCCGCACCTTCCAGGACCTTGCCCTCGGCGTCGACCAGTTGCGGTTTCACCCCCGGCAGGGGCTTCGTGGCCGAGCCCGGCTTCAGGGCCGTCGCCCCCGGGAGCGGGGAGATGAGGCAGGCCCCCGTCTCGGTCTGCCACCAGGTGTCGACGATCGGGCAGCGCCCCTCGCCCACCACGCGGTGATACCAGAGCCAGGCCTCAGGATTGATCGGCTCGCCGACGGTCCCCAGCAGACGCAGCGACTTGCGCGACGTGCGGGTGACCGGCTCGTCGCCTTCCCGCATCAGCGCCCGCAGGGCGGTCGGGGCGGTGTAGAAGATCTCCACCTGGTGCTTGTCGATCACCTCCCAGAACCGGGACACGGTGGGATAGGTTGGAATCCCCTCGAAGATCAGGGTCGTCGCGCCGTTCGCGAGCGGTCCGTACACGATGTAGCTGTGGCCCGTGACCCAGCCGACGTCGGCAGTGCACCAGAAGACCTCGCCGGGCCGGTAGTCGAACACCAATTCGTGGGTCCAGCTGGCCCAGGCGAGATAGCCCCCCGTCGTGTGCAGCACGCCTTTCGGCTTACCCGTCGAGCCTGAGGTGTAGAGGATGAAGAGCGGGTCCTCCGCGCTCATAGGCTCGGGCGGGCATTCGGCGGACGCCGAGGCGCGCGCGATGTCGTAGTCGACGTCGCGGCCAGTCTTCATGGGCGCGTCCGCGTGCGTGTGGCGGACGACGATCACCGTCTCCACCTCCGGGCATTGCTCGAGCGCGGTGTCGACATTCGCCTTCAGGGGCACCTTGCGGCCGCCGCGCAAGCCCTCGTCCGCCGTTATGACGATGCGCGAACGGCAGTCCTGGATCCGTCCGGCGATGGAGTCGGGCGAGAAGCCGCCGAACACGACCGAATGGACCGCGCCGATGCGCGCGCAGGCAAGCATAGCGTAGGCGGCTTCGGGGATCATCGGCAGGTAGATCGTCACGCGATCGCCCTTGGCGACGCCGTGGGCCTTCAGGACGTTCGCCATCCGGCAGACCTCGGCGTGGGCCTCGCCATAGGTGATGCGGCGGCTCTGCGAGGGATCATCCCCTTCCCAGATGATCGCCACATCGTTGGCGCGAGCCGGAAGGTGGCGATCCAGGCAGCTGACGCTGGCGTTCAGGACGCCGTCCTCGAACCAGCGGATGTGGAAGTCCTCGCGGTGGAAGGAGACGTCCTTGACCCTCGTGAACGGGCGCATCCAGGCGAGGCGAGCGCCCATGTCGGCCCAATAGCCGTCCGGATCTTCCTCGACGCGCCGAACCGCCGCCTCGTATCCGGCGGCGTCCATGTGCGCCCGCCGCGCCCACTCGGCTGGAACCGGAAAGATCTGATCTTCGCTCACGGCGCTTCTTCCCTTTCATCCCGCCAGGACATGGGCGTCCCGCCCTGCAGCGCGAGTTATGCGAAGGGGTCTTCCCAAGGCAAGGCGGCCGGAGCGAAACGGCGAAGGTCGCTCGGGAGGATAGAGACCACGAACCTCACGAACCCCACGAACACAGGCGGTTAAGGGAGGGCTTTGCTGCCAGGCTCCGCCAACAGATCGATCACATCATACGATCGACTCATTTAGGTCCGGAGAGCGGACCATCCGAACTTCGGTTCGGGGTGGATTGCGAGCCTACTGGCTGACGACGTGAATGGCCTCGGGCCTCGCCCCACTCATAGCTGTAGGTCGCTTTCCGCGAACGACGAACTGATAGAGGTCGATGTTTAGTTGTCTCCGCGAAGGATCGCTGGAAAAGCCCAAGACAAGCCCATCCCTCGTGTAAACCCAATCCATGGATGGCTCCTCGCGTAAAAAATCATACATCTGAGCCTCGTCGTCGAAATCAATCGTGGACTCTTGGACGACAAGACGCGTGCGAGGGTCGGATATAAGCTCGTCCGCAGGATCGTAGAGTCCCGTCTTGCCCATGAATGGTTCGGTGCGCGTGCGCATCTGGACCACACGCGATTGGCCGGCCCACTCATACCGCCGCTTAGTAGGCGAGACGTATGAAACGCGGACCTCCCCCGCTCTGTTCTTCGCCTCCACACTTTGGTGCTGGGACAGGACGCTTCCTTTGGCAATGGGTTGCTCAGAGCATGCTGTTAGCAGCAAGCCAGCGATTGCCGCGATTACAAGACGAGCTTGAACGACCATTAGTCCCCCTGACCGTACGCAAAGCTGCATCGAGCTTCGCGCACTAGCACCCGGCGCGGCTGAGCGGCCGTCGCCCTATTGCCCGCGCCACGCGGAGGCTCGTCTCGCTGCCTCCCGATGGAGTCACTGAGTTCAGATTCTGCTCGAAATTGCGGGCGGCTTGGCGTCATCTCGCCGGTGCGCCGGATCGTGGCGCGCCACGACGGACGTCCCCGGGCCAGAATGCTGCTGCACCTGTCGACCTGGCCCGAGATCGAGGCCTATCTCACCCGCTCGCGCACGATCGTCGTGCCGGTCGGCTCCAACGAACAGCATGGCCCCACCGGCCTGCTCGGCACCGACTGGCTGTGCCCGGAGATCATCGCCCACGAGGCGCAGAAGACCGCCGACATGCTCGTCGCGCCGACCTTCAACATCGGCATGGCCCAGCATCATCTCGACTTCCCCGGGACCATCGCCCTGCGCCCCTCGACCTTCATGGCCGCGATCGGCGACTGGACCCGCTCCCTGGCTCACCACGGGTTCGAGAAGATCTTCTGGCTCAACGGCCACGGCGGCAATGTTGCGACCATCGAGGCGGCGTTCAGCGAGCTCTACGCCGAGGCGAGCTACGCCGGCCGCCGCGCCGGTTTCGCCTGCCGCCTCAAGAACTGGTGGGACCTCAGAGGGGTGATGAAGCTCGCCGCGCAACAGTTCCCCTCCGGCCACGGCAGCCACGCGACTCCTTCTGAGATCGCCGTGACCCAGTGGGCCTATCCGGACCACATCAAGGCCGCGAACTATGCGCCGCGGATCGCCCCCAGCGGCCCGATCCGGGAGGCGAGCGACTTTCGCGCCAGGCATCCGGACGGCCGGATGGGCTCCGATCCGGGACTGGCGACGCCGGAAAAGGGCGGCGAGCTGGTGCGGCTGGCTGTCGAAGGCCTGATCCAGGCCGTAACCGAGTTCTCCTCCGAGCGGTCGCCGGGGGAGCGCGCGGACGCATGACGCAGACGACGCTCGAGGCGCGCCTGGCGCCCCTGCCCGCGCAGCCGCGCGACGTCTCCTGGCCCACCGCCGATTGGCCGACGGGAACGCCGGCCGCGGACCCCGCCGTGCTCCACGCCCTTTTGGCCGAGGTGTTCGAGGGCGATCCCACCGGCCCCACGGGAGAAACCCACGGCGTGGTCGTCATCCAGGGCGGCCGCCTGGTCCTGGAACGCTACGGGCCGGGCTACGGCCCTGACGTCACCTGCCGTTCCTGGTCTATGGCCAAGAGCATCACCCAGGTGCTGGTGGGTTTCGCCGTCGGCGACGGGCGCCTCGACATCCACGCCCCGGCCGGCGTCCCCGCCTGGAACGCCCCCGGCGATCCGCGAGGCGCGATCACGCTGGATCACCTGCTGCGGATGTCGAGCGGCCTGGCCTGGATCGAGGACTATGTCCCTGGCCACGTCTCTGACGTCGTGGAGATGCTGTCTGGTTCGGGCAAGGACGACATGGGCGCCTTCGCGGCCGCCAAGCCGCTGGAGCACGCGCCAGGAAGCTTCTTCTACTATTCGAGCGGCACGAGCAACATCGTCAGCCAGCGGCTGGCCGAGGCGATCGGGGCGAAGGGAGAACGCTTCGCCGCCTTCATGCGCGAGCGCCTGTTCGAACCGCTGGGCATGCGAAGCCCACAGCCACGGTTCGACACCGCCGGAACCTTTATCGGCTCCTCCTACTGCTTCTGCACGCCCAGGGACTTCGCCCGGTTCGGCCTGTTCTGCCTGCGCGACGGGATCTGGGAGGGTCGCCGCCTGCTGCCCGAAGGCTGGATCGACTACGCCCGCACCCTGACCTTCCAGCAGCCGGGCGGCGAGGACGACGGCCCCTACGGCGCCCACTGGTGGCTCGACCGCTGGGGTCCCGGTTCCTTCGCCGCCATCGGCTATGAGGGCCAGCACATCGTCCTGCGTCCGGACCTGGACCTCATCGTCGTGCGCAATGGGGTCACCCCTTACGATACGCGGATGGCGATCAAGGACTGGGTGGTTCGGCTCGTGCGGGCGTTCGGCTGATCCGCCATGGCCGCCGCCGCGGGTCCCGAGATCGAACGCTTGATCGCCTTGCTGGCGAAGCTGCCGGGCCTCGGCCCGCGGTCGGCAAGGCGCGCGGCCCTGGCGCTGCTGAAACGGCGCGACCAGCTGCTCGTCCCCCTGACCGCCGCCCTGTCGGAGGCCGCAGACCGCGTGCTGACCTGCAGCGTCTGCGGGACCCTGGACACCCGCGACCCGTGCGCGATCTGCGCCGATCCTGAGCGAGACGCCGGACTGATCTGCGTTGTGGAGGAGGTCGGAGCGCTCTGGGCGATGGAGCGGGCGAAGGCCTTCCACGGCCGCTATCACGTCCTGGGAGGGCTGCTCTCGGCGCTCGACGGCGTCGGGCCGGAATCCCTGCGCATCAATCAGCTCGTCTCTCGCGTCGCCGCCACAGAGGTCCGCGAGGTCGTCCTCGCTCTGCCCGCGACCGTGGATGGCCAGACCACCGCGCACTACCTGGCCGAACGGCTGGCCGGCCTGCCGGCCCAGATCACCATGCTCGCCCGCGGCGTTCCCGTCGGCGGCGAACTGGACTGGCTGGACGACGGCACCATCGCCCAGGCCATGCGCGCACGCCGGCCGGCGTGAAGATTTCGCCACAACATTCTGCGCTTTCAATATAATTCGTCACGGCGTCCGGCCTACCACCCCGTGGTCGACGATCGTGCCGGTCAGCGTCCGGTCCAGGTGCTGGGCCCGCCAGGTCAGCAAAGCCTGGGCTTCCCGCAGCACCGCCTGAGGATCGGCAAGCGGCGTGCGCCAGGTCGGGTCGGCGGCGAGGTCGAAGGCGAGCCAGGATCCGTCGCCGAAGTGAGCGTAGGCCGCGGTCTCGCCGCGCCGGACGCAGAGGCCGCGACGCTCGAGCCGCCGGTCCCATGGCCAGTCGTGTGGCCCTCGTCCGATGAAGGCCGTGCGCGTGTCGAACTCCCAGTGCGCGGCCTCGCGCCACCATGGGGGGTCCGCTCCGACCAGGAGGGGCGAGAGCGGGAGGCCATCGCACTGGATCGGCACGGGCTGGCCCATCGCCTCGCATAGGGTGGGGAAGACATCGACGTTTTCCGTGAAGCGGTCGATGACCAGCCCGCGGCGGGAGGCCGGCCTGGGGTCGCGGACGACGCCCAGGATCCGGTAGCTCTCCTCAAAGAAGCCGCCCTTGCCGATCAGCCCATGGTCGCCCAGCTGCTCGCCATGGTCCGATGTGACCATGATGAAGGTCTCGTCCCACGCGCCCGTCTGGATCAGGGCCTCCCACACACGCCCCAGCTGGGCGTCCGCCTCGCTCACCATCCCGAAATACTGCGCCTGAAGGTCGGCCAGGGCGGAGCGCTCGCCAGGAGCGGCCATGGCCGGATTGGCCTGGAGCGCGCGGTAGAGCGGGTGATCGGCGCCCCCGGCCGGGATCGGATCGGGCGGCCTCACGCTCGCATAGAGACCGGAGAACGCGCCGGCGGCCGCATACGGAGGATGCGGGCGAAGATGACTGAGGTGGGCGAACCAGGGTCGGTCCTGCCATTTGAGCCAATCGAGGAAACGATCCGTCAGGAAGGCCGCCATGCTGTGTTCCGCCGGCCTCTGCGGTTCGCTGGCAAGGGCCGCATGAGGGTCGTCGGGAACCGCGTGGCCAAGCTCGCGAAGCCACTGCAGCCACGCCGTAGGCTCGCCCATAGGCAGGTGCACGCCCAGCTCGAGCCCCGGTAACACCTCCTCATAGGTCCTAAGGCGCGGATCGGCGGGTCCATCCGCCTCTCTCGGATCGAAGGCTTGATCGGTGTAACCGAACAGGGTCGGCGCGTAGCCGGCCCGCAGCGCCGCCCTCGCGACTGTGTCGAAGCGGGCGTCGAGCGGGGTGCCGTTACCGACCACCCGATGGTTCATCTGGTAGAGGCCGGTATAGAGGCTCGCCCGGCCAGGCCCGCACGGCGCCGCCTGGCTGTAGTGTCGCGCCAGCCGCGCGCCCTCCGCCGCCAGACGATCGAGGTTCGGCGTGCGGACGACCGGGTGACCAGCGCACGAGAGGCAATCGCCGCGGAACTGATCCAGGGTGATCAACAGGATGTTCATTACCGCCATGCGCTAGCATTGCCGGAGCGCGCAGCACAGACTTCGGGACCGACGGGGGGTTTGCCCGGGTGCGGCGAAGACCCGTATAGGCGGGTCGGGGGAACCACACACCTAGAGGACTACGCTTGCCCAGCGACATCGAGATCGCCCGCGCCGCGCGCCTGCGGCCGATGCCGGAGGTCGCCGCGCGCCTGGGCGTGCCGGACGAGGCCCTGATCCCCTATGGGCGGAACAAGGCCAAGATCGACGGCGGCTTCATCCGCTCGCTGGAGGACCGGCCGGAAGGCAAGCTCGTCTTGGTCACCGCGGTGAGCCCCACCCCCGCGGGCGAAGGCAAGACGACGACCACCGTCGGCCTTGGCGATGCGATGAATCGGATCGGCCGGCGCACGGCCATCTGCCTGCGCGAGCCGTCGCTAGGGCCCTGCTTCGGGCAGAAGGGCGGGGCGACTGGCGGCGGCTATGCCCAGGTCGTGCCGATGGACGAGATCAATCTCCACTTCACCGGCGACTTCCACGCCATCACCAGCGCCCACAATCTGCTCGCAGCGATGGTCGACAACCACGTCTATTGGCGCGAGCGGCCGACCATCGATCCGCGGCGGGTCGTCTGGCGGCGGGTGGTGGACATGAACGACCGCAGTCTGCGGGAGATCGTCACCTCGCTTGGCGGCAACGGGGCCCCGACGGAGAGTGGCTTCGACATTACCGTCGCCTCGGAGGTGATGGCGATCTTCTGCCTGGCGCGCGACCTGGACGATCTCGTCGCGCGGCTCGGGCGCATCGTGGTCGGCTATGGCCCGGCGGGCGACGCGATCACCTGCGCCGACCTGAAGGCCGAAGGCGCCATGGCGGCGCTTCTCAAAGACGCCTTCCAGCCGAACCTGGTGCAGACGCTGGAGGGCTCCCCCGCCCTTGTCCATGGCGGACCCTTCGCCAACATCGCCCACGGATGCAATTCGGTGGTCTCCACGCGGGCGGCCCTGCGGCTGGCGGACTACGTCGTGACGGAAGCGGGATTCGGCGCCGACCTGGGCGCCGAGAAGTTCTTCGACATCAAATGCCGCAAGGCGGGCTTGAGGCCGGGCGCGGCGGTGGTCGTGGCGACCATCCGTTCACTGAAGATGAACGGCGGGCTCGCGCGCACCGCCCTGGAACAGGAGGACGTCGAGGCCCTGCGCCGGGGATGCGAGAACCTGGGTCGGCATGTCGCCAACGTCAGGCGGTTCGGCCTCCCGGTGGTCGTGGCCATCAATCACTTCTCGGCCGACACAGAGGCGGAGGTCGAGGCGGTCGAGGCCTACGCCGCATCCCTTGGGGTGGACGTCGCGCTTTGCCGCCACTGGGCGGAGGGATCGGCCGGAACCGAGGACCTGGCGCGCAAGGTCGTCGCCCTGCTTGACACCGGCGACGCGGACTTCCAGCCCCTGTATCCGGACAACATGCCCCTGTTCGAAAAGATCGAGACGGTGGCGCGGGAGATCTATGGCGCCGCCTCCGTGAGCGCCGACCGGGCGATGCTGAACCAGCTCGCCCGCTGGCGCCGCGAGGGTTTCGGCGAGTTGCCTGTGTGCATGGCCAAGACCCAGTACAGCTTCTCGACCGATCCCACGGCGCTGGGCGCGCCCACCGGTCACGACGTGCGCGTGCGCGAGGTCAGGCTCGCCGCCGGCGCGGGCTTCATCGTGGCGATCTGCGGGGAGATCATGACCATGCCGGGCCTGCCCCGACGTCCGGCCGCAGAGCGGATCGGGCTCGACGCCGACGGCGAGATTGTCGGGTTGTTCTAGGTTAACGATCAGGACCTTATAGTCCTCCTGACCTTTGCGAGGGGACCAAGACACGATGCGCTACGACATCTCCGGCAACGTGATGCAGACGGTCGGGATCGACCTCGCCCCCGGCGAGACGGTCTACAGCCAGACCGCGACCATGGCCTGGATGACCGACGGAGTGCGGATGCACACCAACACCGGCGGAGGCCTGTTCGCGGGCCTGAAGCGGAGCCTCACAGGGGGCACCTTCTTCATCACCGAATTCTCCGGCGAGGGCCGTGGCGGCCACGTGGCCTTTGCCCCTCGCTTCCCCGGCACGATCATCGCCCGGGAGCTGCGGCCCGGTGAGTCCCTGATCTGCCGCAAGGAGACCTTCCTCTGCGCCGAACGCTCGGTAAGCCTCGAACTGGCCTGGCAGCAGAGGATCGGTTCGGGCTTCTTCGGCGGCGCCGGCTTCATCCTGCAGCGCGTCACCGGCCCCGGCGTGGTGTTCCTCGACCTCTCCGGCGAGGTCGTCCAGCGCCGCCTCGCACCCGGCGAGCGCCTGTTCGTCCACGCCGGCCACGTGGGCGTGCACGAGCCCACGGTCGCCTTCGACATCCAGCTGGTGCCCGGCTTCCGCAACATCCTTTTCGGCGGCGAAGGCCTTTTCCTCGCCAGCCTCACGGGACCTGGCGATATCTGGCTGCAGTCGATGCCGATCCTCAACCTGGCCGAAGAGATCGCCCGGTATCTTCCCGGCGGCCAGCACGACGGGGGCGCAGGCAATGTGGCCGGCACGGTGGCTGGGGCTGGCCTGGTGGGCGGCATCCTGGGCAGCCTCTTCAGCAGCGACAACTGAGGTTCGCGCGGTCCTCAGACCGCGCTCCTGATGGATATGATCGCCGACGCCGTTTCCCGACGTGGCATGTGTCTCTAGGCTCCGATCCGGGAGTTGAGCCGGGGAGGAAGCCGATGACGGAGTTCCTGTTCCTGATGCTGGACGGCGAGATCATCCGCTACTGGTCGGAGGACCAGCAGCGGACCGCGGTCGCCCGAATGGACGCCTTCACGGCGCCGCTCAAAGCCGCAGGCCGCTGGAAGGATGGCGGCGGCGTAGGCCCGGACTTCGACGGCGCGCGGGTCCGCATATCGGGCGGCGGCGCGACGATCGTGGAAGGTCCATTCGATGGCGCCCATCAGGTCGTCGGCGGATTCATGGTCGTGGAATGCGAGTCCCGCGACGCCGCAATCGAGCTGGCCAAGCATTGCCCGGCCGCCGAATGGGCGCCACTCGAGGTTCGTCAACTCTGGCGGCACTGACCTGCGGGCGAAGACCGGGTGATCAGAAGCGTTCGCCCACCAACTCCTCGCTCCTGGCCTAGAGCGCCCGGGTGGGGAGCTATTCGAGCAAGCTGGTCGTGAGCACGATCTTCCCCCGGACGTGCCCGGTGCGACTTGCCGCCAGGGCCTGAGGCGCCCGCGCTAGCGGAAGTGTCTCGCTCACGATGACCTTGAGCGCGGCGGTCCCGAGCCACCGGGCGATCCCGGCGAACGCCCTGAAGCTTGCCTCCGAGGACGCGCGGCTCAAATCTGGATCATGGGCGAGTTGTCGGGCCGCATCATCGACCTCTACGAGCGGCATTCCCGAGCCTGGAGCGAGGCGCGTGGGACAAAACTGGTCGAGGCGACCTGGCTCGAAACCTTCTGCGCGATCCTGCCGACGCAGGCCGTCATCCTCGATGTCGGCTGCGGGCCAGGAGAGCCGATCGGGCGCTATCTCGTCGATCGAGGTTTCTCCGTCGTTGGCGTGGACAGTTCGCCGGCGATGATCGAGCTGTTCCGCGGCAATCTTCCGGATCAGGAAGCCGTGATTTCGGACATGCGGTCGTTGGCGTTGAGCCGACGCTTCGACGGGCTGATCGCATGGGACAGCTTCTTCCACCTCTCCCATGAGAACCAGCGGGCGATGTTTCCGATCTTCGCCGCTCATGCGGAAGCGGGCGCTCCGCTGCTGTTCACCACCGGTCCCCAACACGGAGAGGCCATCGGCGAGCTCGAGGGCGAGCCACTCTACCACGCGAGCCTGGCCCCCACCGAGTATCGAAGCCTGCTCGAGGTCCACGGTTTCGAGGAGGTCGCCCATGTGGCGAACGATCCTGCGTGCGGCCGCCACACGGTCTGGCTGGCTCGACGGCTTTAGTCCGCTTCCCATCCGCTCGCACTGGAAAGGATACCGCCAGAACGAGGCGTCCGATCACGTCGCAGGGCGGACAATCCGCTCACTGAAGATAGTCGTGAACGACGCGGCCAAGGCCCAGGGTCAGGTCGCAGACCAGATGCGAGGCGGAGACCATTTCGAGAACAGGCAGTTCCGCGACCGGCGCCAGGGCGTGCGCGGCGAGCGAGAGGGCGCCCGGGCCGGTCCAGGCGCCTTTCATCCGGATATCCTCCAGCGAGTACTCCACCAACTCGCAGATCCGCGGCGAGCCGTCGACGTGGGGGATGATCTTCAGGAGGTAGTTCGGGGCTAAGAGCGCCGCCTTGGCCGCCTCTGCGTCGACCTCGCGATGCTTGTATCCCATCGTGCCCGTGGCGACGCGGACCGGCCCATAGTCCAGCGAGCCCACGAGCGTGTCGATCTCGGCGCGGAGGCAGGGCTGGGCCAGCTTCTTGGGAAAACCCCACAGCTCGCGTCCGCCGGCGGTCGGCGGGTGATCATTGAGGAACATGCAATGGGTATAGCCGCCCCTGCGCCCCTGGAACGTCACGGGAATGACCTGTCCGGCCTCGGTGTAGTCGCCAAATCCCGTCGAGTCCGGCATGCGGATGAACTCGAACTTCACGAGCGGACTCTCGACCTCCAGGGGCTCCGGCACGAGGGCGCGAAGCTTGTCCGGGTCGGTGCGATAGGTGAGCGTGAGGTATTCGCGGTTACAGAAACGATAGGGGCCCGGCGGATAGGCGGGCGCCGTCAGAGGCATGGCGAACGCCCGCTCGCGGACTTCCGTCGCTTTCATCGCAAATCTCCGATGGATCTTTCGAGGCGGCCGGTTCGTCCGCCCTATTCGCGGCCGTTCACGGCGAGGTCGAAGGTGAACACGCCTTCGTCATTGGCAGGCCGCTGCAAGACCTCGGGGTGGCGCAACGTTCGTATTGTGTCGTTGTACCCGGCTCGCCAATGCTTCTCCATACTGGCGCGCGAGAATTCGTGGTCCTTCCAGCCCCCTTCATAGGACTCTGATCGATAGATGACCTGGACCAGGTTATAGACCTTCTGCTCCGCCATCTTGATCAATTGCGCATATTCCGGTGCATGCCGAGCCTCGTCTGGCAGACGCTCGAGCAGGGTCGACAGGGTGTTACGGAATCTCTGCATCTGCTTGAATCGATCGGAGTTAGCCCGCGTGCGGCTCGAAAACTGGATCTCCTTCTGGCGGGTCTGGACGTCGACCATGGTGCGCGGAAAGGACCCGCGCGCGCTCCAGAGATCCACCTGGAAGGCCAGGGTGTCCTGGCGCGGACCAAACTCAAGCACCCACTGCAGGGGAGTGTTCGAGACCAGCCCGCCGTCCCAGTAGAACTCGCCGTCGATCTCGATCGCCGGGAACCCGGGCGGAAGCGCGCCGCTGGCCATGACATGTTCCGGCGTGATCGTGTGGGTCGTGTTGTCGAAATAGACGAAGTTGCCCGTCGCGACGTTCACGGCGCCGACACTGAAGCGCATGGCGCCGGAATTGATCCGGTCGAAGTCGACGAGACGCTCGAGCGTGGCCTTGGCGGCGGACGTATCATAGTAGCTGGTCGCCTCGAGCGTGCCGGGGGGCTCGAACCAGGGACTGAACTTGCGCGGTGAGAAGAAGCCGGGCGCTCCAAGAGCCGTGACGACGCCCGCGCTCATTTGATTGGCGAGGCTCCGCGCGAAATCACCGCGGGGCGCGAGGGCCTGGGCGGGTCCCAAGGACCAGGGATCTACATTGAGGAGCCTCTTCCAGAGCTCGGCGCCGGCGTCGATCCATGTCGCCGGACGGGCGCTGGCAGCAGCAGGTTCGTTAGGCGACGGCGTCGAACCGGGGACGTCGCGGCCCTCGCGCGGGACTCCCACGAGCGGGTTGGTCGTGACGAGTTCCCAGAATTGCCGGAGCCTTTCCAGCCTGAGCTCGGGAGGGTTGCCGGCGATCAGGGCCGAGTTGACGGCGCCGATGGATATGCCTGCGACCCAGTCGGGATGGATGTCGGCCTCGGCAAGGCCCTGATAGACGCCGGCCTGATAGGCTCCAAGTGAGCCTCCCCCCTGGAGAAGCAGGGCGATACAGTCGAATGCCGGGCGCTGATCGCGCCGCAGGAACTTGCGGCGAGGGCCGCCGTACGGATCTACGCGCATGAAGAGGCCGCCACATCGGTCATTGTCATGTCTCATCCCTTTTTCTCGATGCGAAGCGACGCACGGAAGCTAGGCCGAGCAAGGCGGAGCCGTTAGACGCCGCCGCCGCAACAGAGTGTTCCCTTCACGTGAACAGGCTCCGCTGGGGGCGGCGGAAAGCTCCGCCTGGCCGACAGGACCCTCGATCCGCCGATCTCATTGGGCGGTCTTCGTCTCCACGGCGGCCATTTGCGAGAGAAGGATGCGGGTCTGGTCCACAATCAGTGATTTGATCAGGCGCGCGTGTCCCGGGCCGAAGCTCTCGCGCCCCAGGTAAGTCAGGACAGCCCGGCGAGAGGTGTGAAACATCGTGAGCTGGACCTCGATCGCGAAGAACCTGAGGCGCGTCTCCAGGTCCTGGGCGCTTCGGCCTGTGAGCCGACCGATCAGGGTCAAACCGACGGCGTGCATCCGGTCGAAGAAGCGCAGGCGCAGCAGGGAAAAGGCGATGCGGGGGCCGACGCCCGCCTGGCCGGTGGCGAAGAACGCCGCCCAGCCGCCGGCCTCCGCCTCCCCGAACAGAAGGTCGGCGAGATTTTCGACAATGTCGCAGTAAGCCTCGATCAGGTTCGCGGCGGGCGCGTCCTGGGCCAGCAGGCGTTCGGCGCGAAGCAACTGCGGTTCGACAACGTGGCCGATCCGGTCGGCGACATATTCGCCGCACACGCCATAGAGGCCTTCCTTGCCGCCGAAGTAGTACTGCAGCGCCGTCGGCTTGACCCCCGCCCGCGCAGCGATCTCCCGCGTCGACACGCCGTCATAGCCCTTGTGGCTGAAGAGGGGGATGGCCGCGGCGACGATGCGCGAACGGGCCTCCTCGCCGCGGGCGTAGCCCCTCTCACGAGGCTGTCGCCTCGGGGCCGCCTGTTCCATGGAGTTCCTCCGTTGCGCCCGAGCTGGCGGTGGGGCGCCCTTCGCGGGGGAAGCGCGAGGATGGGCCTCGCTCTCACGGCGCCCCACCCCCCTCCTTTCTCTCGGGGCTCAGCAGGAGGGGACGCGCAATATCTACTTCCCTGCAGCGTGGGCGATTAGGTGCGGCGGGCCAGACGGACTGTCCCGCCCGG
>DASXGQ010000051.1:0-3229 GCA_036488995.1 Caulobacteraceae bacterium
CTTCTCACCGGCGCCGACGAACATCACCCCGCGGTCCTCCAGGTTCCAGAGGGCGTAGGCGGCCGTTTCCCCGTCGGAATTGGAGATCAGCACGCCGTTGCGGCGGCCTTCGATCGCGCCCTTGTACGGCTCGTAATGAGAGAAGACGCGGTTGAGCACGCCGGAACCGCGGGTGTCGGTGAGGAAGACGCCCTGATAGCCGATCAGGGCGCGCGAGGGCGCCAGCAGGCTGATGCGGGTCTTGCCCGCGCCCGACGGCCCCATCTCCTTCAGCTCCGCCTTGCGGGCCGACAGCTTCTCGATGACCACGCCGGCGTAATCGTCGTCGACGTCGATCACCACCTCCTCGATCGGCTCGAGGCGACCCCCGGTCTCGGGGTCCGTCTGGAACACCACGCGCGGGCGGCTGATGGAGACCTCGAACCCTTCGCGGCGCATGGTCTCGATCAGCACGCCGAGCTGAAGCTCGCCGCGCCCGGCGACCTCGAAGGCGTCCTTCTCGCTGGTCTCGGAGACCTTGATCGCGACATTGGCCTCGGCCTCGCGCAGCAGGCGCTCGCGGATCACGCGGCTCTGCACCTTGTCGCCGTCGCGGCCCGCCAGGGGGCTGTCGTTGACCGAGACGGTGATGGCGATGGTCGGCGGATCGATCGGCTGGGCCGGCAGGGCGCCTTCGGCGTCCATCGCGCCCAGGGTGTCGGCCACCGTCGCCTTGGCGAGGCCCGCGATGGCGACGATGTCGCCGGCCGTGGCCTCCTCGATCGGTTGGCGCTTGAGGCCGCGGAAGGCCAGGATCTTGCTCACCCGGCCCCGCTCGACCTCGATCCCCTCGCGGGAGAGGGCGCGGATGGCCATGGCCGGCGTGAAGCGACCCGATTCGACGCGACCGGTGAGCAGACGCCCCAGGAAAGGGTCGGACTCGATCAGCACGGCCAGCAGGCGCGCCGGCTCGTCCGTGCGGCCCTCCGCCGCCGGCGCCGGGACGTGCTCGACGATCTTGTCGAACAGAGGCGCGAGATCCTTGCGCTCGCCGTCGATGTCCACGACGGCCCAGCCCTGCTTGCCGCTGGCGTAGATGTGCGGGAAGTCCAGCTGCTCGTCACTGGCGCCCATGGCGGCGAAGAGATCGAAGGCGTCGCCAAGAACACGGTCCGGATCTGCGTGCGGGCGATCGACCTTGTTGAGGACGACGATGGGGCGAAGGCCCAGCTTCAGCGCCTTGCCCAGGACGAACTTGGTCTGGGGCATGACCCCTTCCTCGGCGTCCACCAGAAGCAGGCAACCGTCGACCATGCCGAGGATCCGCTCCACCTCGCCGCCGAAGTCGGCGTGGCCGGGCGTATCGATGATGTTGATGCGGGTCTCGCCAGCCGCGCCATGCCAGAGCACGCTGGTGGCCTTGGCAAGGATGGTGATGCCCCGCTCACGCTCCTGGTCGTTGGAGTCCATCGCCCGCTCGGCATGGGCTTCGTTGGCGCGGAAGGCGCCTGACTGGGCCAGCATCTGGTCCACGAGCGTGGTCTTGCCGTGGTCGACGTGGGCGATGATCGCAATGTTGCGAAGGGACATTGAGGGACCCTTGGGGCGTGTCTCGAGATTGGGAGGGCGGGCGGGCTTTAACGGATCGGCTCGGCCGAGGCCACCTGCGCGGAAGGACGCCATACATAGTCGCTCCGCGACCGAAGCGAAATGGGTGCAGTGCACCATGCGACATGTCGCCCATGCCGTTCTCTAACGCACTGATTTTACAAAAACTTATTGTGGGCTCGCAAAAATCTCTCGCACCGCGGTGTATTTTTCGCTTGCCAGATTGTGCGCTGCAACCTAGATATTCCCTACGACGCGTCGCTGACGCATCTGCCCTTCCTGGGCGTTTCCTCCCTAATTGACTGGCCGCGCAGCCTGATGGCCGCGCGGCCATTTTTTTGGCGCGGCGGGCGCAATGCCCCAGAAACCAGCGCCACGTCCAGCCCTGCGCCGCATTTGGCGGCGCATGGTCGCGCCTATGGCGCGGGCTCGTACACGCTCATCGTCCTGCTTGGTTCGTGATCGCTCCATCCAGGAGAAGGCGACCGGCTGCGATCAGGGATTCGACCAGTCCACAGCGGCGAGAGCGGTCGTAAGCCGCTCGAGGTCCGCCTTGAGCCGCGGGTAGCCGTCGCTGGGCTCCAGGGCTGCTTCGTCGAGATAGAGGGCGCGATTGACCTCGATCTGAAGGGCGTGGACCTGCCGCGCCGGCCTGCCGTAGGTCTCGGTGGTGTAACCCCCGGCATAGGGCGCATTGCGTGTCACGCTGTAGCCGAGGTCCTTCAGTTCGCTTTCCACGCGCCGGGCCACCGCGGGCGAGGCGGCCGCGCCGAACCGGTCTCCCAGCACGATATCGCAAGCGCCGAGCGCCTGGCTCGCGGCCGCCGAGGGCATGGAGTGCCAGTCGATCAGCACGGCCAGCCCATGCGCCTGCCGCGTCCGGGCGAGAAGCGCCGCCAAGGCCTCATGATAGGGGCGGTGGACGCTTTCCACCCGGCTGGCGGCCTCTGCGAAGGTGAGCTTTCGGCGATAGATTTCCAGGCCCTCGCAGACGACACGGGCGATGGCGCCCAGGCCTGCGGCCACACGCGCCGTGCGCGCGCGAGCGAAGGCGGGCAGTTCATCCTCGAACATCCCCGGATCCAGCTCCCAGGGCTCGCGATTGAGGTCCAGCCACGCCCGGGCGAAGCGCGCGGCGATCAGGGGAATCCCATGTTCGGGCGCGCAGGCCACCAGATCATCCATGAAGGCGTCTTCGGAGCGGCGGATATCCTCCGCGCCCAGGTGCGAAGCCGCCATCAGGATGGACGGATACACCCGGCCCGAGTGGGGCGAAGCGAAGACGACCGGCACCGACGGGACATCCGCGGGCGGCTGCAGCACACGGAAGGCGGCCTGGCCGTCTTCCCGCTCTTCGGCATCCCCCGCGATGATCTCCAGGGCGCTCATACGAGCCCATATTGGGGAGCGGGCCGACCCCGGTCAAACGCCATCCGGCCCCGGCTTGCGGCTTCGCGGCACGGCCGCTACAAGGCGCCCTTCCCGGCCGGACGCGTAGCTCAGCGGGAGAGCACTACGTTGACATCGTAGGGGTCGCTGGTTCGATCCCAGCCGCGTCCACCATTTTTCCTCCATGAAAATCAAGATGTTACGAGCCCGGTTCGCCAGTGGCGGCCGGAGCCTCGTGAGCGCGCGATACCAC
>DASXGQ010000058.1:0-34702 GCA_036488995.1 Caulobacteraceae bacterium
TCCCCCTTGAAGGGGAAGGAGAGCGCGCGGCTCGGTAGAGGTTGAAGTTGAGGCGTCCCCTCAGTTACTTCGCGCTCGAAGGGATTCCATCTCTTCCTTGAGCCTTAGTTTCTGTCGCTTGAGCTCCCGTATCCGTATCGCATCTGCGGCCGGTCGGCTGACCTCGTCCTGGATCGCGCGTTCGAGGGTCTGATGCTTCACACCCAGTTCGCGGAGACGGGCCTCGATAGCCATGGCGCGGAAACTCCTTGTGGTAGCTTCTAGAGAGATGTGAACACCCGAGCCGCCGATCTGTCAGATCACATATGGTTGCTGTCGCATTGGTCGCAGAGAAAGGGCAAAGCGTGAGCAACGACGTACCAAAGCGTCTGATCGTGGGCATATCGGGCGCCTCGGGAGCCGTGCTCGGCGTGCGTGCGCTCGAGGCGTGCCGCGAGCTCGGGGTGCAGACGCATCTGGTCGTTTCCCGCGCCGGCATGCTGACCGTGGTCCAGGAAACAGGCCTCGCCGCGTCCGCGCTCTTCGCGAAGGCCGATGTCCACTATCCCGCCTCCCAGGTGGGCGCGGCGATCGCTTCAGGCTCCTTCCGGACGGCAGGCATGCTCGTCGCGCCCTGCTCGGTGCGGACCATGAGCGAGATCGCCACTGGCGTGACCAGCTCCCTTCTCACGCGCGCGGCGGACGTGACGCTGAAGGAGCGGCGGCCGCTGGTGTTGATGGTGCGCGAAAGCCCTTTGCATCTCGGCCACCTGCGCACCCTGGTCGCCCTTGCCGAGATGGGCGCCATCATCCTCCCGCCGATGCCCGCATTTTACGCAAAGCCCGCGAGCGTCGCCGAGCTGGTGGATCAGATCGTCGGCCGCTCGCTCGATCTCTTCGGACTTGACTGGAACGCCGTACGCCGCTGGGGAGAGGATCTCGCGACGTTGGGCGGCGGCGAGGGCGGAGGAGAGACGGAATGAAGGCCTGGGATTTCGTTCTGCGCCTCTACGCCGGCGATGGCGTCGAGCCGGCGTGCCTGGCGTTGCAGGACGAGCACGGCCAGTGCGTTCCCCTGCTCCTCTGGCGCGCCTGGACCCTCGCAGAAGACCGCCCGGTCGACGACGCGTCCCTCGCCTCCGCCGTGGCGACCGCCCGCGCCTGGCACGCCGAGGTCATCGAGCCGCTCCGTTCCGTGCGCAGACGCCTCAAGGCGCCCTTGCCCCCGGTCGACGACGCGGCGCGCCTTGCTTTCCGTCAGGAGGTCGCCGCGCGTGAAATGACCGCCGAACGCCTTCTGATCGACACCCTGGAGGCTTCGACGGCGGGTCCCGGCGAGGCTGCGTCCCCGCCGATCGTCGGCCTGCGCCGGACGGCCGAGGCGTGGAGCGGCCCTGCGCCCGACTCCCTGTTGACCAAGCTGCTTCCCCACTGAAGCTGGAGCCGCTGCACGTTCCGCTCGACGTCGCCATCTGCTAAGGCGGGCGCACCGCGCGCCGGCGCTGGTCTGGGCGCGGGCGAGGGCATGGCATGGACGGCGAAGTCGAGGACGATCTGAGCGATCTCCGCCTCGCCATCGAGACAGCGCGCGAGCGCCACACGTCGCTGTCGGCCGAGGTCGAGGCCATACAGGCGCAGTCGCAGCCCGACCAGATCAGGCTGGCGCGCCTGAAAAAGCAGAAGCTGGTGCTCAAGGACCAGATTGTCCTGCTGGAGAACCGGCTCACGCCAGACATCATCGCCTGATCGGCGGAATCGGGCCCCCAGCCTTGCCGGGGGCGGCGCCATCGATCATATCGCGCCCCATGGACGAACAGCAGCTTGCCGAGGTGGTCAGATCGGCGTTGGCCGCCGGCGCGGACGCAGCCGAGGTGGTCTACGCGGAGCGCCAGGCGCTCTCGGTCACGGTGCGCCTTGGGGCGCTGGAAGAGGTCGAGCGGGAGGAATCCCAGGATCTTGGCGTGCGCGTGATCGTCGGCAAGCGGCACGCCTCGGTCTCCGGATCCGACATGTCCCCGTCCGGTCGCCGAAAGCTGGTGGAGCGCGTCGTGGCCATGGCGCGGCTCGCCGCCGAGGACCCCTATGCGGGCCTTCCCCCGACGGACCGCCTCGCCCGGGGCGCGGCCCCCGACCTGGACCTCTTCGATCCGGGCGAGCCCACGGCGGAGAACCTGGAGGCGTGGTCCCTCGCCGCCGAGGAGGCGGCCCGGGCGGTCCCGAAGGTCAGCAACTCCAATGGCGCCTCCGCGACATGGTCGTCCGGCGTGTGGCGCCTCCTCAACAGCGACGGGTTCAGCGGCCTGCATCGCGGCACCAGCTCCTCGCTCACCGCCAGCGCCATCGCCGGCGAGGGCGCGACGATGGAATCGGGCTACGAGGGCCGCGCGATGCGCTGGCAGGCCGACCTGCCCACGCCAGAGGCGATCGGGGCGGAGGCCGGTCGGCGCGCGGTTGCGAGCCTCGGAGCACGCAAGATCGCGTCCACCACCGCCCCGGTGATCTTTGAGAACCGACTGGCCGGCGCGCTGCTGTCGCCTCTGATCGGCGCGATCGCGGGGCCGGCCGTGGCGCGGGGCGTCTCCTTCCTGAAGACCAGGATGGGTGAGAAGATCTTCTCCGACGCCGTCACCCTGATCGACGACCCTCACCGCCAGCGCGGTCTGGGCTCCTCCCCATTCGACGATGAAGGCGTGGGCAATGAGAGCCGCAGGCTGATCGACGCTGGCGTGCTCACCACCTGGCTGCTCAATTCCAGTTCGGCGCGCCAGCTTGGCCTTCAAAGCACCGGCCACGCCTCGCGCGGCCTCGCCGGTCCTCCCGGCGTATCTCCCTCGAACCTGAGCCTCTCTCCCGGGGAACTCGATCTGGCGGGGCTGATGAAGGCCGCCGGCCAGGGTCTGCTGGTGACCGGGATGTTCGGGCCCTCCTTGAATGCCAATACCGGCGATTGGTCGGTGGGCTGCCAGGGTCAGTGGTTCGAGAACGGGGAGATCGCCTATCCGGTCACCGAGATCACGGTGGCGGGCAACCTGCTGGACATCTTTGCGCGCCTCGTCCCCGGCTCAGACCTCATGCAGCGCGGCGCCTCGGAGGTGCCGTCCATCCTCGTGGACGCCCTGGCGATCGCGGGCCGTTGAGGCGAACAGGAGGATCTCATCGATGAGTGAACCCCAGCTTCTTCACCTGGTCATCGGCGGCGAACTCGAGGAAGTCGGCGGCACGCGTTTTCGCGACCTAAAGCAAGTCGAACTCGTGGGCGCCTATCCAAGCTATGCCGAAGCGCGGCGGGTCTGGCAGACCAAGGCCCAGGCGACAGTGGACAACGCCCTGATGCGCTACTTCATCATCCACGCGCACAAGCTGCTCGATCCGCACGAAGACGGGGGGGACCAGCCTACTCGCGCCTGAGTATCCGATCGGTCAGCAGCTTGCCCCACCACTGGGCGCGGAACTCCGACTTGAGCGCTGCCGGGTCGTAGGCCGGGCTGCACACCCAGTCGGTGAAGCTGAGCCCTGCAGGCTCGCCCTCGGCGAGGTAGCGCTCGAAGATGTAGTCGAGCACGCCGGTCAGGCCCGCGCGCATGTGCAGGTAGCGCGGAGAGAGCTGCTCGACGGCCTCGCGGATGCTCTGGCCCTGGCGGTAGTGCTTGTAGAACACCGCCATGATCCCGGCGCGGTCCGCCCCGGACTTGCAGTGCATCAGGGCGGGATAGCGCACCTTTTCGAACAGCTCGCGCGCGGCAAGGATCTTCTCCGCGGTGGGCACGTCCCGCGAGGCGATCACGAAATCGACCAGCTCGAGCCCGAGCCGCTCGCACGCGTCGACCTCCATCGCCCGGAAGCTCGTGGCCATGCCGCCGCGCAGATTGATGATCGTGCGGATGCCCCGCGCTTTCCACGCTTTCAGCTGGAACGGCCAGGGCTGGTTGGACCGCACCAGTTCGTCGCTGATCCAGTGCGCGTTGGAAAAGCCAAGACGCAGATAGGCGTGGTCCTTCCACAGGTGATCGAGGACGGTCCGCCGTCGCCCGGCGGGGGTGGTCAGGTCGAACTGGCTCAAGGCGGGTGCGGTCAGTCGCGTCGGCTGAACAGGGCGTCGGCGGCGGAGCGTCCCGCCTGCTTCTTGTCGATTTGCTTCCGCACCCGGCCGATCTCGGCCTCGAGCAGGGCGATCCGCTCGTTTAGCTCCTCGATGCCGAAGAGATCGAGGTCCTCGCGGCCGAGGTCGATCAGTAGCTGACCCCGCAACCGCCTGACTTCAGCAGGTTCCTCGCTCACGAGGCCTCCTTTGCCGTCGTTGTCCGCAGCCGCTATCTGACCTCGCCGCCGCGTGCGCGCAACCTTGACAGGAAGATCAGATGACCCAGGCGCAGATGGATGCGGTGGAAATCGAAGGCGGCAAGGGGCCGGCCGAGGCCTTGCGGCTGGCTCAGATCGCGGTCCCGCAACCCACGGACGGCCAGATACTTATTCGAGTCGAGGCCGCCGGCGTGAACCGGCCCGACATCATCCAGCGCCTCGGATTCTACCCGCCGCCGCCCGGCGCGCCGCCGACGCTCGGCCTGGAAGTCGCCGGCGAAGTGATCCGCGGGGCGGGCCGCTGGCGGGAGGGCGATCGCGTCTGCGCCCTGCTGGGCGGCGGAGGCTACGCGCAGTTCGCCGTCTGCGATGCGCGCCACGCCCTTCCGATCCCGCCGGGCCTTTCGCTGGTGGAAGCCGCAGGCCTGCCCGAGACCGTGTTCACCGTCTACGCCAACGTTTTCGAGCACGGCGCGCTCAAGGCGGGCGAAACCCTGATGGTCCACGGCGCCACCTCGGGGATCGGCGTCACCGCCATCCAGATGGCCAAGGCGGCGGGGGCGCGGGTGATCGCCACCGCCCGGGGCGCCGACAAGGCCGCCCACGCCAGATCCCTCGGCGCGGACATCGCGGTGGACGCCACGACCGAGGATTTCGCCCAGATCGCCCAGGCGAACGGCGGCGCGGACGTGGTCCTCGACATGGTCGCCGGCGCCTATTTCTCGAAGAACCTCGATGCCCTCAACGTCGGCGGCCGCCTCGTCCACATCGCGGCCCTGGGCGGCGGGACAGTGGACCTGCAGATCCACCGCATCATGCAAAAGCGCCTGGTCATCACCGGCTCGACGCTTCGTCCCCGCTCGGCCGATGAAAAGGCGCGCCTGGCCGCCGAGGTCGAACGCGTGGTCTGGCCTTGGGTCGCCGCCGGCAAGGTGAAGGCCGTCATCGACCACACCTTCCCCCTGGCCCAGGCGGCGGAGGCCCACGCGTGGATGGACGGTGATCATGTGGGGAAGGTGGTGCTGACGGTGGCTTGAGAGGTCGGGTACGCCGGCGGGGGCGGCGCGGCCGGTCTCCAACCAGCGTCGGGATCGCGCCGTGAGCAGATCGAGAGTCCGATCCTCAGGTGCGGTCGGAAGAGAAGCGGAAGATTGTGGTCGACCCGAAGCGCTCGCCAGGTCGCAGCACCGCCGAGGGAAAGTTCGGCTGGTTGGGCGCGTCGGGAAACTGCTGGGTCTCCATGCAGAACGCGTCGCCCTGCCGGTAGGTGCGGCCGGACGGGCCGACCAGGCGTCCGTCGAGGCCGTTGGCGGTATAGAACTGCAGTCCCGGGGCATCGGTCAGAACCTCGAGGATCCGGCCTGACGCGGGATCGTACGCCCGTGCCGCCGGCCGCAGCGCCTCGCCCGCTGGCGCGCGCAAAACCCAATTGTGGTCATATCCGCGGGCGATCAGGAGTTGGTCGTCCGCTGTCCGGATACGTTCGCCAATCGGCGTCGGCCGTGTGAAGTCGAAGGGCGTGCCGCGGACGGCGCGGATCTCCCCGATGGGGATCTGGGTCGCGTCTGTCGGCGTGAAGCTGTCCGCTTCTATTGTGACGATGTGGTCCAGCGCATCACCCGACCCCTCGCCCGCCAGGTTGAAGTAGCTGTGATTGGTCAGATTGACGACGGTCGGCCTGTCCGTCGTCGCAAGGTAATCGATGCGAAGCTCGTTCGCGACGCCGAGACTGTATCTGACCTCGACCGACAAGGTACCCGGAAAGCCCTGATCGCCGTCGGGGCTGAGGTGGCGCAGGACCAGCGCCTCGCCGTCCTCAGCGAACGCGCGCCAGATCGCCTTGTCGAACCCACGCGGGCCCCCGTGCAAGGTGTTCGGGCCGGCATTGACTTCCAGGCGATGCTCGATCCCGTCGAGGATCAAGCGCCCGCGCGCAATGCGGTTGGCGTAGCGTCCGGCGACGGCGCCGAAGTGCGGGCTTTGATGCAGATAGCCGCTAACCGTATCCAAACCCAGCACGACATTGGCGAGCAGGCCGTTCCGGTCAGGGACCTCGAGGCAGGCGATGATTGCCCCCAGATCGAGGATGCGGACCCGCATCCCGCTGGAGTTGGTCATGACGTAGGCATCCACAGGGGCCCCCTGCTCAGTGAGCCCAAAACGCTCGCTCCGCATGGCCTAAGCGCCTCCCACGCGGGCCCGATCGACGAACCGGACCAGCTCGCCTACCGCCCGGGCGGCCGTCGTTGGGGCTGCCATCGTCATCGTCAGCACCTCCCGCCTGGCGCCGAGGTCGAGCGCGTGGTCTGGCCCTGGGTCGCCGCCGGCAAGATGAAAGCTATCATCGACGACACTTTCCCCCTGGCCCAGGCGGCCGAGGCGCACGTGTGTATGAACGGCGATCACGTCGGGAAGGTGGTGCTGACGGTAGATTGAAGGGTCGGAGAGCGGGCTAGGGCGGCGCGGCTCGAGTGATGAGGAGTCTCAGGCGAAGCGGACTCTGCGCGGGCGGGTTTCATCACCGGCCAGAACTTCCTGCTCGACGGGGGGCAGTTCCCAGGTCTGCTGTGAGCTGGGGACCTTCAGGGCGACGTCCAGCCCTCGGCGGGCCGCACGAGGGCCGCGGCGTCGCGGTAGTGCATCCCTGTCGTTCCTGCTTCAGTGAGCCGGCGCGTGGGCTGGCACAGTGGTCCGATCGGCGTGGACCACGTAGTCGTCGAGGTCGGCCAGGGTTCGCCGCCACGCGTCCGCCATGGCCGGTGACCAGTCCGGGCCACACACCTCCTCGACGATCTCGGCCACGAGACCGAAGAAAGTGGCGAACACGTCGGGCGGAACATCGTAGCCGGCGTGGGTGACGACCTCGGTTCCGATCATGAGGTCGGCAAACCGCCGGGGCCCGATGAAATCGAGGATCGCCTCGAACACCCGCATCAGCATCTCGCCCTTGATGGACCCGGTAGTGTCGCGCCAGAACAGCGCCTCCATCTCCGGCTGCAGTTTGAAGAGGCGGCCATAGACGATCGGCGTCAGATCGCCGCCGCGCTCTGCGGCGATCTCCAGACTCTGTTCGATTGCTGCTGCGTCCGCGGGGTCAGTTCGCATCGTGAACGCCAATCACTGTGTATCGCCGCTGTCTCTCTCGCGGAGACTCTAGGCAGAGGATGGCGCCATCGAAATCCGTGATGTAGTTATGGCCGACATAACGTTTGGTTATGGGGAAGCCCATGGCTCGGCGCCTCGAGAATCGTCCGTCGTCTCCAAACCCGAACTCCCAGGGGTCTTCTCGACCTTTGCTGGCCCAGCGCTTGCGCCGGACCAACCTTGACCTCCTCCCAATCCTTCACGAACTGCTGCGCACTCGCAGCGTGACCGCGACAGCGCGGGCGCTCGGGATCAGTCAGCCCGCGGTGAGCAAGGGGCTCCGCCAGCTGCGGCAGGTGTTCAACGACGACCTGGTCGTCTCCCTTGGGCGCGACCCGCGGCTGACCGAGCGAGGCGAGGCGATCGCGGCGCCGCTGGCGAGCAGCCTCGCCGGCCTCGATGGTCTGCTGGCGCCGACTACGGACTTTGATCCTGCCGTTGAGCCGCTGCACGTGATGATCAACACGGCGGACTACGTCAGCGTGCTGGTCGCGCCGGAGCTCATGAAGCTCTGCGCAGCCGAGGCCCCCGGGACCGACGTCCAGTTCGTCGAGCAGACCTTCCAGGGAAGCGAAGGGGCCGACAGCATCGACTTCATTATTGCGCCACGGCGGCTGGGCGAGACCTTCGGATCGCGGTTCGAGCGCATGCCGCTTTGGCGTGACGAGATGGTCTGTCTCGCTTCAATCCACGACCACCGCTTTGGCGATGTCATATCGCCCGCCGAGTTCAAAGCGGCGCGCCACGTGATCTACCAGGTCGGCGAGATCCGGCGGCCGGACGTTGCGCCGCTGATCCAGCCGACGGCGGTGCTGGAGGTCGCGCCGGTCTGCGAGGTTCCGAACTTCCTGGTCATGGGCGCCATCGTCGAGCGGGCCGAGTGTGTGGCCCTGATGCCCCGCATGGTGGCGCTCGAACTGACCCGATGGCGCGATGTGCGGATCATCGCGATCGACTTCCCCGACCGCAGCCTCGACATCGACGCCTATTGGACTCCTCGCGCCGGCGCTAAGCGAGGCCACATCTGGGCGCGTGGACTGCTGGCTCGAGCCGCCGCGCGCCTGACGGTTTGATGCGGGGCCCCCTGGCCTTTGCCGCCTCGTTGACTTGCAAAATGCAATAATTCATACTTCATGTATGACCGACGCCACCGAAGCTCTCGATGCCGCCATCCTGCGCGCCGAACGGCGCCTGCGTCTGCTCGAGGAGCTGGCGGAGATCGGCATGGATCTCGCGCGCGCCCTGCACCGCGAAGCCCCCGCCGAGCCTGCAAAGCACGCCGCGTCCTTGGTCGATTCCGCCGACGGCTTCGCGCGCCTCTCGCGCGCCATCCGCATGATCCTCACGCTTCACGCCCGTACAGACGAAGCCCTGCAGGCGCTGCGTGCGGGCTTGGAGACCGAGCGCGAAATTCACCGCGCCGAGGCCGGTGCGGGCGTGATCCGATCCGTCGCCGCCTCCCATCGGCTGCAATGAACGGCGCCCCGCACCCTCACGTCAGCGGTGCGCGGACCTCATTCAGCCACGAGCGCACCCGGGCCTCCAGACCTGCGCCGTCCTTCAGCTCGCACTCCCACACCGTCTCTACCCGCCAGCCGGCCGCCGCGAGGGCATCGCGGGCGCGGGCGTCGCGCGCGCGGTTCCGCTCTACCTTGGCGGTCCAGTAGTCCCGGTTGGCCTTGGGAATCCGCGCGCCACGGGCGCAGTCGTGGCCGTGACAGAAGCAGCCGTGGACGAAGATCGCTAGCCGCCGGCCGGGAAGGACGATGTCCGGCTTGCCGGGCAGGTCGGCGCGGTTGAGCCGGTAGCGGCCGCCCAGGGACCAGACCAGGCGCCGCACGGCCAGTTCGGGCGAGGTTCCGCGGCCCTTGACCGCGCGCATGACCGCCGAACGCTTGGCCGGGCCGTAGACGTCGGTGTTTGGAACGTCCGTGCCCGGCCTCTCTGCGACCGGCGGGCCGGTCACAGCCCTTCGAACAGCGCCGTCGAGAGATAGCGCTCCGCAAAGCTCGGGATGATGGTGACGATCATCTTGCCCGCCATCTCCGGCCGGGCCGCGACGTGGAAGGCCGCCACGAGCGCGGCGCCGGAGGAGATGCCCACCGGCACGCCCTCCTCGCGCGCGCAACGCCGCGCCATCGCAAAGCTGTCCTCGTTGGTGACCTGGATCACTTCGTCCATGACCCCGCGGTCGAGAATGGCCGGCACGAAGCCGGCCCCGATGCCCTGGATCTTGTGCGGTCCGGGCTGGCCTCCGGACAAGACCGCCGAAGTGGTCGGCTCGACCGCCACCATCCGGACCGAGGGCTTACGCGACTTCAGCACCTGGCCGACGCCGGTGATCGTCCCAGCCGTGCCGACGCCACTTACAACGACATCGACCTTGCCGGCCGTGTCGTTCCAGATCTCCTCGGCGGTGGTGACCCGGTGGATCGCCGGATTGGCGGGATTTTCGAACTGCTGCGGCATCACCGAGCCGGGGATCTCATCCAGCAGTTCCCGGGCGCGGGCCATGGCGCCGGCCATGCCTCGCTCGGCGGGCGTCAGTTCAACGCGGGCGCCCAGGAGCAGCAGCATCTTGCGCCGCTCGATCGACATGCTCTCAGGCATCACCAGGATCAGCGGAAGGCCCTTGGCCGCGGCGACGAAGGCCAGGGCGATGCCGGTATTTCCGCTGGTGGGCTCCACGATCGTGGTGCCCGGCCCGATCCTGCCCTGGACCTCGAGCGCTTCGATCATCGCCAGGCCGATGCGGTCTTTCACCGAGGCCAAGGGATTGAAGAACTCGAGCTTGGCGAGAACTTCCCCTCTGGGCTTGAGCGCCTCGGTCAGGCGAGGAAGGCGGATCAGCGGCGTGTCGCCGATCGTGTCCAGGATGGAATCGTAGATCTTGCCCCGGCCGGCGCGATGATGGCGGGCGGGGATCTCAGTCGAAACGGTGTCCATGGCGACCCGACGATTGGCGGCGAAAATATGAACCTAGAGCCTGATGGGTTTGCACGGAACAGATGCAAACGCTGAATCAGGCTCTGCACGCTAGGTTCCAGAGCAAATTATCCCCGTTCAGACGGGGACCGTCTGAACGGGGTTTGCTCTGGGGCTCGCTGCAGCCGTCGGGGAAGCGCTCAGGCGCTCTCGCTGGCCCCCGCCAAGGTGCGGATGTCCGGCCAGGCGTAGGCCGTCTCGCGGTAGGCGCCGTCCCAGCCGCTGACCCGACGCTCCTCGATGGGTACGCCGCCGAGATGCTCGTAGAACGCGCGCGCCTTGGTGTTGTCGTTGAGCACCCACAGGTGCAGCGAGGGAGCGCCGCGGGCGGCCATCACCTTGGCCGCGGAGGACAGCAGCCGCTTGCCGAGCCCGCGCCTCTGGGCGGGGCGGACGACATAGAGCGTCGACACCTCGGCCCCGCCGGCGCGCTCGGAGGCGCCGCAGTAGCCGACCAGTCCGCCCGCGCCTTCCGCGCAAAGGATGAGTTCGGAGGAATCCGCCGTCATCAGCTGACGGCGCCAGCGCCGCGCGTACACGCCGGGATTCATCTGGGCGAGGAACGGACCCGGGAGCATGCCCGCATAGGTCTCGCGCCACGCTCGGACATGGACGCGAGCAAGTGCGGCGGCGTCGCCCGGGCCAGCGGGCAGGATGTTGTAAGCGGCAAGACGTTCCATGGTCATCGAGCTTGTACCCGTGCCTTAAGATGGGGCAGGCGCCAGACCGTCGCAGGTTTGTCATCAAGCCTGAGGCGGCTCGTCGCAGGACGGGGAGTGACAGGATCACTGCCCGTACTGCATCTTTTTTAGGCGCCCATGAGCTTTCGTGAAACTGCCAGGGGACCTATCCGACTCACCTCCCGGGTCCAGCCGATTCGCATTGCGGGCGTAGGCAATTCGCCTCGGCCGCCTAACCCATCTACATCGCCGGGCTTACCCGACTCGCATCCAGCAGCTTACCCTGCAAAGGATGAACGCCCCCTTTACCGCCCCGTCGGAACCGGTCGACGCCGCCGGCGCCACGCCGGTGATGGCGCAATTCTTCGAGGCCAAGGCCAAGGCCCCTGGGGCGCTCGTCTTCTTTCGGATGGGCGACTTCTACGAGCTCTTCTTCGACGACGCCGCCCGGGCCGCGGAGGCCATCGGCATCGCCCTGACTCACCGCGGCACGCACGCGGGCAAGCCCATCCCGATGGCCGGCGTGCCGGTGCATGCGGCCGAGGCCTATCTGGCGAAGCTGATCCGCGCCGGCTTCCAGGTCGCCGTGTGCGAGCAGATGGAGGACCCGGCCGCAGCGCGCAAACGTGGCGCCAAGTCCGTCGTCCGTCGCGAGCTGGTGCGCGTGGTCACGCCCGGCACCCTGACCGAGGACGGCCTGCTGGACGCGCGCGATTCCAATCGCCTCGCCGCCGTGGCGGTGCGCGCCGGCGGGGCGGCGGTGGCGAGCGTCGATCTCTCCACCGGCGAGGTGGACTGCCACGCCACGACGACCGAGGGCCTGGCGGCGATCCTTGGCGCGCTGCGCCCGCGCGAGACGGTCACGCCCGACCGCCTGCTTGCCGACCCGGCGGTCCGCGCGGCGCTGGAGCAGTCTGGCGGCGCCCTGGCGCCTGTCGCAGGAGCGTTGGCCGAGCCGGCGGCCTCCCAGGGCCGCCTGATGCGCCTCTACGGAGTCGCCACCCTCGACGGCTTTGGCGCCCTCAGCGGCGCCGAGATCTCGGCGCTCGGCCTGCTGGCCGCCCACATCGAGACGACTCAGGCCGGCAAGGCGCCGGTGTTGCGCCCGCCGCGCCGCCTGGGTGAGGGCGACGCCCTGGCGATCGATCCGGCCACGCGCGCGAGCCTTGAGATCGAGCGAGCGCTTTCGGGAAGCCGCGATGGATCCCTGCTCGCGGCCATCGACCGCACGGTCAGTTCGGCGGGCGCGCGGCTGCTGTCCGCGCGCCTCGCCCAGCCGCTCACTGACCCGACGGCGATCGACGCGCGGCTCGACGCTGTGGCTTGGCTGCTTGGCCGCCCGCGGCTTCGCGAGGACCTGCGGGCCTGCCTCAAGGGCGCAGGCGACATGTCCCGCGGCCTCTCCCGCCTGGCCTTGGGACGGGGCGGTCCGCGCGACCTTGGAAGCCTGCGCGATGCCCTGACGGCGGCCGGCGCCCTGGCCCGTCGGCTGGAGGCGGAGACGGATCCGCTCGACCCGGCGCCGCCGGAGATCGCAGAAGCAGCGCAAGCCTTCGATCCGCAGGCGCAACCCATCCTCGCGACGCTGCGCGAAACCCTGGCGGCAGGGCTCGGGTCCGAACTCCCGGCCATGGCGCGGGACGGCAACTTCGTCTCCGCCGGCGTCCTGCAGGCCCTCGACGAGGCCCGCGCCCTGCGCGACGACAGTCGCCGCGTCATCGTCGCGCTCGAGGCGCGGCTCGCGGCCGAAAGCGGCGCGCCTCTGCGCATCCGCCACAACGCGGTCCTTGGCTACTTCGTGGAGACCAGCGCCAAACAGGCCGAGCCGCTGATGAAACCGCCGCTCTCGGCGACCTTCATCCACCGCCAGACCCTCGCCAACCAGGTCCGCTTCACCACTGTCGAGCTCTCGGAGCTGGACGCACGCATCGCCCGCGCCGCCGACCAGGCCCTGGCGCTGGAGATCGAGATGTTCGAGTCCTGGCGGGCCGCCGCGACGCAGGCGGGCCCGCGCGTGCTCGCCGCCGCCGAGGGTCTCGCGCGCCTCGACGTCGCCGCGGGACTTGCGGAGTGGGCGGCCGAAGCCAACGCTGTTCGGCCGGTGGTGGACCGCTCCCTGGTGTTCGAAGCAAGGGCCGCGCGCCACCCTGTCGTGGAGGCGTCGGTGCGCCGCGCCGGCTCGGCCTTCACGCCAAACGACTGCGCCCTGGACGGGTCGGGACAGGCGCATCCCCGGCTGTCCCTGGTCACCGGGCCGAACATGGCGGGCAAGTCGACCTTCCTGCGCCAGAACGCCCTGTTGGTGATTCTCGCCCAGGCTGGCGCCTTCGTGCCGGCGCAGTCCCTGCGCCTGGGGGTCGTCGATCGTCTGTTCAGCCGCGTCGGGGCGGGGGACGACCTTGCGCGGGGCCGCTCGACCTTCATGGCCGAGATGGTGGAGACCGCCGCGATCCTCACCCAGGCGACCGGACGCTCGTTCGTCATCCTGGACGAGATCGGCCGGGGCACGGCGACGTGGGACGGGCTGGCGATCGCCTGGGCCTGCGCCGAGGCCCTGCACGACCATAATCGCTGCCGCGCCCTCTTCGCCACGCACTACCATGAGCTGGCGACCTTGGAGGATCGCCTGGCTCACGTCTCCAACCTGTCGCTGAAAGCCAAGGAGTGGAACGGCGAGCTGATCTTCCTGCACGAGGCCGGGCCGGGCTGCGCCGACCGCTCCTACGGCGTCCAGGTCGCGCGCCTCGCGGGCGTCCCGGCCCCCGTGGTCGCGCGCGCACGGGAGGTTCTGGGCCGCCTGGAGAGCGAGGCCGTCTCCCACGCCGGGCTTCAGGAACTTCCCCTGTTCGCTTCCGCCCCGCCCCCGCCGGCGGCTCCGGCCGGCCCCTCGCCGATCGAGATCGCGCTCGCCGCCTTCGATCCCGACAGTATGAGCCCCAGAGAAGCCCTGGAGGCCCTCTACCGACTCAAGACGTTGACCTGACGGCTTGGCGCCCGGCCCCGGCCCGGCCTAGCTGCGAATATGCCGGTCACCTCCGCCTACCGCCCCGATCCGCGCTTCCAGGCGCTCGGCCCCGAATTCGCCGACGTCGTCGAGCCGGCGGCCTTCCCGGATTGCAAGCCGCGACACCTGAACCTTCGGGCCGCCGCGACGGTGGGCCTGGAGGCGCTGTCGACAGAAGAATGGAAGGCGCACTTCTGGGCGTTCGAGCCCCTGCCGCAGAACCAGCAGCACGCTCTGGCCATGCGCTATCACGGCCATCAGTTCCGGGTTTACAACCCAGACCTTGGGGACGGGCGCGGCTTCCTGTTCGCGCAGCTTCGCGAGACCGGCTCCGACCGACTGCTCGATCTTGGGACCAAAGGATCGGGCCAGACGCCCTGGTCACGATCCGGCGACGGGCGTCTCACGCTCAAGGGCGGGGTGCGCGAGGTGCTCGCCACGACCATGCTCGAGGCGCTGGGCGTGCCCACCTCACGCTCCTTCGCCCTCTATGAGACCGGTGAGGCGCTCGAACGGAACGACGAGCCCAGCCCCACGCGAGGGGCGGTGCTCACCCGGCTCTCGTTCAGCCACATCCGCTTTGGGACCTTCCAGCGCCTCGCCGCCCTGGATCGGCGCGACGTGATCGAGGTCCTGCTCCGCCACGTGATCGAGACCTATTTTCCCGAGCTCTCCGAGGCCCCAGATCCCGGCGCGGCGCTCTTGGACGCCGTCGTCCACCGCTCGGCCCGTCTGACGGCGAAGTGGATGACCGCCGGGTTCGTCCACGGCGTGCTCAACACCGACAACATGAACATCAACGGCGAGAGCTTCGACTACGGGCCCTGGCGGTTCCTGCCGCACAACGACCCCAACTTCGTCGCCGCCTATTTCGACCAGACGGGCCTCTACAGCTTCGGACGCCAGCCGGAGGCGGTGTTCTGGAACCTGCGCCAACTCGCGGGCGCCCTGACCCTGGTCGGGGAAGCCCAACCGCTCGTCGACGCCCTGAACCTATTCGGCGGGGCGTACCGGGCCGAACTCGCGGGCGCGATGGCGGATCGTCTCGGCCTTAAGCGCACGTCATGGGACGAGGACGTGGATCTCGCAAACGCCGCTTTCCGGGCGCTGGCCGAAGGTGGCGAAGCTCTGCGCTGGGAGCCGTTCTTCTTCGACTGGTTCTGCGGCGGCGCCTCGCAGGCGCGCGCCCTCGGGGGCCCCCGCGCCCACCTCTATTCGGGGGAACACTTCACGGCGTTCCGGGAGATCATCTCGCGTCGTGAGCCGGAGCGACCGCAACGGCTCTCCCATCCCTATTTCGCCCGTCCCGAGCCCCAGGAAATGCTCATCGACGAGGTGGAGTCGCTCTGGGCGGCGATCGCCGAGCGGGACGACTGGACGCCCTTCGAATCGAAGCTGGAAGCAATCGAGGAGGCCCGGCAGGCATGGGGGCTGGAGCCTTGAAACCTAGTCTTTGGCCTGGAGCCTCTTCCTGACCTCGAGCAGCTCCGCCCTGTGCTCCGGGGTCGATTCCGGCCACTTCAGGTCGAGATCCTCGAGTGTGTCGAGCAGGATCTGGGAGACGATCAGGCGGGCGCTCTCCTTGTCGTCCGCCGGGACGATGTACCAGGGGCACTCGCGCGTCGTCGTCTCCTCGATGCAACGCTCATAGGCGTCGACGTAGTCGTCCCAGTAGGCTCGTTCGTCGATGTCGCTGGTCGACAGCTTCCAGTTCCTGTCGGCCTCGTCGATCCGGGCAAGGAACCGCTTGCGCTGCTCTTCCTTCGAGAGGTGAAGGAAGATCTTCACGATCCGCACGTCGTTGCGGTGAAGGTGATCCTCGAAGTGGCGGATGGAACGGTAGCGGTCCGCCCACAGCTGCTTTGGTTTCTCGTCGGGATCGCGCCCCTCGCCCGCCAGGATCTTCGGGTGGACCCGGGCGATGAGCACCTCCTCGTAATAGGAGCGGTTGAACAGGCCGATCGTGCCGCGGGGCGGCAGAGCCACGGCCGCGCGCCAGAGGAAATCGTGCCGGAGCTCCTCGGCGCTCGGCTGCTTGAAGCTGGTCACGCGGCAGCCCTGCGGGTTCACGCCGGACATCACATGCTTGATCGCGCCGTCCTTTCCGGAGGCGTCCATGCCCTGGAGCACCACCAGGACGGCGAACCGATTGGTCGCGTAGAGCCGTCCCTGAAGCTCCGCCGTCGCCTTCACATGCGCGGCGAGCGTGGCGTCGACCTCGGCGCGCGAGCCGCAGACCGGGTCTTGCCGGGGTCTCCATTTGGAGAGGTCGACGGGCTCCCCGGCCTCGGCGCGGTAGCGTTTGGTCCGGATGGTGGTGGTAGCGTCCATGTCTGCGCCAAGGCGATCCAAGCGGTTCAGGTTCCCTGAACGCCCGTTCACTCGCCCCCCTCTCCTTCGATCATCGCTTGCGCGATCTCCGCGGCGCCCGGATGCGCCATGCCGCTCAGACCGGCGACGACGCCGAGGCGGTTCTCGCGCGGGTGGTTCTGGTTCAGTTTCCAGACGCCTTCGAGCTCGACCGGGTCGAGCCGCACGCCCACGATCCCGCGCAGGAGCCGATCGATGTAGTCGGCCGGCGCGTCGGCGGGCGACCACGCATCGGAAAAGCCCGCTTCCTGCTGGGCGGTGAGGTCGTCGAGCAGGGCGCGAAGCCACGCCGGGTCCTCGACGAGCGAGACCACCCCGCGCGCCTGCACGACGATGTAGTTCCACGTCGGGACGACTCGCCCGTCGCGGCCCTTGGCCGGATACCAGGCTGGCCGGACATAGGCGTGCGGGCCTTGAAAGAGGAGGAGAGCCTGCGCGCCATCCCGGGACGCGAGCGGATTGGCGCGGGCAACGTGCCCCTCGAGGCACACGCCTCCGGAGCCATTTCGCACGACAAAAGGCGCTCCGCAGGCGTGCAGGCCCGTCCCTCCTGCGGTGATCAGCTGGCCAAAAGGATTGGCGCGAATGAAGGCCTCGAGGACCTCACGCCGCGTCTCGCGGAAAGCGGCTGGCGGATAGGCGCCTCGCGCCTGGGCAGGCGATCCTCCAGGCCCCCCGACAGCTCCCTCGTCTGCGCTCGACATCCGTTGGCCCGTCTCTCCTACCGGGACCATGACTTAGGACGGGTTGGCTTCCGCGCAAAGGAGGAGGCGTCGGTGTCAGGCGGCTGCGGCCCACGCCGACGTTATGTCAAATATCGTTAATTCACTGAGCGGGCAGGGAGAAAAGTACCCTTCGACACCGTTTAGCCCTGTCTTTGGACTGGCTTGACGACGGAAGGGCGCCAGACCGTGCCGCTCTACACGCTTCACTTTTTTGAAGGCGATGAGCCGGCGGGGTCCGAGGAGATCGACTGCGCCACCGACGGCGAGGCGATCAACACCGTGAACGAGCGCGCCGAAGACCGGGCGGTCGAATTGTGGCAGGACGGGCGGAGGATACTCTGGTGGCCGGCCAAGCGACGCGCCTCGCCGCGCCGCGATGGGGCACGCACGCCGTTCAATTCGTAGGCGCTCGCACAGCCCGGCGTCCGCAAGCCTGCGAACGGGAAACCGCGCGTGGTCGCGCTCCGCAGAGAGTCCTAAGGGCTGCGTCCTAAGGACCGCGCGCTTCGCGAAACCAGGCCACGGCCGCAGCGAGGCCTTGCGCGAGCGAGGTCGGCGGCGACCAGCCAAGACGCCTCTGGCCGGTCACATCCAGAAGCTTTCGCCTCACGCCCTCGGGCCTGGCCGGATTGTGGGTAAACTCGCCGCGGTATCCCATGGCCGCCGCCACGGCCTGGTAATAGTCGTCGATGGCGTGGTCCTCGCCCACGCCGACATTCAGTGTCTCGGGGAGGTCGCCGAGCCGATCGCAGAAGCGCCAGATGAAGTCCGCGAGATCGGCGGCGAACAGGAACTCACGCCGCGCCGCGCCGTCGCCCCAGATCTCAACGCTCCCCCGACCCTCGCGCAGAGCCGTATCGATCTTGAGGATCGCTGCCGCCATCATGTGCGATCGCCGGGCGTGAAAATGATCGTACCGGCCATAGAGATTGGGCGGGACGAGCGTTCGCCACGTCGCGCCGGGAATTTCGCGGCCGTACGCCTGGACCATCTTCCACGTGGCGAGTTTGGCGAGGGCGTATCCCTCGTTGGTCGCCTCCAGCGCGCCTGTCAGCAAGCGATGCTCCGATATCGGACTTTCGGCGCCGGCTGGATAGATACAGCTGCTGGCGAGGTTGATCAGTCGGGGGACTTGCGCCGCGTGCGCCGCGCCGATCACGGACAGGCCGATCGCCAGGTTCTCGCCAAGGAAACGTCCGCCCCCGTCGATGTTGGCCTGGATACCCCCCACGACGGCGGCGCAGTGGATGACGAGGTCGGGAGCGAGTTCGGCGACAAAGCGCCGGCAGGCCGCGGCGTCCAGAAGGTCGAGCTCGGCGCGCGACGGAGCGAAGATCTCGTGAGCCGCCGCACGCGGATCGGCGAGGATGTTGCGACCGACCATTCCGGCGCCGCCGGTGAGAAGGATGCGCATCCTCAGGCCCAGCGGCGGATGGGCTCAGCGGCTGCCGCCCGCAGGTCCGCGCGGACCATTTCAGCGACGAGTTCGCCGAAGCGGACCTTCGGCGTCCATCCCAGGCGCGCACGGGCCTTGGTCGCATCCCCGAGGAGGCGGCCGACCTCGTTTGGACGGAAGTAGCGACGATCTACCTCCACCCGCACGTGACCTGTGGCGGCGTCGAACCCGACCTCGTCCGCGCCCTCGCCGCGCCAGGCCAGGCGCACGCCGATCTCCGCGAACGCCGCCTGCGCGAACTCGCGGACCGTGTGGTCCTCGCCGGTCGCGAGGACGAAGTCGTCGGGTGTGGGCTGCTGCAGCATCAGCCACATGCCCTCGACGAAGTCGCGGGCATGGCCCCAGTCGCGACGCGCATCGAGATTGCCGAGGTACAGCCTGTCCTGCAGACCAAGGCGGATCGCAGCGGCCGCCCGGGTGATCTTGCGCGTGACGAAGGTCTCGCCGCGGATGGGGCTCTCGTGGTTGAACAGGATCCCGTTCGAGGCATGAAGTCCGTAGGCCTCGCGGTAGTTCACCACCGTCCAATAGGCGAACAGCTTGGCGGCGGCGTAGGGACTGCGCGGGCGAAACGGCGTGGTCTCCGACTGCGGGACTTCGTCCGCGCCGCCAAAGAGCTCCGACGTGGACGCCTGGTAGAAGCGACACTCGTCGAGGCCGAGAATGCGGATCGCCTCGAGCAGGCGCAGCGCGCCCAGGCCGTCGGCGTTTGCGGTGTATTCGGGCGTTTCGAAACTCACCTGGACGTGGGACTGAGCGGCCAGGTTGTAGATCTCGTCGGGGCGCACGGACTGGACGATGCGGATGAGGTTGGCCGCGTCCGTCAGGTCGCCGTGGTGAAGGAAGAAGCGGGCGTCGCGCTCGTGCGGATCCTCATAGAGGTGGTCGACACGCGCGGTGTTGAATGACGACGAACGGCGCTTGAGGCCGTGGACGATGTAGCCCTGGCCTAGCAGGAATTCGGCGAGGTAGGCGCCGTCCTGTCCCGTCACGCCGGTGATCAGGGCGACCCTGCGGCCGCCCTCTTTGCTTCTTGCCTCAGCCAATCGCCCGCTCCCCCCGGTGCAAGCTTAGCCATACACCGGTCGCTCGCGGACGCGAAGCCTGTCGGTCTCAAGGGGCGGCTTTCCGCCGCCCGCCCTGGTCCCCGCCACCCTCGCGATCTAATCTGGGACCCTCGAGTTTCGGAGACGGCGTGATGGCTGACAGTTGGATCGAGAACGGACCGGTGTCCCTGCCGCCGCGCGCCCTGGCCTATGGCGCGGGCGCCATCGTCCTGGTGCTGGCGGTGGTGGGCGGCGGCCTTGGCTTCGACGCCGCCTGGCGTCGGCAGGCCGGTCCGGAGCTCAATGCCACCGGACCCGCCAATCAGCCTGGCGATCTGGTCGCCAAGCCGATCGTGGAGATCGCCCCGCCTGCCCCGGCGCCCGAGGAAAGCAAGGATGAGGACACCGCTGACGACCAGGCCAATGACGAGGCCAAGGCCGACGCGCTGACGGCAGCGGCCCAGGCGAACCAGGGCAAGGACGCCAAGGGCGACATCGACCAGATCATGACCTCGCCGACCGAGAAGCCGCCGGCTCCCGTCAAGGCGCCGCCGGAAGCGCCGCCCGGAACAGCTCCGGTGAAGAGCGACGTCCCCTTCTGAGACGGCCACTGATTTCGCCTGTGATCCTCTCCCGGCTTGGTCGGGGCTGAGAGCGCCATTTCGACACGGAGGACACGGAGGAAGAGGAGGGCACGGAGAAGATTTATTGCGCCTACGGCGCGACTGAATACGGCTCCTACGGATTAACGGCGCGAAGCGCTGATCTTCCTCCTCCGTGAACTCCTCTTCCTCCGTGTCCTCCGTGTTGAAAAACGATCTCTCAGCGCCCTCTCAAATCTGCCGAGAGGCAGCTAGGACCGAGCCAGCAGGTCGGCGAGATAGTTTTTCCACGCGACGGCCCAGGTGTGGGTGCCGTGGCCGTGGGTGTTGTCCGACACCGGCAGCAGCACGAACTGGCCGTGCGGAATTCGCTTGGCCAGTTCCGGGGCTAGCCCCAGTTCGGGCGGATTGATGAAGTCGTCCGCCGAGTTCACCCACACCACTTGCGCCTGGATCGATCCGAGACCGGCCGAGGGGTCGTAGTCGCGTGAGGAGTCGAGCTGGTAGATCAGGTCGTTCGCGTCGAGCTCCGAGCGCGAGTGGGCGATGGTCCCGTCCATGTAGGCCTCGACCTCGGCGTTGGTCGTCAGGGTCTTGCGCATCTGGTGAGGGGCGCTGCCGGCGATGACCAGGATGTCCTCGGCCTCGTGCACGCCGGCGGTAGGCTGAGCCTGATAGTCGCCCCCGCGCCACGCCGGGTCAGCCTCGATGGCCTTGATGACCATCTGCCGCCAGAGCCGGTTGCGACCGGCGATGGACGCAGGCAGGCACGCCAGCGGCATCACCGCCCGCTCCGCCTGCGGCCACGACTCGGCCCACATGAAGGCGTGCATGCAGCCCATCGAGGTGCCCATGATCAGGCGAAGCTGCGAGATCCCCAGCCCATCGGTGACGAGGCGATGCTCGGCCTCCACCATATCGGCGTAGTCGTACTTGGGAAAACGCATCCGCATCCCATCGCTGGGCTTGGACGAGTCGCCATGGCCGATGTCGTCGGGAAGGATGACGTAGTAGCGGCTGATATCGAGCAGCTGGCCCGGGCCGTAGAGCTCGTCGGCGAACTGCGGACGCAGGAACTGCGCGCCCGATCCGCCCGTCCCGTGCAGCACCAGCACGGCGTTGACGATCTTGCCCGAAGCGTCCCGGCGAGGTTCGCCCAGGGTGCGGTAGTGGATCTTCAGCTCGGGCAGGCGCTCGCCCGACCGGAAGGCGAAATCGCGGATGACGAAGTCCGCCTGCTTGGGCGTCGGCGCGGCGAGTGCGGCCGACGCCGCCGTGGTCGCGAGCAAAAGGGCGAGGGCGATCAGGGTCTTCATGGCCAAGCCATAGGCCCCCTCCCCGTGTCCCGCCACCGGTAAGGGGGGGCCGGAGCGCTCACGGGAAGGTGAAGCAAGAATCAAGCATCGCAGGACGATGCAATTCTCGTTAGCAGCGATGGTTCTCGCGCAAGTGTGAAGGTTACCCTCAGCCCGCTACCATCGCAGCGCGCCTGTTTCGGTTGGCTCTCAAAGTCACGCCCAGTAGACCCAAACCAACGAGCGACAGCGCCCACGCGGCCGGTTCGGGAGCTACCGTCGGCAGACCGATCGCTTCGATATTCTCGATACCGATGAAACCATCGGTCATGACGAAGGACTTGATGTCTGGAGAGCCTTCGATGAAGCCATAGAAGCCGTCAGGCGTCTCGAGGTTGGCGTCGCCTGCCGATAGGGTGAGGCTGTCGAGAAGGTTTCCTGAGCTGTCGTAGGCGGCAATGGTCACCGGCTTCTCATTAGGAATCCAATTGATCTCGCCGCCGAATGCCGCGATCGGCTTGGTGAAGGTGAAGGTCATAGAGTCGACTACGCCATATAGGTTGGACGAATCGTCCAAGCCCTCCATCGGGATACCTGACCAGTATCCGTTTCCCTGGAAGTAATAACCGAGGGTCCAACCGTACGTCGCGCCTCCCAGGATAGTGGCGTTCGTAGACGTCCAGGTCGTGCCGAGCGTGTTTTCGGGACCGGTCCCTTGGGCGTTTACGGCCGGGATGATGTGAGGCGATCCTCCCGTTCCATCCCACAAGGCGGCGTGCGCGGCGATCGGAAGCGTCGCCACCGCGGCCGCGATATGAATGGCCTTCAGCTTCATGGATGCACACCTCATGAACCAAGCTGCAGCCCTATGGACGCTATCTTCTTAAAGAACAGGCCATTTCCGTACAATCCCGTTGCGGCCCACGCCCCTCCTCGAAACCGCGCGCGCCTTCTCTTGCGTGTTCGCCATCCGATCCCGCCGTCTGGCCATCACGGACGGCCCGACAGCGCTGCCGAACACAAGCGAGAGAGGGAAAATCCGAGGGAAACTTATCCTGCGGTCACTGCGCCAAGAGGCGGCCAAACACGCCTACGCCTCCAGTTCGATGTCCCAATACAAATAGTCCAGCCAGCTCTCGTGGAGGTGGTTGGGGGGAAATTTACGGCCATGGTCCTGGAGTTCGTACATCGTCGGGCGGCGGGGCGCGCGGCGGGGCTGGATGCCGGCTTCGCGGGGCGTGCGGCCGCCCTTGGCGAGATTGCAGGGGGCGCAGGCGGTGACGATGTTCTCCCAGGTCGTGCGCCCGCCGCGGGAGCGCGGGACGACATGGTCGAAGGTGAGGTCCTCGGCCCTGCCGCAGTACTGGCAGGCGAAGGAGTCGCGCAGGAACAGGTTGAACCGGGTGAACGCGGGCGGCCGGTCCTGGGCCACATAGCTCTTGAGCGAGACGACGCTCGGCAGCGGCATCTCGAAGGTCGGGGAGTGGATCAGGGTGTCGTAGGTCGAGACCACGTCGACGCGACCCAGGAAGACCGCCTTGATGGTCTCCTGCCAGGGCCACAGGGACAGGGGGTAATAGGAAAGCGGACGATAGTCGGCGTTCAGGACCAGCGCCGGCATGCCCGACGGGGGCCGGCTAAGGACCTGCATCGCCGCCTCCTCTCAAACTCGAGTGGCGCGAATGTCTGTACGACCTAGGACTGAAGGCGGAACTCCTTCTCCCACGGACCTTGAGCGCGAATCAGCGCCGCCTTGGCGGTGCGGGCGGACCTTATATGGGATTGTACGACACAGAGATGACCGATTGGGGGTTTTCGTCATCACGGCTGGCGCCGAATTGTGACGGAACGGTCCTCGTTTTGCGCCGCTTGACTTGGTAGTCCCGGTGGACGTTGTGGTGGGCAAAGGATCGGGAGGACACATCACCTCCCGATCCAAATTGCCCCGGCATCGGGTCAGGCGCCGACGAACGCGACGGCGCCGGCGACGAAACCGCCGAGCAGAACGAGATAGGCCGCTGCGTAGCGGTCGAGGAAGCCTTGGATGGTCTTAGCGGTAAGCATGTTCGTGAACCTCTTGGTGGAGCCCCTTGGGAAGGCCGTCCGATCTGGACAGCGTTTAGATAGCGCACCATCTGAACGGCGTCAAGATGATCTTTACGGCGTTAGGATAAAATTCTACGGTGCCTTCCATGGCTGACGACGCGACCACCGCCCAAAGGGCCTCCAGGCGCCCCCCACCCGCCGAGGCGGCCAAGCCGTACCATCACGGCGATCTCTCTCGCGCCCTGGTCTCGGCCGGACGCCGGATCCTTGAGACAGAAGGTCCCGACGCCCTGTCCCTTCGCGCGGTCGCGCGCGAGGCCGGGGTGAGCCCCGCCGCGCCCTATCACCACTTCAAGGACAAGGGCGAACTGCTCGACGCCGTCGCGGCGGAAGGCTGGGCCGAGCTGGGCGATGCGATCGCCCGCGCCCGGGCTGAAGCGGCGAGCCCCGCCGTCGCCGTCACCGAGATCGGCGTCGCCTACATCCGCTTCGCGCGTGAGAACCCCGCTCTCTACCGGATCATGTATCGGATGGCGTGCGATCGTAAGACCATGCCCGAGCACGCCAAGAAAGCCGAAGGGGGCATTGGCCAGGTGGCCGAGGCCATCCTCGCCGCCGGCGCGCAACCCACCAGCGCCCTGGACCTGCAACTGATCCAGATCGCCGCCTGGTGCACGGCCCATGGCATCGCCGAGATGGTGGGCTTCAAGGAGTTCGAGGAGCTCAAGGAAGAGCTCGGCGGCGAGGAAGCCTTCGTCCGCGCCGTCCTGGGCCACGTGGGCATCTTATCCGGCACCGCCCGGGCGATGCTGCAAGCAAAAACCTGACCCGGACCTCGACTGCGGTTGTCACCCGCTTCGCCCCCTCTCCAACGGGGCTCCTCCATCGCGGGCACGCCTTCTCGGCGCTGGCGGCCCACGATTTCGCCAGGCGTTCCGGCGGCCGCTTCCTTCTGCGGATCGAAGATATCGACGCCACGCGCTGCCGGCCTGAGTTCGAGCGCGCCCTTGTCGAAGATCTCGCCTGGCTCGGCGTCGCCTGGGACGAGCCGCCACTGCGGCAGTCCGAACATCTCGAGGACTATCGCGACGCCCTCGCGCACCTGCAGGACATGGACGTGGTCTACCGGTGCTTTCGCACCCGCGCGGAGCTGATGGCGGACATCGGCCGCGCGCCGCATGGCGCAGAGGCTCCAGCCTCGCCCGGCCCCCTCAGTCCGGACGAGGAGGAACGGCTCATGGCGGAGGACCGTCCGTTCGCCTGGCGGCTGTCGATCGACAAGGCCCTGGAAAGGCTCAGCTGGCCCAAGCTGAAATTCCTCGAGGAGGGCGACGGACCCGCAGGCGGGCGGGGCCGGATCACCGCGCAGCCGGCGCGGCTGGGCGACATCGTCGTCGCCCGCAAGGACCTGGGCGTGAGCTACCATCTCGCCGTCGTGGTCGACGACGCGCGCCAGGGGATCACCCACGTCGTCCGCGGCGAGGACCTGTTCGAAGCGACCCACGTCCAACGCCTGCTTCAGGCCCTGCTCCGTCTACCCACGCCGGTGTACCGGCACCATCGGCTCCTGCTGCGGCCCGACGGGAAGCGCTACGCCAAGCGCGATACGAACGAGACCTTGAGCGCGATCCGCGCGAGCGGCGTCAGCCCGGAGCGGTTGCGGGCGGAGCTGACCGCCGACGCCCTTGAAGGCTGAGCTGGGGCTTCTATCCTTCGCCCATGACTGACTGGCGTGACGATGGGGTGCGGGTGATCCGCGGCGACCAACTCGACCCGAACACCGCCCAGACCCCCGGCATGGACCGGGCCGCGGCGATCACCTACGCCCGCGTCGGCGCGGAGAAGCTTTGGGCGGGGACCGTGCACATCCATCCCGACGCGCGCACCGGCGCACACCATCACGGCCCGTTGGAGAGCGTGATCTATGTCCTGCGCGGGAAGGCAAGGATGCGCTGGGGCGAGGAGCTGGAATTCACCGCTGAGGCGGGGCCGGGCGATTTCATTTATGTCCCGCCCTTCGTCCCCCACCAGGAGATCAACGCCTCCTCCGACGAGACCCTGGAATGTGTCCTGGTGCGCAGCGGCGGCGAAGCGGTGGTGGTGAACCTCGACATCGAGGCGGCGGAGTCGCCGACGAACGTCGAGTGGGTCGACTCCATCCACAAGGGAAGCTGATCCGTCAGGGTCTGGCCCAGTAGCGATAGCGGTAGGCCTCTTCGAAGCCCGCGGCCTCGTAGAGACGGCGGGCCCCGACGTTATCAGCCTCGACCTGCAGCCACGCGGTCGCCGCGCCGAGCGTCGCGGCCCTCGCCAACAGGCTGTCGAGCACGGCCCGGGCGAGGCCTTGTCGACGGAACACCGGCAGGGTTCGCATGGCGAAGATCCCCACCCACGGAGCTTCGACCGCGCAGGCGCCGATCGCCGCAGCCTCCCCGGCGACCTCGGCCAGGGCGAAGCCGTTTGGCATGGGCGTACGCGCCAGGGCTTCAAGCCGCTCCCGGGCCTCAAGAGGATCGGTCGAGGCCCCCGCGAAAACCCCGGCGAACCGTTCGTCCGGTTCATCCAGGACATGCACGCGCGGATCTGCCCCGGCTGGTACCGGCCCGGTCATCACCAGGGTCTCCTTGGTGGGGCCATAGCCCGCGGCAGCCAGCCGGTCGGAGAGGTCGGCAGGCTCGCACAGGCGATCGACGATCTTGAAGCGGGCGGGAAGGCCTCGCGCAGCATACCAGGCCTCGACCTGGGCGACGGCGCTCGCGACGGGTCGGCCCGGGTCGCCGATGGTCCAGCAGGCGTTGATCCGGCCGGATATCCCGTTGGAAGCGTTGAGGCGCCATTCACCCAAAACGCCCTCCTCCGCCGCCCGCCAGGCGCGGGCGGTCACCGGCTCCAGGTGGGTGGGATCGTTCCGGCCAGCGGTCACGTCTTGGGAAGCAGGGCGTCGACCACCCGGCGCGCGTCGCCACCGGACCAGTCGGCCCCGCCGACCAGACGCGCCTTCTCGACCCCATTGGCGTCGTAGATGACCGTGGTCGGCATGCCCTCGACAACAGGCTTGAAGGCGAACGCAAAGGCGTAGGTGGGCTCGGTGTAGAAGGTCAGCGGCGGGTTGCGCGCGATGAACGCCTGCCCTCCCGTCTCGTCGTCACCCTTGCCGACGCTGACCGGGACCACCGCAACCGGCTGGCCGGCGAACTCGGACTGCAGCTTTGCGAGGCTCGGAATCTCCTCCTTGCACGGCGCGCACCAGTTCGCCCAGACGTTGACGATCAGGACCTTGCCCTTGAATTCCGCCAGGGTGTGCGGCCGGCCCCGGGCGTCCTTGAACACCGTCGTCGGGGCGGGCGCTGGGTTCTTCGTCAGCTGGAGCTTGGCCATCTTGCCCTTGGCCATCGCCGACAAATCGCCAGGCGAGTTGGAACACCCGCACAGCGCATATAGAACCGCCGCCAGAGCGGCCTGTCCCAGGCGGCGGCCGTACTTGTAATTGCGAAGAGGCGCGGCGCCCCCGCGCGTGAGGATTCCATTCATATGTCCGACGACTCCGGCGAGGCTTCGCACTCTCTATGGGGGGGACGGTTCGCCGCCAAGCCTGCCGATCTCATGCGCCGGATCAACGCCTCTATCGACGTGGACCGGCGCCTGGCGGCCGAGGACATCGCGGGCTCCCGCGCCCACGCGGCCATGCTCGCCCAAACCGGCGTCATTGAGGCCGCCGACGCAGCGGCTATCCAGGACGGACTGACCCGGATCGCCGACGAGATCCAGCGCGGGGCGTTCCCCTTCCGCGAGGAGCTCGAAGACATCCACATGAATGTGGAGGCGCGCCTGGCAGAGCTGATCGGACCGGCCGCGGGGCGCCTGCATACGGCCCGTTCGCGCAACGATCAGGTGGCGCTCGACTTCCGCCTGTGGACTCGCGAGGCCTGCGATCGCGCCGCTGGCGGACTACGCGAGCTTCAGCGCGCCCTGCTTCGCCGCGCGGAGGCGGAGGCTGACACCCTGATGCCCGGCTTCACCCACCTCCAGCCCGCCCAGCCGGTGACCTTCGGCCACCACCTGATGGCCTATGTGGAGATGTTCGGCCGCGACGCCGCCAGGTTCGATGACGCCCGCGCGCGGATGAACGAGTCGCCCCTGGGCGCGGCGGCCCTGGCCGGCACCGCCTTCCCGATCGATCGTCACATGACGGCGAAGGCGCTGGGCTTCGCGCGCCCCACCGCCAATTCCCTCGACAGCGTCTCCGCCCGCGACTTTGCCCTGGAAGCCCTGTCGGCGGCGGCGATCTGCGCCACGCACCTTTCGCGCCTTGCCGAAGAACTGGTGATCTGGACGAGCCCCGCCTTCGGCTTCGTCAAACTGACCGACGCATTCACCACCGGCTCGTCGATCATGCCCCAGAAACGCAATCCCGACGCCGCGGAGCTCGTCCGCGCCAAGGTGGGGCGGATGCTCGGGGCGCTGACCTCCCTCATGGTGGTGATGAAGGGCCTGCCCCTGGCCTATGGGAAGGACATGCAGGAGGACAAGGCGCCGACCTTCCAGGCCTTCGACGATCTCGAGCTCTCGATCGCGGCCACGGCCGGGATGGTCGACGACCTGCAGCCGGTCCGCGAACGCATGGCCGCAGCGGCGGGGGAGGGCTTCTCCACCGCGACGGACATGGCCGATTGGCTCGTGCGGACGCTCGGCGTCCCGTTCCGAGAGGCCCACCACCTGACCGGTCGCGCTGTCGCCCGCGCAGAGGCGCTGGGCGTGGGGCTCGCCGACCTGCCCCTTGCGGAGCTGCAGGCCATCGATCCGCGGTTTAATGCGGGCGTCTACGCCGTCCTCTCGGTGGCCGCCTCGGCCGCCAGCCGCGCCAGTTACGGGGGCACGGCGCCCGAGCAGGTGCGCGCTCAGATCGCCCGCTGGAAGGATCAGCTGTCATGACCAAGACCATCCTTCCGCTCCTGATTGCCATCGGCGCGTTGCTCGCCGGTTGTGGCAAGGTCGGTTACCTGGACCAGCCCGCGCCCTTGTGGGGTGAGAAAGCCAAGGCGGAGTACAAGGCGCGCAACGCGGCCGGCCAGAAGTCCGGCATGACCACCCCCGCGCCGCTGCCCGAGACCCTCGAGCCGCCAGAGCCAGGCTCGGCGACCCCCGTCCCGGCCGCCCGGCCGATACCCCCCTCGCCGCCGCTCCCGCCCGCGCCTGGCCCCCAATGAACCACTTCGAGCTGCGCGAAGGCGCGCTGTGGTGTGAGGACACGCCGCTGGACGAGATCGCCCGCGCCGTGGGGACGCCCGTCTACGTCTATTCCACAGCGACCCTGCAGCGGCACTATCGCGTCTTCGTCGAGGCGCTGAACGCGCATGAGGCTCTTCGAGGGGCCCTCGTCGCCTTCGCGGTGAAGTCGAACTCGAGCCTGTCGGTGCTGGCGACCCTGGCGCGCCTGGGCGCCGGGGCGGACACGGTCTCGGAGGGTGAAATCCGGCGCGCTCTGGCGGCCGGGACGCCCGCCGAGCGGATCGTTTTCTCGGGAGTGGGCAAGTCCAGGCGCGAGATCGCCTTCGCCCTCGAGGCGGGCGTCGGTCAGATCAATGTCGAATCCGAGCCGGAGCTCGGTGCGGTCGCGGCCATCGCGCGGGAGGGCGGGCGCCGCGCGCCCGTGGCCATCCGGGTCAATCCCGACATCGCCGCCGGCGGTCACGCCAAGATCTCGACGGGCGCCGCCCAGAGCAAGTTCGGCGTCTCTCGCAGCGAGGCCGAGCGCCTCTATGCGGCGGCGGCGGCCGATCCTTCCCTGGACGTTCGAGGAGTCGCCTGCCACATCGGCAGCCAGATCACCGACCTCTCGCCCATGGCGTCGGCCTTCGCCGTCATGCGCGAGCTGGTGCTGGACCTGCGCAGGCAGGGACTGCCGGTGGAGCGCCTGGATCTCGGAGGGGGCCTGGGCGTCCCCTATTTCAACCAGCCCGATCCACCCGGGCCGGTCGCTTTCGCCGCCGTGGCCGCCGGGGCTGTCGAGGGGCTGGACGTCCAGGCGGTGTTCGAGCCGGGCCGGTTCATCGCCGCCAATGCCGGGGTCCTGCTGGCCTCGGTCCTTCACGTGCATGAGCGCCCGGAGGGTCGCCGCTTCCTCGTCCTCGACGCCGCTATGAACGACCTGATCCGTCCAGCGATGTACGATGCCTGGCACGACATCAGGCCGGTGCGGCCGCGCGGGGGCCCGCTGCGCGATTACGACGTCGTCGGACCGATCTGCGAGACCGGGGACACCTTTGCGCGGGCCCGGCCCTTGCCGGCGCTGGAGAGCAGCGATCTCGTCGCCTTCATGAGCGCCGGCGCGTACGGGGCGGTGATGGCCAGCGAGTACAACAGCCGCCCTCTCGCGCCAGAGGTTCTGGTCCGGGGCGCGGAGTGGGCTCTCGTCCGCCGCCGGCCGACCTACGAGGAGATGCTCGCCCGCGAACCCACGGCGCCGTGGCTGTCGTAAACGTCCCTCAGTCCACGACGCCTACGAAGGGCAGGCCGCGGGCGGCGCCGGCGAGGTCCATGCCGTAACCGATCAGGAAACGGGAGGGCGCCTCCCAGGCGACGAAGTCCGGTTCGAAAGCGCGGCCCGGCCACGGCTTGCGCGCGAAGACCGCGGTGATCACCTCCCGCGCCCCGGCGTCCCGCACGAGAGCGACGGCCTGGGCGAGGGAGACGCCCGAATCGGCGACGTCGTCGAGCACCAGCACCTGGCGTCCAGTGACCGGCCGCTGCAGACCCGCGCGCACCTCGCACCGTCCGGCGCCCTGGCGCTCGTCGCCATATGACGCCAGCCAGAGGGCGTCGAACGCCATCGGATGGCCGCGGCTTGCGAGAGCCCGGGTGAGGTCGGCGGCGAACCACAACCCGCCGAGCAGCAGGCACACGGCGACGGCGTCGGACGTCAGGCGGGGGGCGATCGCGTCCGCCAGAGCTTCGACGTGGCTCGCAACGTCCTCCGCGCCGAGCAGAGGCCGGACATCCCGCGAGGGATCAGACATGGGTCAGCCGCCGTGGAGCCCGACGGGCAGGCCGAGTGTCTTGTAAACTCCCCCCATGGCGGGAACGGCGCGGATCAGTTGCGGCCGGGCGCCCAGGAATATTCCGACGAGGACCGCCAGGACGAAGACCATGACCAGCATGACGATCCCCGCGCCCGAACCGCCACGCCGCCGCGCAGGCCGGCCGGTGGCGATGGGGGCGACCATGGACGGCTCCTCCCCCTGGGCCGCGGCGGGCTTCCACGGTTCGGGCTCCGGTTCCTCAGGCGCGACGCGAAGCTCGGTATCGACGGCTTCGACCCTTGCGACGTCGGCGAGCGGCGGCCAGGCCTCGGACTCCTGGGCCGCAGGAGCGGCGACCTCCGGCTCCTCCGTTCGCTCGAACACCTCGGCCTCGAGACCTCCGCCTGATTCGGAGAGGACCTCCTCTCGCGACTCGACGACCGCCGGCTCGGCGACCGCCGACTCGGCGCCTTCGACAAAGGCGCGCCATTCCTCTCCGCATGCGCTGCATCGCACCTTGCGGCCTTCGGGGCGGACCTCCGCGTCTTCAACCAGATAACGGGTGGCGCACCTGGGACAGGTCAGTATCATGAGGGCCCCTGAATCGGGTTTGCCAGGCTCTTCCAGCCAAACGGGTCGCCGATTTTCACGCCCTTGTCCAGGAAACCGGTAGGAGCTTGACGCACACCGCTGAACTGGCCCCCGCTCAGGCGGTCCTCCGCGTCGAAGGCGTCATCATCCCGCCGTGCGCCGAGCCCATCGACGTCAGCGTGTCTGCGGGCTCCGCCGTCGCCGTCGTCGACCCCCGAACTCAGGCCGGTCCACGCCTCCTGGACCTGATCTCGACCGCCCGTCCGCCCCGTGAGGGCCGCATGGAACTCTTCGGCCGCGACCTGAGCCAAGTCTCGCCGGCCGAACGACCTTCGCTGAGGCGCCGCCTGGGCGTCATCTCGCGTGATCTGTCCCTGGCGGAGGACCTGGACGCCTTCGACAACCTTGCCCTGGCGGCGCGCGCGGTCGGCCGCAAACCCCGCGACTATCGCAGGCCAGCCGAGGAGCTGCTCGCCTGGACAGGCCTCTCCGCCCAGCCCGGCGCGCCGGCCGGCGAGCTGAGCGAGGAGGGCCGGCGACGCCTGGCCCTCGCGCGGGCGCTGATCAACGGTCCGGACCTGCTGATCGCCCTCGAGCCGGCGGGGGCCCTGACGGGCGGGCCGCGCACGGCGATCCTCAAGCTGATCGCCGATCTGCATTCGGCTGGAATGGCGATCCTGTTGATCAGCGCCGACGAGTCGCTCGCAAGGTCCGGGGCTCAGGTCGTCCGGCTTGGCCCCACGCCGGGCGACGTCGAGGGCGCGGTATGAGCCGCCGCCCTCCGTCCCTTCTTCCCGCGCGCGGCTCCACGCCCGCCTGGTTGATTGCGGCGGGCGCTCTGCTTGGTCTGGTGACGGCCGTGGTGGCCCTTGGGCTCGCCCTTGGCCTGCGCCTCGCGCCGGTGATCGACCAGCGCCTCGCGGGATCGGCGACGGTCGTCGTCAGCGGGCGGATGGATAGCGGCGCCCTGGAGAGTTCCGACGCCGCGGCGGCTCGCGCGCGGGAGGTGCTCGCGGGGGCGGCCGCAGTCGGCATCGCGCGCGTTCTCGACCCTGGCCCGCTGGACTCTCTCCTCGCGAACATCCTCGGCGCGCCGAGGTTTTCGGGCGCCTCGGGTCCGCCTCGATTCCTGATGGTCACATGGCGGCCGGGGGGCCGGGGCAATCCCAGCGCCCTGATCGGCGCCCTTCGGCGGGAAGGGCTTGCCGCAGCGATCGACGACCACGGCATCTGGAGCGGAGCTATCGAGCGCACGAGCGTCATCGCCCTGGGCGACGCTGCCCTCGGCCTGCTGGCGATCATCGCCATCGGCGGCGCTCTGGGCGCCCTGGCGGCGGGTCGGCGCGCCGAACTGGCGTGGGAGCGCCTGGGCCTGCTCGCGCGGCTGGGCGGCGAGCCCAAGCTGGCGGTCACCGCCATCGCCAGGGCTGCGGGACTCTGCATGGGCCTCGCCCTTGCCGCCGGAGCGGCCGCCGTGGTGGCGGTCGTCTGGGCGACAGGGCCGGACCTTGGCCTTCCGCCAGGGTTCGCCGCGCCCGTGCTTCCGGCCCTGGCCGTGACGGCCGCCGTCGCCCTGGCGGCTGGCCTGGCCGCAGCGGCAGGAGCCGCCCGCACGGCGCGGCGCGGATTGCGAGGCGTCTTCGAGTGAAGCCGATCGCCGCCGTCCTGGTCCTGGCCGTGGCCTGGGTCAGCGGCCTGTTCGCCTTCGCCGGGCGCATCGAGCGCATGACGCCGCCGACCATGCCGCCACCCGCGGACGGCATCGTCGCCCTTACGGGCGGCTCGGACCTTCGGCTCAAGACGGCCACGGACCTGCTGGAGGCGGGCGAGGGGCGCCGCCTGCTCGTGTCCGGCGTCAACCCCATGGCTACCCGCCAGGATCTGTGGGCCGTCACGGGCGCGGCCAAGCCCCTGTTCGACTGCTGCGTCGACCTGGGCTTCAAGGCCGCCGACACCGTGGGGAACGCCCGCGAGTCGGCCGAATGGGCGCGCGCCCTCCACTATCGCAGCCTCATTCTTGTCACCGCAGACTATCACATGCCCCGCGCCATGGTGGAGCTCGAGGCCGCCGCACCGGGGGTGAGAATCACGCCCTATCCCGTCGCTACGCCGGACCTCGACGCGCGACGGTGGCTCGATGACCGGCGGGGGGCGGTACGCATGGCCAAGGAGTACTGCAAGTATCTGGTGGCTCTGACGCGGGCGAGCCTGCCCGGACAGCGCGCCATGGGACAGGCCTGATGAACACCTTGCGTTCGCTGGTCTTCGTGGCCCTGTTCTACGTCTGGTCGGTGCTGTGGGTGATCGTGATGATCCCGGTCGCCCTGCTGGGCCCTCCCCGCTGGATGGTCGCCTGCGTCAGGTTCTGGGCCAAGGTCTTCATCGCCTTCATGCAGCCGATCTGCGGTATCCGCGTGGAAGTGCGGGGACGCGAGTACATTCCCACCGGCGCTGCGCTGGTGGCGGCCAAGCACCAGTGCATGTTCGACGCCCTCGGCACGATGGCGATCTATTCCGACGCCTGCTTCGTCACGAAGAAGGAGCTGTTCGCGATCCCGTTCTTCGGCTGGTACGCACGTCGGGCGGGGATGATCCCGGTCGACCGGTCGGGCCATTCCAAGGCCCTGCGCCAGATGGTGTCCGACGCCCGCGAGCGGATTGCAGAAGCGCGCCAGCTGGTGATCTTCCCGGAAGGCCATCGCATGCCCCCCGGCGAGACGGGCGACTACCAGCCCGGCGTCGCCGCCCTCTATCGCGAACTCGGGCTGCCCTGCACGCCGGTGGCGACCAATTCCGGCGCACACTGGCCCGCCCACGGATTTATCCGGCGGCCGGGGACCATCGTCTACGAGTTCCTTCCGCCGATCCCCGCGGGCATGCATCGCGCGGCCTTCATGCGCGAGCTGCAGGAGCGCATCGAGCCGGCCTCCCGGGCTCTGCTCAGCGAATAGGACTCATTCCGCTGCCGTCGCGGTGTGCTGCAGATCCCGCACCCGCACGAGCAGCCGCTCCATCGTCCGGTCGCGGATGCCCTCTGCGCGCAGGTGGTCGACGAGGTCGGCGAGGTAATCGACATTGGCGCCGGAGAGGCCATGGGAGCGGGCGATCAGCCGGGCCTGGGCCTCGAAACTCAGCTCACCGGCCCACTGGGGATGGTCCGTGTCGGAGAGGAAGGTGACGGCCTGGACGCGCCGGCCGTCGCAGAGGCGCACGGCGACGCGGGACTCGACATAGGTCTCGGTCGGCTGCTCCCGCTCGCGTAGATAGTCGAGCACCGCGTCCCAGTTCTCGGGCGCGATTTCGTAGGCGGCGCCCCGGACCGCTCCCCCTCGGGCCAGCCCCAGCACCAGGCCCGGCCGTTCGGGCGTGCCGCGATGGTGCACGGAGTAGATGCAGAAGGCGCGGCGGCGGCCGTGCAGGACCGCCGGAAGCCGGTGGACGTAGGCGAAGCCGGGACGCCA
>DASXGQ010000115.1:0-3511 GCA_036488995.1 Caulobacteraceae bacterium
AGATGAACCACGAGCCTATGTTTGTTTCCGCCGATGTTGAACACGACGCGGTTGTCGGCGACGAAACTCGCCGACCGATACTTCACCTTGATGTCCTCGGGCGATTTCCAAGCAGCCTTGATGGCTTCGGCATACCAAGCCTTGAGCGGCTGCTCCGCGTCTTCTCGACCGCGGCGGCGCCAATAGGCTTGCAGCGCACCCTTGGTGATCACCCGCATGGATATGACGTATCTGACTCGCCATGTCAGTAACAATGATCCCAAAACGGGAATGTTCCCGAAATGGGATCGACAAACTTGCACTTCATTCCCGTTTGAGGCATGAGTCCGGGTGGGTGGCGTCGCTGCCCGACCGGCCGCTGGTTCGCCCGGTCCGATCACGGAGCCCGCCATGCCGACCTTTGGACTGTCCGCGTTCTTGAAGTTGATCTGCTTGAACGAGCGCCCCAGCCGCACCCAGATGCGCGCGCGACTCCTGCCCAGCGCCGGCGGCGGCTACGACTTCCCCAGCGCCGGCGGCGGCTACGACTTCCACCGCAGCCTGAGGCTGCGGGCGCATCGCTATCTGATGGTCGGCGAGCCCATGGAGGACGTCATGGCATCGATCGCGCAGATCGTCCGGGCACCCGAGCAGGCGTCGGCTCGCCTTGGGCTGGAGCGCCTGGAGCAATGGCGCACGGGGCATCTCGGCGAGATCGTTCCGTACGCACCCATCACCTACGAGAGCCCGGCCGGCCTATTCAAGGTCACCTTCACCGCGGACTTCGGTATCCGCCTTGGCCGCGACGGGATTGCGGCGCACCTCTGGAACACTGCGACGCCGGCCTTATCGCCGCGGATGGTCTATGCGGCGCTGTCGCTCTTTGAGCCGCTCTACGCAGCGGCGGACAACCCGCCGGACGACATCGCTGTCCTCTCCCTGCGCGAACCGCGCCTGTATCGCCTGAGCGAAGCCGGCCGGTTCGCCGGCCTCGGAGCCAGCCTGGCCAACCGCATCGAGGAGATGATGCGCGACATCACCGACGAGCTCGACTTGCCGGGGCATGAGGATCGGCCCGGCCAGATTCGCTGACACCTCCATTCGGTTTCGCTTGAAGAAGGACCATTTCCATGGCCAGCAAAGACCAACTCTACGTCGAACGCCGCGAGCAGGGCGACTACGCGGTGCGGCGCGCGAACTCGCAACGTGCCAGCGCGGTGGCACCCACGCAGGCCGAGGCGATCGCGCGTGCCAAGGACCTCAACCCCGGCGCCCGCCCCGTTGTCGAGCGTGTGCGAAACACCACCGCCGGTCATCCCGACAAGTGGCGTAAGGCCTAGTCGGAATACGTCCCTTCGCGCGATCGTCGGTTTTCGAGAAGCGCACCAAGGTCCGCTGCGGCGTGGGCCGACTCCATGCTTTCTAGCGGTCGAGTCTGTGCGCACTGGCCTCAGGCATCGTGCGCGGTTGAAGCGTTGGCGACGCTGCCTTCGCCCGCTATAGAACCGCGCAGGCCCCTGTGGTGGAATTGGTAGACGCGCCGCACTCAAAATGCGGTACCGCGAGGTGTGTCGGTTCGAGTCCGACCGGGGGCACCATAGTTCGATGGGGAATGCCTTCCCCTGCGGTCGAGCCTAGATCTCTCCCGACCCCTTCTAGCGGGGAGAGCCCCGCAGCGCCCCCGATATTGAGAGCAGCCGGCGGGCGTGCGCGGTCCCGCCGCGTGCCGCGGCTCCTACGGGTCCGCCACTGGCGGGCGCCTTGCGCCGGCGGCCGCTCGACGGCGCGTCCCGCCGTGCAGCGCCCGCCTTGCAGTCGGTCGCGCAGGCTCCTTGCAGCCTTCTCTTGAGCCGCGCCGGCGCGCGGCTGTGGCTTAGGGCTCCGCCCCCTGCGCACTTCGGAGCGGCTTCCGCCCAGCTTCGGGCTGGACGAGGACCGGCAAGATCGCAGGGCTCAAAGCCCTGCAGCCGGTTCCCCGCGAAGCCGCCCCTCCGTTTGCACCCCCGGTCTCGCCGACGGGCAGGGCCGCAGGCGCGGCTTGCGCCTGCAACCCATGCCCCAAAGGAGCAGAGACATGACCCAACAGACCGACGTCATCCATCAGAACGGCGACGTGATCGACGTGCCGCTGAACAGGCTGAAGAAGTCGCCTCGCAACGCGCGGCGGACGCAGCACGCCGAGGCCGACATCGAGGCCCTGGCGGCCAGCATCGGCGTGAAGGGCATCCTTCAGGCACCGGTGGTGGAGCCGGAAACGGACGAGGCCGGGGCACCGACCGGCTCTTACTTCGTCACCATCGGGGAGGGGCGGCGGCTCGCGCAACTCCTGCGCGCCAAGCGCAAGGAGATCAAAAAGACCGAGCCCGTGCGCTGCGTCGTGGACCTCGCCAACGACCCGCACGAGATCAGCCTGGACGAGAACGTCACCCGCACCGGCATGCACCCCGCCGACCAGTTCGAGGCCTTCCGGCGCCTGTCGGAGGAACGCGGCCTGGGCGCCGAGGAGATCGGCGCCCGGTTCGGTGTGGCGGCCCAGGTGGTGCGCCAACGGCTGCGCCTGGGCGCGGTCAGCCCGATGCTGATGGACCTCTACCGGGCAGGCGACCTCACCCTCGACCAGATGATGGCCTATGCGGTCAGCGAGGATCACGCTCGCCAAGAGCAGGTGCTTGACCAGTTGGCGACCGACCGCCCCGCCTACCTGATCCGCCGCACCATGACCGAGGCGAAGGTGCCGGCCACGGACCGCCGCGCGATCTTCATCGGCGTCGAGGCCTATAGCGAGGCGGGCGGGACCATCCTGCGTGACCTCTTCACCGAGGACGGCGGCGGTTGGCTCGAAGACCCGGCGCTGTTGGATCGTCTGGTCGCCGAAAAGCTGGCCGGGATCGCCGAGGAGGTTCGGCAGACGGAAGGGTGGAAATGGGCCGAGGCCCACATCGATTATCCCCGCGCGCTCGGCCTCGCCCGCGTCTATCCGCATCCGGTGGCGCGCTCTGATGAAGAGCGGGCCCGCATGTCCTCGCTTAGCGAGGAGTACGACGCCCTGGTCGATCAGTGGGACGCGGTTGAGGAGCTTCCGCCTGAGATCGAGGCCCGGTTCGCCGAGATCGATGCGGCCCTCGGCGCCTTCGGAGACGGCACGGCCTATGAGGCGGACGAGATCGCGCGGGGCGGTGTGGTCGTCATCCTCGGTCAGGATGGGGTCGCCCGCATCGAGCGCGGGCTGATCCGGCCGGAAGACGTGCCCGTCATCGAGCCCGAGGCGGACGCCGAGGGCACCGAAACCGAAGGCAGCGACGAGCGTCCCGTCACGGTGGGGGAAGGTGATGAGCCCGAGGAGGACGCAGGCGCGCCCTTGTCGGAGCGACTGGTTTTGGACCTCACGGCGCATCGGACGATGGCGTTGCGGGACGCGTTGGGCGCCCAACCGACCGTGGCGCTCTCGGCGGTGGTCCACAGCTTGGCGCTGTTCGCCTTCTACCCGGCTTACGAGCGGCCCACCTGCCTGGAGATCAAGGGTGTGTCCGCC
>DASXGQ010000126.1:0-20414 GCA_036488995.1 Caulobacteraceae bacterium
CGCCAGATCCGCATCGGCGCGGCCCTGCTGGTGATCGCCTTTGGCCTCTGGCTCCTCGTCCGCAGACGCCACCCCAGGTTCCTGGCCAGGATCCGCCCCACCCAGCTCGCCCTCTGGTCCTTCGCCGTCGCCATGGCCCACGGCGCAGGCCTGATGCTGCTGCCGATCTACCTGGGTCTTTGCGGCCCACACGACCACGAGGCCGCCGCCCGCCTCGCCGGCCACAACCTCGCCCTGGCCCTCGCCGTCTCCGCCGTCCACACCACCGCCATGATCCTCACCGGCGGCGCGCTAGCCCTCGCCGCCTACGCCTGGCTCGGCCCCCGCCTCATCTCCCGCACCTGGCTCAACCTCGAACCCGTGTGGGCCGCCAGCCTCATGGCGGTCGGGGGAGTGGCTCTCGCCTTCGCCCTGTAGGTCCCTTCGGACCGCCGGCGTCCCGCCGGCTCTTTTCTTGAAGGAAGGGCCGGCGGGACGCCGGCGCACCAGAAGAACTCTACCGCCTGACCCGCACCGTCCTTGGCAACAGCGCCGCCAGCAGCCCGATCGCGGGCAGGAAGGCGCACACGCGGTAGACCGTCTCGATCCCCGCCTGGTCCGCTAGCCAGCCGAGGCCCGCCGCGCCCAGGCCCCCCATGCCGAAGGAAAAGCCGAAGAAGAGGCCGCTGATCATGCCGACCTTCCCCGGGATCAGCTCCTGGGCGAACACCACGATCGCCGGGAAGGCCGAGGCCAGGATGAGGCCGATGACCACGGTCAGCGGCAGGGTCCAGAACAGGCTCGCGAACGGTAGCAGCAGGGTGAAGGGCAGGGCGCCCAGGATCGAGAACCAGATCACGTACTTGCGCCCGAACCGGTCGCCCAGCGGCCCGCCGACCACCGTGCCCGTCGCCACGGCGGCGAGGAAGACAAAGAGGTGCAGCTGCGCGGTCTGCACTGACACGTGGAACTTCTGGATCAGGTAGAAGGTGAAGTAGCTCGTCAGGCTCGCCAGGTAGACGTACTTGGAGAAGATCAGGGCCAGCAGCACCAGTATGGCGCCCAGCGTCTTGCCGCGCGGCAGCTCCACGTGGTCGGCGTGGCGGCGCGCGGCGGCCCTCAGCCGCTCCAGGCCATGGTGGCGGTACCAGACGCCCACGTTCCACAGCACCGCGCCCGAGAGCAGGGCCAGCAGGGCGAAGGCGGCCAAGCTCGACTGGCCGAAACGCACAACGACCAGAGCTGCCGCCAGCGGCCCCAGCGCGCTGCCGGCGTTGCCGCCCACCTGGAACAGCGACTGCGCCAGGCCATGGCGCCCGCCCGCCGCCATCCGCGCCACGCGCGAGGACTCGGGGTGGAACACCGACGAGCCGACCCCCAGCAGGCAGGCGCCCACGAGCAGCACGCCATAGGCGTGGGCGATGGAGAGGACGGCCAGGCCCGCCAGGGTGAACAGCGTCCCGCCCGGCAGGGCCATGGGCGTGGGCCGCCGGTCGGCCCAGAGACCCACCACGGGCTGCAGTAGCGAGGCGGTGACCTGATAGGCCAGCGTCACCAGTCCGATCTGGCCGAAGGTCAGGCCGAAGTTCGCCTTCAGGTTCGGATAGATCGCCGGCAGCAGCGACTGCATCATGTCGTTGAGCAGGTGGCAGAAGCTGATCGCCAGGATCACGGCGAACGCCGTCCCATGCTCGGCCGCCACCACCGGCGCCGCCTTCAGCTCCGCCTGCCTCGCATCCATCCGAAGAACCTCCGCCGTGGAGGGGGGACATAACCTGTCCCTTCCCTTCCGGGGAGGGTGTCTCGACGCGACCTGTCCTCCGAAGCCCATCGGGCGAAGGAGGAAGCGGCGAGACGGGTGGGGAACTTTGGGGAAGGCCACCGGCGCCTGGGGTGATCCACACTTCCCCACCCGGCTTCGCTTCGCTCAGCCACCCTCCCCGGAAGGGGAGGGACAAGCGAAGGCCCGGCCCTACCTCATCCCCACCGGCACGCGCTCGGCGTCCCGCTCCGCCCGGATCTTCGCGTGCAGGTCGCCGTACTTGGCGAACTCCATGCGCGCGATCGTGCGGTTGTGGACTTCATCCGGCCCGTCCGCGATCCGCAACGTCCGCTGGCTGGCGTAGCTGCGGGCGAGGCCGAAGTCGGAGGTGACCCCGCCGCCGCCGTGGGCCTGGATGGCGTCGTCGATGATCTTCAGCGCCATGTTCGGCGCGGCGACCTTGATCATCGAGATCTCCAGGCGGGCGGTCTTGTTGCCGGCCTTGTCCATCATGTCCGCCGCCTTGAGGCAGAGCAGGCGGGTCATCTCGATGTCGGTGCGCGCCTCGGCCACGCGCTGCTCCCACACCGACTGCTCGGAGACGTACTTGCCGAAGGCCTTTCGGCTCATCAGCCGCTTGCACATCTTCTCCAGCGCCACTTCGGCGACGCCGATCGAGCGCATGCAGTGGTGAATGCGCCCCGGACCCAGGCGCGCCTGGCTCATCTCGAAGCCGCGGCCTTCGCCCAGCAGCAGGCTCTCCTCCACCGGCACGCGGACGTTCTCCAGCAGGACCTCGGCGTGGCCGTGCGGGGCGTCGTCATAGCCGAACACCGGCAGCATGCGCAGGACCTTGACCCCCGGCGCGTCCATCGGGACCAGCACCTGAGACTGCTGCTGGTGCGGGGCGGCGTTGGGGTTGGTCTTGCCCATCACGATGGCGACCCTGCAGCGCGGATCGCCCACGCCCGAGGACCACCACTTGCGCCCGTTGAGCACATAGTGCTCGCCGTCACGATCGATGCGCGTCTCGATGTTGGTGGCGTCGGAGGAGGCGACCAGCGGCTCGGTCATCAGGAAGGCCGAACGGATCTCCCCGTTCATCAGCGGCCTCAGCCACCGCTCCTTCTGCTCCAGCGTGCCGAAGCGGTTGAGCAGCTCCATGTTGCCCGTGTCGGGCGCCGAGCAGTTGAACACCTCCGAGGCGAAGGAGACGCGGCCCATCAGCTCGGCGATCGGGGCGTATTCGAGGTTGGTGAGCTGGACGCCCTCGAACTCGAACGTGTCCTCCAGCGGCGGTACGCCCGAATGAGGCGGCATGAACATGTTCCACAGGCCCGCCCTGCGTGCGCGGACCTTCAGCTCCTCGACGATTGGGATGACCTTCCAGCGCTCGCCGGCGTGGGCCTGCTCCTCATAGGTCGGCACGGCGGGGAAGACGTGCTCGTCCATGAAGTCGGACACGCGCCGGATCAGCTCCTTCTGGCGCGGCGAATAATCGAAATCCATGGCTAAGCTCCGTTTCGAACAACTGTTCGAAACAGGTTCTAGTCACCCGCCGCCCCAACCGGCAAGCGCCCGCGCGGCGCTGGCTTGATCCACGTCAAGCCGGACCGGCGGCGGATCGGAAGCTGTTACGCCGTCTCGCGCAGGGCCTGGACCGGGATCTCGCGGAACTCCTCGGGGAAGAAGATGTCGTCCGCGTGGGCCGCCACGTCCTGCGCCGTGTACGGAGCGCCCGGCGAGAAGCCCTTGGTCTGGATCATCTTCAGCTCGCGCACCCCGCGCGAGGAGGCGCCCATGATCAGGCCCGTGCGATCTCCCGATAGGTCGCTGACCATGTAGAGCACCGCCGGCGCCACCGCGTGGTCGGGCAGGGACATCGGGTCGGGCTCGCGGTCGCGCCGGCCGGGCAGGTCCGAGGTCATGCGGGTGTAGGCGCCAGGCGCGAGGCCCCACACGCGGATGCCGTACTTGCGCCCCTCGATCGAGAGCACGCGCACCATGCCGTAGATGCCCGCCTTGGCCGCCCCGTAGTTGGCCTGGCCGAAATTGCCGTAGAGGCCCGAGGTGGAAGAGGTCTCGACGATGACGCCTTTGACGCCATTGTCCTTCATCCACTTCCACACCGGCAGGGTGACGCAATAGGCGCCCTTGAGGTGCACCTTCACCACCGCGTCCCAGTCGGCCTCGGAGGTGTTGGCGAAGGTCTTGTCGCGCAGGATGCCCGCGTTGCTGACCAGGATGTCGATCTTGCCGAAGTTGTCGAGCGCGGTCTTGAGGATGTTCTCGCCGCCCTGGATGGAACTCACATCGTCGCCGTTGGCGACCGCCTTGCCGCCGGCCGCGTGGATCGCCTCTACGACCTTCTGCGCCGCCGACTTGTCCGCCCCGGTCCCATCGCGCGCGCCGCCCAGGTCATTGACCACCACAGAGGCGCCTTCCTTGGCGAACAGCTTGGCGTAGGCCTCGCCGAGGCCATTCCCCGCGCCGGTGATGATCGCAACCTTCCCGTCGAGAAGTCCCATTGGTCTCGCTCCCTTGTTGAATGTTCGTTTGCCTAATCAAACGGCGGGTAAGCGTCCGACGCAAGCCCGTCCCTCCCCTTCCGGGGAGGGTGTCTCGACGCGAAGCGTCGAGACGGGTGGGGAACGCTGGGGAAGGACACCGATCGCGCGGGATGATCCAAACTTCCCCACCCGGCTTCGCTACGCTCAGCCACCCTCCCCGGAAGGGGAGGGACGGCGTCTCGCCCGGAAGAACCCCCGCAGCATCTCGCCGCTCTCCGCTCCCGCCAGTCCCCCCTCCACAGCAGGGCGCCAGTGGCAGGTGGGCTGGTCGAAGACGCGGGCGCCGTGGATCACGCCGCCGCCCTTGGGATCCTCGGCGCCGAACACGACCCGCCCGATCCGCGCGTGGCTGATCGCCCCGGCGCACATGGCGCAGGGCTCCAGCGTCACGAACAAGGTCAGGCCCGTGAGGCGGTGGTTGGCCACCCTCTCGGCCGCCGCGCGCAGGGAGAGGATCTCGGCGTGGGCGGTGGGATCGGCCCGGCCGATGGTCTCGTTGCCGGCCACCGCAAGAACCTCGCCGCTGGCGGGGTCGACCACCACCGCGCCCACCGGGACCTCGCCCCGGTCGGCGGCGGCTTGCGCCGCATCGAGCGCGAGGCGCATGAAGGTCTCGTCATGGTCGGCCATCGCCAACACCGAACGGGTCCGCGCGGCGGCGGTCAAGCCATCCAGCCTTCGAGCCCCCCAGCCGAGCGAGCAGAGGCCGAGCGCGCCGCCGGCGAGCGCGTCGCCAAGGCGCTGGCGCGTGCGGGGGTCGCCTCGCGCCGCGAGGTCGAACGCCTGATCGCCGCCGGCCGCGTCGCCCTCAACGGCCAGGTCCTCACGACGCCTGCCGTGCTCGTGAAGCCCGGTGACGCTCTGGCGGTGGACGGCAAGCCCATCGAGGCGGCGCAGGCGGCCCGCGTCTTCCGCTACCACAAGCCCGCTGGCCTGCTGACGACCCACAGCGATCCGGCCGGCCGGCCCACCGTTTTCCAGAAGCTGCCGCCGGGCCTCCCCCGCCTGATCTCCGTCGGCCGTCTCGACCTCAATTCCGAGGGCCTGCTGCTGCTCACCAACGACGGCGGTCTCTCGCGCGCGCTGGAGTTACCCTCGACAGCCCTGGTCCGTCGCTATCGCGCCCGCGCCCGCGGTCGCATCGACCAGGGGGGCCTCGACCGGCTGAAGGACGGGATCACGGTCGAGGGGATCCACTACGGGCCGATCGAGGCGACCCTGGACAAGGCGCGCGAGGGCGCGGCCGGCGCCAACCTCTGGATCAGCCTCACCCTCACCGAGGGCAAGAACCGCGAAGTGCGCCGCGTGCTGGAGGCCCTGGGCCTGACGGTGAACCGCCTGATCCGCATCGCCTACGGCCCCTTCGCACTGGGGACCCTGGCCGTGGGCGAGGTCGAGGAAGTCGGCCCGCGCGTCGTGCGCGAACAGCTTGGCCACCTCATCGCCCCGGCCCAGCTCCCCCAGGGCGACCGCGCGCTCTATCGGCCGGCGCGGAAGGAGGCGCCCCGCGTCGAGCCTGGATCCACCCTCCTGCAGCGCGGGCCTAAGCCGGCCGCCGGGCGCCGGCTTGGCAGGCCACGCCGCTGAACGCCACCCTGGGCGCGCTCACCCAAACTCAGTCGTCAGATTGTCCGGCGGGCTGATCTCGGCGGGACGGACGTCGCCCAGGCGGCGCAGCCAGGGCCAGCGGACCACCGCCTCGGTGGCTATGAAATAGCCGGCCATCAGGGTCGTGTCCTCGATCAGCTCGAACATCGAGACCGGCGCCTGCTGCGCCTGAACGCTGAGCGGCTGGAGGAAGAGCACAATCAAGAGGTTGTTGGCCGCGTGGGCGCCGATGGCGAACTCCGTGCCGCCCAGGCGCAGGGTCATGTAGGCGAGCCCCGCGCCCATCAGGGCCCTCGTCAGGAAGGCGTCGGGGCTGAAGTCGAAGTGGGCCGCGGCGAAGAGGATCGACGACAGGCCGATGAGGATCACGGGCCGCTGGGTGAACGCGCCGATCTGGCGCAACAGCCAGCCTCGGAACACCAGCTCCTCCACTGCGGCCGCCGGAATGAGCAGCAGGGCGGCGAGTACGTAGGTCGCCCGCCCGGCAAGGGTGTGGGAGACGGTCAGGACCGGCAGGCTGGCGGCGTCGTCGAGGGTCCGCTGGGCCGTCACCAGCGGGGTCAGAGCCAGGGTTGCGAGCGCCAGACCGACCAGCAACAGGCGCCAGCGGATGCGAGGGGCGGCCGTGGCCAGGACGCGGAGCGGCTGGTGCGCTGCGGCTGCGGCGAAGGCCACGAACACGAACAGCATGCCGTCGTCGACGCAGGTCGTCACCACCAGGCGCCCGACCTGGATGGTGAGGTCATTGCGCTTGGGATCGGCCAGGGCGCTGGCCGCGGCGCCGAGGCCGGCCAGGCCCTCCGACCCATGGCCGAGGACGATGGTCAGGGGGATCAGGGTGAGGCAGGTGATGCAGATCGCCCCGACGATCGCGACCGCCAGGCCGCCGATGACGACCCCAACAACCCGCGCGGGCGAGCGCTCGCGCTCGCCGATATTGGCGAGGAGCACCGATTCCCCCAGACCCGCCCAAAGGCCAGGCGCGCTCATTTGCCTATGAGTCCTGCACTGCTTACGGTTCTTCGGCCACGGCGGCGCAAATCCCAAGGCCCTTCGAATGCGGATCATCGCCGGCGCCCTAAGAGGGCGCAGACTTGTGGCGCCGGGGGTACACTCCACCCGGCCGACGGCCGACCGGACGCGCCAGGCCATCTTCAACGTGCTGGAACATACGGCCTGGGCGAGGCCGATCGAAGGCGCACGCGTGGCGGACCTCTTCGCCGGCTCCGGCGCCCTGGGGATCGAGGCGCTCTCGCGGGGCGCAGCCTATTGCCTCTTCGTGGAGAACGACCGGGCGGCCGGCGACGTCATAGCCCGAAACCTGGATGAGGTCGGATGCGCCGGCCGATCCCGGCTGGTCCGGGGCGACGCCCGGCGCGGCCTGCCGCATGACGCGGGACCGTTCGACCTCGTCTTCCTCGACCCGCCCTACGGCAAGGGCCTCGACCTCGCCGCCCTCGCCGCCGCCCCGCCCGGCTGGCTTGCCCCCGACGCGTTGGTGGTCATCGAGCGCGGCGTCGCCGAGGCCGAACCCCAGACGCCCGGCCTGGAACGGATCGACGACCGCACCTGGGGCGCGGCGCGGGTGTGGTTTTTGAAGCCTATCAATTAGATCCGTCCCTCCCCGGAAGGGGAGGGATCACCGCCGTCCGAACAGCTTCTCGATGTCCGCGAGCTTGAGCTCCACGTACGTCGGCCTGCCGTGGTTGCATTGGCCGGAGCGGGGAGTGGCCTCCATTTCGCGCAGGAGGGCGTCCATCTCGGGGGCGGTGAGGCGGCGGCCGGCGCGGACGGAGCCGTGGCAGGCCATGGTCGAGCAGACCTCCGCCAGACGCTCGCCGAGGGAGAGGGGCGCGCCGTCTTCGGCAAGATCGTCGGCGATGTCGCGCACCAGGCCGGCGGCGTCGGTTTCGCCGAGCAGGGCGGGGGTCTCCCGCACCAGAACCGCGCCAGGGCCGAATGGTTCGACCACCAGCCCCAGCTCCGCCAGCTCGGCGCTGCGCGCGCAGACCCGCTCCGCCTCGGCCGGATCGAGCTCCACCACCTCGGGCAGCAGCAGGACCTGGCGGGCGACGCCGCCGGCGGCGAGCTGGGCCTTCATCCGCTCGTAGACGAGGCGCTCGTGGGCGGCGTGCTGGTCGACAATGACCACGCCGTCGCGGGTCTGAGCGACAATGTAGGTCCCGTGGACCTGGGCCCGCGCCGCCCCGAGCGGATGGTCGACGGGATCGGTCTCGACCGTCGCCCTGGCTGGACCGAGGGCAGACGGGGGAGGCTCCCATGGCTCCGAGCGAGCGGAGACGCCCGAGAGGCCGGGCAGGGAAGGAGCCGCCGCGGCGGGCGCCCAGCCGCCCTCCCGCCACGCCGAGAATCCCGCCGCCGAGGGTTGGGCGCGGAAGGCGCTCAAGGTGTCCGCGGCGACGGTGGTGGCGGCGCGATGACCGGCGCTGGCGAGCGCGTGCCTGAGCGCGCCGACGATCAGGCCACGCACCAGGGCCGGATCGCGGAACCGCACCTCGGTCTTGGCCGGATGGACGTTGACGTCCACCAGGGCTGGATCGAGTTCGAGATAGAGCGCCGCGGCCGGGTGGCGGTCGCGGGCGAGGACGTCAGCATAGGCGGCCCGCAGCGCCCCTTGCAGCAGCCGGTCGCGCACCGCCCGGCCGTTGACGAACAGGTACTGATGCGAGGCCCCGCCACGGCTGTAGGTCGGCAGGGCGGCGTAGCCGGTCAGGCGCACGCCCTCGCGCGACTGGTCGATCGCAAGGGCGTTGTCGGCGAATTCGCGCCCGAGCACGGCGGCTAGGCGCGCGAGCCGTCCCTCAGGTCCCGGCGCCTCTGCGGTGAGGCGCAGGACGCGGCGCCCATCGCTCTCCAGGGCGAAGGCGACGGCTTCGTCGGCGAGCGCCTGGCGGCGCACGGCCTCGACGATGGCCATGGCCTCGGCGCGGGACGACTTCATGAACTTCAGTCGCGCGGGCGTGGCGTAGAAGAGGTCGCGCACCTCCACGCGCGCGCCATGCGGATCGGGAAAGCCGCTGGGAGCGGGGCCGGAAGTCTCCCCCGCGTCGACCTCGATCCGCCAGGCGTCCGTCGCGCCCTTGGCCCGCGAGGCGATCGCCAGGCGCGCCACCGAGCCGATCGAGGGCAGGGCCTCGCCGCGAAAGCCGAGGGTGCGGATGCGCAGCAGGTCGTATTCGCCGTCCTCGCCCGGGGCCAGCTTGGAGGTCGCGTGACGCTCCACCGCCAGGGAGAGCTCCTCGGGCGAAAGGCCGCAGCCGTCGTCGGCGACGAGGATGCGCGCAAGCCCGCCGTCCTGCGCCTGCACCTCAATGCGGCGGGCGCCGGCGTCGAGCGCGTTCTCCATCAGCTCCTTGACCGCGCTCGCGGGCCGCTCGACCACCTCACCGGCGGCAATGCGGTTGACGAGATCGGGTGGGAGGCGACGGATCGGCATCTGCGCCCGATCATAGACGCGATTCCGCGGTCCGGGCGCGACGGAACTCGGTATCCTCGCCGTGGAAGCCATCGCGCCGCGTCCGGCGCCTCAACCGGAGCATCCCAGATGATCCCGCGCTTCGCCCGTGTCCTCGTCCTGCCTGTCCTCCTCGCCGCCGGCGCCGCCGCTGCGCAACAGGCCTCGCCTCCGTCCGGCGGCGGCCAGGTGCGCAAGGCCTGCGCGGCCGACATCCAACGCCTCTGCCCGGACGCCAAGCCGGGCCCGGGCGGCGGCCTGCGCATGTGTCTGCACGATCACCAGAGTGATCTCTCTGCAGACTGCCGAAGCGCCCTCGCGGCGATGCGTCAGCAGCGGCAGCACGGCCAGGGCCAGGGCCCTGAGGCTGGCGCGCCGCCTTCCGCGCCGAACGGCTCGCCGCAGCACTGATCCGTTGCATGCAGGGCGCGCCGCGGCGGTAAAGCGTGGTCGGGGCGGCCACGGCGCGCCTTGTTGCTTGCAATAGCGGTCGATTCCCCCGACATCCGGCGTTTACCCCACGGGCGCGATCGACGCCGCCGCAGGGATCGTAATGCCGTCGACTGCTTCGAGAGGGGGTCCATCGCCCCGCAGGTGGGTGGGTGCGGCCGCCCTGGCGGCCAGCCTGTTCGCGGGCGCCGCCCATGCGACAATGATCGACATCCACATCACCGGCGTGGAGGACGATCGCGGCAAGGTGCGCGTGGAGCTCTGCACCAAGCAAACCTTCCTGACGGGCGCATGCCCCTATTCGGCGGCGGCGCCGGCCACGGCGGGCGAGACGGTCGTGCAGGTCCAGGCGCCGCCGGGGGAGTACGCCATCCAGGCCTACCACGACGACACCGATTCCGGGCATGTTCATCAGAACTTCCTGGGCATCCCCAAGGAGCGGATAGGCTTTTCGAACGACGCGCCGCTGCGCCTGCATGGGCCCAGGTGGGACGACGCCGTGATCGTGGTGGGGGAGGGTCTCCAGAACGTGACCCTGCGTCTTCGGCACCTGATCGGAAAATAGCGGGCGCCCTCAGGCCGTCCCCAGCACCTCGAGCAGGCCGCCGATCGCCGACATGACCGTCTCGGCCGTGGCGAAACCGCGCGTGATGGGCACGTAGGCGCCGTCGGCGCGAGGGCCCATCACGAGGGTTGGAAAGCCTGTGACCCCCGCCTTCTGCGAGATGGCGTAGTCGCGCCAGGTCTCCTGCTTCGCCTCATCGGTCTGCATCGCTGCGAGGAAGACTCCGCGCTCGAGACCGAAGGCCACCGCAAAGTCGGCCAGCACCGCAAGATCGGTGACGTCGGCGCCTTCGACATAGAAGGCCCGCTGCAGGGCGGCGAGGAATGCGAGCGCCTTGTCCGGGGCGGACTTCCGCACCAGGACGACGGCGCGCGCGGCCGGGTCGGTGTCGTAAACAAAGCCGGAGGTGGCCAGCGCCTGCTCGCCGAAGGGCTGGCCGGAGGCTTCGGTCACCTGCCGCCAGTGCCCGCGAAGCTCCGTCCGGGCCTCGTCTGTCATCGGCGTCGTGGTCCCTGGCCGAAGCCCGCCCATGATCAGGCGGATCGGCAGGGCGAAGCCGAACCGCTCTTGCACTTCGGCGATCACCGGAGAAAAGCCCCAGCACCAGGAGCACATCGGATCGGAGAAGTAGATCAGCTGGCTGGTCATGGCGTCCTCCGCTCCTCTCTTTCCTCGCCGTCCCGATCCCGATCAAACGCACGACGGCTCATGCTGCGCCCTCGCGAGGCGCACGGCCAGACGGTTCTCGCGGTTCGCATAGCGGTTGTTCAGCCGAGCCAGGACTGAAGCGCCGGGTTCAGGGCGGCGGCCTGACGGTAGGCGTCCAGCGCCTCGTCGCGCCGGCCCAAGGCGCGAAGGGCGTGGCCGAGGTCGAGCCAGATCTGCGGGGCGCCCGAGAATTCGCCCAGCAGCTCGCGATAGATATCGACCGCCTGTTGATGGTCGCCGACGAGACCGAGGCACGAGGCAAGCAGGCTTCGGTATCGTGGGGAACGGGGCTCGATCGCCAGGAGCTGCCGCAGATGGCCGATCGCCGCCGCGCCCTTCTGTTGGCGGAAGAGCACGACGGCCTGATTGTAGCGCGCAGCCTCGAAGCCGGGCGCGAGCTCGAGACACCGGTCGAGGAGAGCCTCGACATCGCCGTATCGGCCAAGACGCGTGCCCGCTTCCGCCAGCATCCGCATGGCGGCGACATCTGCCGGATGAGCCTTGAGATGATCGCGCAGAAGGCGCTCAGCCACGGCGAGCTGGTCGTCGCAGAGCGCCGCCGCCGCTTCTATCAGCCGTGGATCGGTGACCGAGGCGCGGATCATCTCGGCGCAGGCGCGGTCCGCGCCCTCCGCGTCGCCCAGGAGAGAGCGGGCGTCCGCCAGGCCCCGCCAGGCGCCGGGGTGGTTCGGCTTCAGCTCGGCGGCGCGCCCGAACGCGGCGGCGGCCTCGGCGGTCTGGCCGAGGACGGCAAGCGCTTCGCCAAGCTCATAATGTATCTGGGCCGACCCCGCTTGCTGCTGCGCCAGGGCCTGGAGCACTTCGCGCGCGCCTGCCGCCTCGCCGGCCCGGCGCAGGGCCATGCCCAGCACGAGGCGCGCGCGCGGCTCTCCCGGGACGACGCTGAGGATCTCCTGCGCCTGCTTCTGCGCCAGCCGCGGCGACCTGGCGAGAAGCTGCACCGCCCGGTCCAGGGCCTGCGCGAGAGAGCCGGCGGCTTCGGCGACCTCTCGCGCCATCAAGTTATCCTTCCGTCAGAACCTCTGAGCCACCTTGATCCTGGCGGTCAGGGGCGTCGTCGGGACCACATACACCGCCGCTGGGGCGGCGCTATAGGCCGGTGAGCCAGTGCGGCGACGCGAGTTCGCTCAGGCGCGTCCGGCCGCCCTGTAGAGCGCATCGATGGCCTGCATCTGGGCCAGCGCGTCGGCGCCGCCGGTCAACGGCGGGGCGCCCCCGCGAATGACCTCGTAGAGATGATCGATTTGGGCGGCGTAGGTGGAGGGGCCGTCGGTCGGGCGCTGGTCCGCCGCGCCGTCCGCCGTCACGACGACCCGGCAGCCGTGCTGGGGCGCGACAAAGTTGACGATCTCCAGCGTCCCGCGATCTCCGGTCAGCTTCAGCCGCGCCATTGGCCGTTCGGCGATCATCGAACAGGCGATCTCCGCCTCTGCGCCCGAGGGAAAGGCGAGGCGGCCGGAGAGCTGCGCGTCGACGCCGTCTTCAAAGCGCGCTTCGGCCGAGACGATCCGCGGCTCCTCGCCAAGCAGGGTCCGCAGGGCGTGCAGAGGATAGGTCCCCAGGTCCATCAGGGCGCCGCCGCCCTGCTCCCGCGACCAGCGCAGTTCGCCGGGATTCCGGGCGATCGCGACATCGAAGCTCGCCGAGGCGTGCGTGATGCGACCCAGGCGCCCCTCGCGCACGACCGCCTCGGCCTCGCGGATCACCCGGTGGAAGCGGTAGTGGAAGGCCTCCAGCAGCAGGCGTCCGGTGCGCGCGGCGGCGTCGACCATGGCGCCCGCATCCGCGGCGTCGCGGGCGAAGGGCTTCTCGCACAGCACCGCCTTGCCCGCTTCCAACGCCGCGATGGTCCAGTGGGCATGACCGGCGGGCGGCAGGCCGTTGTAGACGACGTCGACGTCGTCCCGGCGCACGAGCTCGGCGTAGTCCGCCGCGACGGCGGCGATCCCATGGGTCGTCGCATAGGCCCTGGCGCGTTCAGGATCGCGCGCTGCGACGGCGGTGATGACGAAGCGGCCGTCCTCGCGCGCCGGGTCGATCACCGCGGGCGGTGCGATGCGGGAGGCCCCGAGGAGGCCGATGCGGATGGGATTGTCCATGCCGCAAGCCCTACCGCGCCTCGCGACGCGGCAGAAGCCTCAGCGGGTCCCGGTCAGGGGCAGACTGAGCACTCGCTCGCGTTCGGAGTCCTGGCGGGCGGCTGGGGCGCGCACGCGAAGGAGGTCGCGACGGGCGACGATCCCGACGAGAGCCCGTCTGAGCGCCGCAGGACCGGCGCGCGTCCGACATTGGCGGCGGCCATACGGTCGGCGAGCCGCCCCGCTGGCTCGTCGTCGAAGGCGCTGAGGATGGGCGCGTCGCTGACCATCTCGCCCACCGTCTGGCTGCAGGGGCGAGTTTGGGAGGGTTCATTGTCACCGACGATCGAGAGAGCCCTCTGAAATATCGTATTACGATTTAACGTCAAGGCGCGCACTGAAACGTCAGCAGGCAGATGAGAATTGCCGGCAATGTAGAGGAGAATTGCGGTGAACCGTTGATCGATTCGGCAATGAAAATGGTAACTCTCAATGTAAAAACCGTACGATGTAAGCAGGGAGCGAAGGTAAAAACCGTACACCGAAAGCTTTACATTAATAAATTCTTCGAAAAAGTTTTAAACATCAGACGCGTGGCTGAAACGGTTCCGCGATCTAGTCCGGTCGCCCGCAACATTTTGCCACAATGCGGCCCGGGCGCGGGCGCCCAGAGGCCGGGGAGATCCACATGCTCAGTGCCCTCAAGCTAGGTGCGGCCGTCTCTGCTGTCGCGTTGATCGCAAGCGGCGCCCAGGCCGCGAAGATCGGGACGGTCTTCAATATTCTGCTCGAGAACCACAATTTCACGCAGCCATCTTCCTTCACCGGTACCCAGCAACTGCTGGGCAATACGGCGGCGCCCTTTCTCAACAGCCTCGTGACTCCTGGTAACGCCAACGCGGCGATGACGTCGTATGCGACGAACTACACCAACGTTGGGTCCATTCACCCCTCGGAGCCGAACTATGTCTACGCCGAGTCCGGCGTGACCGGTCCGCTGAATGACGCGGATCCTTATCCGAGCAATATCGTCAATTCGCCGAACCTCACGGGCCTGCTGCAGGCCAAGGGTGTGTCCTGGACCTCGTACGCCGAGGACATCGATCTGGCGAACTCCATGGGCCAGAACGCGTCCCAGTTCGGCGGGACGGTGACCGGTTCGGTCGTCCCCGGCGGCCAGAACGTCGTCCCCCTGACCAGCCTCTCAGGGACCTCGTCCTCCTACACAAACCCTTACAACGGCAGCGATCAGTACAATTTCGCGGCCAAGCACGATGGTCCACTGTTCTTCACGGCGACGAACGGCGGGAACAACCCGACGTCCAGCAATACCGAAGCATCGCACTATCTTCCGCTGCAGGACCTGGCGGCGAATCTCGCCAGCAATAATGTCTCCCGGTTCAACTACATCACGCCGGACCAGTACAACGACATGCACTCGTCGCTGAACACGTCGTTCACCTACAACGGTGTGACCTACGCGGCGAACACCGACCAGGAGGCGGTCGCGCTGGGCGACAACTTCCTGTCGATGATCGTGCCGGAGATCGAAGCGTCGCAGGCGTTCAAGAACAACGGCGTGATCGTCATCTGGAATGACGAGACCGAGGGCGGCAACGGTCCCGGTTTCACCTCGACGGAAATCGTCATCTCGCCTCTTGCCAAGGGCAACGCCTTCGCCAGCAACGTTTCCTTTAACCACGCCTCCGACCTGAAGACGTGGGAGGAACTCTTCGGCGTTGGTCCCCTCCTGGGCGGAGCGGCGGCGCCAGGCGTCAACAACCTGGGATCGCTGTTTCAGCCGGGGGCCGTTCCCGAACCGGGGACCTGGGGGATGATGCTCCTGGGTTGCGGGCTCGTAGGCGCGGGCCTGCGACGCCGAACGGCGATCCGCGCTTCCCTCTGACGGCTGAGCGCCGGGGCGTCGTGCGACGCCCCGGCGCAATCCGCTCGGCGCGCTCATCTGCAAAGACCGAGCCTTGCCGGAACGCGGCGAGCGCTCGACGATGGGGCATGATCGCCATGCCGACTCGCCGCCGCACTCTTACCGGACTGTCCGGCGTCGCCCTCGCCGCCGCCGCGCCGCCGAAGGCGGGCGTGAACGGTGAGGTCGCGGCGGTCGAACAGGCGCTGGGGGCCCGGGTCGGCCTTTACGGGAGCACGCTGGGCGGGGGTCGACAGATCGCGCACCGGGCCGACGAGCGTTTCGCAATGTGCAGCACGTTCAAGCTGGTCCTCGCGGCCGCCGTCCTGCGGCGTGTGGACAGCGGGACGGAACGCCTCGAGCGCGCCGTGCCCTACGGGTCCTCCGACCTTCTCTCCTACGCCCCGGTCACGCGCGCCCATGTCGGCGAGGGCGCGATGAGCGTCGAGGCCCTGTGCGCAGCCGCGGTGACCTTGAGCGACAACACGGCGGCGAACCTGCTCCTGGCTCAGATCGGCGGTCCCTCGCAGGTGACGGCCTTCGCACGCAGCCTCGGCGATCCCGTCACCCGCCTGGACCGGATCGAACCGGCCCTGAACGTCGTGCCGCCGGGGGATCCGCGTGACACCACCTCGCCCGGAGCGATGGCCGGCAACCTTCGTCGCCTGGTGTTCGGCGATGCGCTCTCCAGCGCCTCTCGCGCACGCCTCACCGGGTGGCTTGTGGACTGCAAGACGGGCCTGGCCCGCATCCGATCGGGCCTCCCAACAGGCGCACGTGCAGGAGACAAGACTGGCACGTGGACCGCGCCCGGAGAGGTGACGGCGAACGACGTCGCCGTGGTCTGGCCGGCGCGGGGCGAGCCCCTTCTGCTCGCCGTCTATGTCTCGCGCAGCCGCGCAGATGCCGAGGCGACGGACCGCGCGATCGGCAAGCTGGCCTCGATCGCCTGCGCGGCCCTCGGCGCAGGTTAAGCGGTCGCTACGCCCGCCACGATCTGGTCGGCGAGCTGGCCGAGCAGCTGGCTCACCGCGGCGGCGGTCCCCTGTGGGCCCGGACCGGCGTCGGCGCTCAGCTGCACGTTGCGGATGAGGACGGGGCGGTTCGTGCCTGAGGTCATCAGGGTCCAGCTCGCCTCCAGCGTGACCCGGCCGCCCGGCGCGGCGTCGATCTGAAGGACATCCACCACCAGGCCACGGACACCCTGCGGGCGCGGCGCGTCGGGCAGGATGAACTCGCCTTCCGGCAGCCGGGTGAGGAGGTCCTGGGCCAGGGTCCGGCGCATCATCTCGCCCAGGGGCGAGGCCCACTGGTCGAAGTCGTGCACGTCCAGCCGGTTGGCGCCCAGCTGCGTGACCACCTGCGGCCGGTCCAGAGCGGGAGGGATGTGCACCGCGTCGAGCTGGATGGGGGCTGTCGCCATCGCGGCGGACGCGGCGGGGCGGGCCGACGGCGTCGGATCGAGGGTGTAGAAGTGGGTCGGCGGACTGTGCCCGCAGCCGGCGAGCACCAGAAGGGCCAGGACCGCCGGCGCCCGCTTCAAGTCAACGTCCATGACCCTCGCTCTTGCCCTTGATGATCGCTTCTGACCAGCCGTCCGACCGACGCGGGCCCAAGCCCCCACGCCCGTTGGGAGGGACGGGCGGGAGGGGAGAAAGGCAATCAACTGGGATGGATCGGCGTGATCTTCGTGCCCTGGAGCGTCAGGTCCGCCATCAGGCCCTTCTGGTTGTAGGGGAAGGCGTAGACGTCATGGGTGATCGTCGTGGTGTCGGCCGCCGCGCCTGCGCCGGCGTTGATCACGACGATGCTCGGGCCGGTGCCGGCCGAGAAGCCGGCGACCCGATGCAGGTATTCCAGCGAACCCTCGGTCATGAAGAAGAGGGTGTAGGCGAAGTCCTGGCCCCCGATCTGAAGCCCCCACGAGCCGCCGGTGAGGTTGTAGAACCCTTCAGGCGCGCCGCCGTGCGGGCCAAACAGGACGCCATTGCCGGTCTGACCGCCGAAGATGAATCCGGCCTTCAGGACATTCGGGAAGACGAGGGCGGCGCGGCAATGGCGATAAAAGAAACGCGACCGCGGCGTGTCGTTCAGCAGCTGATGCAGCGACGTGCGAGCGGAGGCGATGAGGTCTTCGCGATTGGCGAACGCCGGCGTGACCGCGATTGGCGCAGCGAGCGCGCCAGCGAGGCCCAGAGCCCCGACCCCCAGGGTTCGACGGGTCAAGTCCATGTTCTATAAGCTCCTGACTGTCTGAACAGCTCAATTCCGCACAGATTGTGCGATCAGAAGAGCTAAACCCGGAGCGGATTGAACCGTTGCCTACCGTACGTTCACACGCTGGATTTTATCGCATTACGACATCTGGATCGCCAAACCGGGCGTCGAGGCGAGCGGGCAGGACCTGAGGGAGTCCGGCCAGCGGTCCGGAGGACAGCAGGAGGACGACATTGTCCTCGGCCACCGCCGCCTCGGCCGTGGCGAGAACGCTCGCGGGATCGGCGGCGGCGGCCTGGACGCGCACGCCTGCAGAGCGGATGCGATCCAGTATCGCGGCCTGGTCGAGCTGGTCATGGCTCGCAGCGCCGTGGACGGGGGGAGGCAGGAGGATGACCTCGTCGACGCCCTCGAACACGGTGTCGTACCAGGCCAGGGCGTCGCGGTTGCGCCAGCTGAAGGTGTGGGGCTCGAAGACGACGATCAACCGCCGATCCGGGAAGTGCAGCTGCACGGCTTCGATCGCCGATCGGGCCTTCTCGTAGGATGAGCCGAACCCTTCGTAGACCGGAACGCGTGAGGTCCGCGTCTTGCGGTCGAGCCGGCGCTCGAGGCCGCGGAACCTGCTGACGCCACTGGCGAGCGCGGCCGCGTCGATCGCGGATCTCTCCAGCAGGAAGGCCGCCGCCCCGACGATGTTCTCGATGTTGTGCCGCCCCAGCATCGGCGTCTCGAGCGGGATTTTGCGGCTCGACGGGGTGACGAGATCGAACCGGGTGACCTCGCCGATCCGGATATTCGCCGCGTGGTAGCCGGGGCAGGCGTCGACTCCGTACCAGACCACCCTCCTCCCCTTCGCGAGGCGTCGGATCGGCTCGAACCCGTGGGCCGCGACCACAAGGCGATCCGCAGGCAGCCTGCCGAGCAGCTCGGCGAAGGGCGCCTCGTAGTCCGCCATGGTCGGAAAGACGTTCATGTGGTCGTGGACGATCGAGGTCAGCAGCAGCGCCTGCGGCTGATAGAGCAGGAACTTGGAGCGTCGGTCCTCGCCGCCGACGATGTACTCGTCCCCCTCGATGAAAATGGCGCGATCGGATCCCGCATGTCCGCTCGACGGCAGGTCGAGAGGCGCCGCGCCCACGAACCAGCCAGGATCGCCGCCGGCCTCGCGCGCCAGATGCGCCAGGAGCGCTGTCACGGTCGATTTGCCGAAGCTTCCCGCGACGACCGCCACATCGCGGCCGGCGGTGTGTTCCCCGAGATAGGCGGGGAAGCTGTAGAGGGGCGCGCCGCGACGCTTCAGTTCGGCCAGTTCGGGATTGTGGTCGAGCCCCAGCTTGGCGCTCGATCCCACGATCGCCGCGTCGATCCGGGGCGGCATCTGCGCAGGGTCGAATCCGACGCGATACGGAATTCCGTGGGTCTCGAGATAGGTCGTCACCGGAGGAAAGGCGTCCTCGTCGGACCCACTGACCTCTGCCCCTTCGGACTTCAGCAGAGAGGCCAGGGCGCTCATCCCCGCGCCGGCGATCCCGAGGAAATAGACATGCCTGGGGGAGGGGGCGTCGCGCATCGGCTGGTGATAGCGCCAAACGCCGGCGAAGCCAGCGAGCTTGGGCCTTTCGCGGCGGCGACTATATGTCCGCTCGCATGCCTAAGATCTCCGTCCTCGATCTCGCGCCGATCGTCCAGGGCTCCGACGCCGGCGAGGCGTTGCGCAACAGCCTCGACCTGGCGCGCCATGTAGAGCGGCTGGGTTTCAATCGGTTCTGGCTGGCCGAACATCACAACATGCCAGGCATCGCCAGCGCAGCCACCGCCGTCGCCCTGGCGCATGTGGCGGCCGGCACGTCGTCGATCCGCATCGGCTCGGGCGGCGTCATGCTGCCCAACCACGCCCCCTACATCATCGTCGAGCAGTTCGGGACGCTGGCGGCCCTTCATCCCGGACGCGTAGACCTCGGTCTCGGCCGCGCGCCGGGGACCGACCAGCTCACCGCCCGCGCGCTGCGGCGGAACCTCAACAGCGATCCGGAAGCCTTCCCGCAGGAGGTGGTGGAGCTGCTGCACTTCCTGGCCCCGGTGAGGGAGGGCCAGGCGGTCAGGGCGATCCCGGGCGCCGGCGCCGACGTGGAGGTGTGGATCCTCGGCTCGAGCCTCTTTGGCGCCCAGGTGGCCGCGGCCCTAGGCCTGCCCTTCGCCTTCGCCTCCCATTTCGCCCCGGCCGAGCTCGACCGGGCCCTCGCTATCTATCGCGAGCGGTTCCAGCCCTCGCCGATGCTGCAGAAGCCGTACGCCATGGCCGCGCTGATGGTGATCGGCGCGGACACCGATGCCGAGGCCCGGTTCCTGTTCAGCTCGATCCAGCAGTCCTTCGTGGCCCTGAGGACCGGCCGACCTGGACCGCTGCCGCCGCCGGTCCCGGACATGGATCAGCGCCTGACGCCGGAAGGGCGCATGCACCTGGACCATGCCCTCTCGTGCGCCGTGATCGGTTCGCCGGAGACGGTGAAGACGGGCCTGGAGGCCTTCGCCCGGCGGACCGGCGCCGACGAGCTGATGATCACTTCGTCCATTTTCGACCACGCGGCACGCCTAAGGTCGTTCGAGATCGCCGCTGCGGCCATGGGCGCTACCGCACTTGCTGCCTGATCGTGCCAACATCTCGCCAAGGCGGCGTTGCTTCGGGGGTTCCGCACCGATGTGTCGATTCAAGCTGTTCGCGGTTGCGAGCGCCTGCGCCGGCCTGCTCTCCACGCCCGCGCTCGCCCAGACCTGCATGGGCCAGCCCACCGGGACGAAGCTCGACATTGTCGTTGATGGCGTCCGCAGCGACCAGGGACTGATGACGGTGACCATCTACCCGCCCGAGCGCGACAAGTTCCTCAAGACGAACGGGGAGATCGGCGTCTGGAGCGTGCCCTCCCAGACGCCTTCGACGGAGATGTGCGTGTGGATCCCGGCGCCCGGTCCTTATGACGTGGCCGTCTACGACGACCTCAACGAGAACCACCGCTTCGACCACTCGCTCGTGGCGCCGCTCTAGCCCTACGGATT
>DASXGQ010000184.1:0-11498 GCA_036488995.1 Caulobacteraceae bacterium
GCATCCCCGCGATCTCGGTCAACATGCCCCTCATCAAGGGCTTCTCCGTGATGGGAGTAAGGGCCGGGGAATATGGGCGGCGGTTCCCGGACAGGGGCCGCGAAAATACCGAAGCCGTCTGGCGGATGGCGGAGGACGGAAGCATCCGGCCCCGCGTCCACGCCAGCCTGCCACTCGAGCGTTGGCGCGAGGCGTTCGACCTGCTCGCAGACCGCGAAGTCATCGGCAAGGCGGTGATCGTTCCCTGACGGATCAGGGCTGAAACGTCTGTCAGACGAACCAGCGGGAGCGGAATCCCGCCGCCTGGCTGAGCTGTTCCCGGTGCGAACGGCGGGCCATACGCGCGCGCAGGTTGGGCTGCGGACGGTTGGCCCGCATCATCAGATGACTTCGGCCATCGACGAAGGCCCGCAGGCTGCCTCCGCTTGGAAGGCCAAGGTTGCGGAGGGTCGGCGACGCCGAGGGCTCCAGGCGCGCTGCCTGGCGCACTTCGTCGGACTTCGGATCGATCCAGCTGAGCCGTCCCCCGGGGAGAACCTGCCGTGGCGCGCAGATCGAACCGGCGAAACTGTATCGAACGCCGGCCGTCGCAGCCTTGTCGAAGTAGCAGGGGGAGATGAAGTCGGAGACCATCACCCCGTCGATCTCGTAGCCTGCCGCGGCCGAGGCGCAGGGTTCGCACGCCTCGACCAGATACTCGACCACACCGTCTAGGTCGCGCAGCGCCTCCGCCTCCACGCCAAGAGGCGGCGAGGGTTGCAGGGCGTTGCCGAAGGGGTCGATCAGCATCTCACAGATCTCGTGGCTGGCGTCGAGCGTCCACTCGTCTCCGCCCCGCGTGTTGATAACCTTGGCGAAGGGTTGGTTGTGAGCGCCGACGTGGCAACCGCCTTCTTCGGGAGTGAGGCCATGGACGATCGTGACCGGCCACATCCCTGGCGCCACGAGGCTCGGGTCCGCCAGATAAGCGACGCTGGCCCTGACGGGCCAGAATTGCGGCAGATCGCGGGTCACCTGAACGTTGATGGCCGCTGCGGCCGCGACCATCAGACGTGAATCGACAAGGCCGGTCAGATCCACGAGGCCGATCCGTGCTGCGAGCATAAGGGTCTCTCCGCCGCGCCTCGAGAAGCGGCCGCATCCGCCTTCGAGGGCGCGCGACCCTTGCCGGACCGGCGTCAAGCCAGCGTGAGACGATTGGCGCGGGAGCGTGAAACAACCGTCAGCAGAACGTCAAACGGCGTTGGGAGGCAATCTCAGCCGGCTTCCGCGATGGCGCCCAGGTCTCCCGAGAACGGCGCCGGAACCCCAAGGGCGATGGCGTAGATCGCCGCCTGGGTCGGTCCGGAGACCCCCAGCGCCGACTCCGTGACGAGGGTGTTGATCAGTCCGGTGGGATTTCCGACGAGCCCGTGGTGCGTGGCGACGAGGAGCATGTTCTGGGCGATGTGCCCCGCCTCGATCGCGATCACCCGGTAGGTCATCGGATCGTGATACTTCCACATCGAGCGATCGAAGTTCGCCACCAGGAACACGACAGCCGCGGCGTTCGCGGTCCAGGTCTGTTCACCCAGCATCGACGGGAAGGAAGGGGGCGCGCCTTCGCGCACCAGGGCGAAGGAGCGATCGATCGCCGCATAGTGGTAGACGCCCGGGTCCAACCCCTCGACATTCCGCACGCACACATATCCCTCGAAGGGATTCCGGGCGCCGCCGGACGGGGTCATCTTGAGTGGAAGTTCGCCGATTCCCGGCAGATCCAGCATGGCCGTGATGGCCATCGAGAAGAGGAAGCAGTCCGAGACGGCTTCGACCGCGACCGGCTCATCGAGCATGATCCGGTTTGTCCGCCGGCGCGTCATGGTCCGAAAGGGCTCGTCGTAAGACGGCCTCAGCGGCACAGTGACCTTGGCGCGATCGTCCGGATTTCGTTGATGAAGGGGGGGCGACGGTGAGAACTTCGCCTGCTCGCGCAACATCGTTTCGCTATCCTCGTCGGAGACGAAGACCCCGCCTCTCGTACCGAAGTGGAAAGCGCCGGCGAACGGGCCCCAGAGCCACGACCGCTCGAATTCGGCGTCTTTGGCGGCGGCGGGGGAACCCTCAACGACAACAGCGGCCAGCTCAACGAGCTGGTCGAGACCCCGCTCGATGGAAGAGCGGCTGTAACTTTTTAAGGATTCGTACAATTGTTCGACGTTAGTCCAGGCATATAGCCTCCGGACGATGTCGAGTGCAGCCGTATTTGCCGCAAATGTCGATTGAACAAGATAATTGTGGAAGACGAACTGGTCGTGTTCCAGCAGCACCACAAGGGCGCTGGAGCGCTTGAACCTCATAGATCAACTATGAGGGGTCAAGCGCTCCGGTACAACACCCGCGTCTTAGATGGACAGCAGGGCCTTGGCGCCTTCGGCATTGGCCTTCAGCGAGCAATACGGCATCCGAGCGGTCGCGCAGTAAGGCATGCGAACAGCGATCTCGTCGATCATGGCGACGCCGAGATCCAGCTCAGATTCGACGCGATCGATGACAAGCACGTCGGCGGTTTCGCGAAGGTTGGTCATTTTCTAGCCCCTGGCTCTTTGGACACTCGACGCGATCAGATCGCGGCGAGGAAGTTGACGAAGACTTAGCGGGTTTGCGCGAAGAAGCAACAGCTAAATACGCGTTCCCACATAAAAAAGTATTTATCGATCTCTTCGACTAAAGATTCGACAAACCATAAGTACGCGCAACCCAATCCTCTTAGAGATTGGGTCTGAAGACCACGCAATGTCCCCCCGTTTCTGGGACATTCCTTACAATTCCACGCAAATGCCGAGTTGTCAACACAGGACAGGCGGCATTCAGTCTAAAAATTTACTCATCCTTCCTGCGCATTTTCGCGCACCCGAAAACGGACCCAGAGCGAGCGTGGTCCGGAGATGAAAGTCGACGCGAGCCACTCCGGCTCGCCCACCACTTCTATGGACTCCCAACGCGACAGAACCTCCGACAGGACGGCGTCTATCTCCAGGCGAGCGAGATGCTGGCCGAGACAGACGTGCGGCCCACCGCCGAACGCGATGTGCTCATTAGGAGCCCGGGAAAGGTCGAGTTCGTCTGGCCGGTCGAACTGGTCGGGGTCGCGATTGGCGGCGCCGAAGTACATCACCACCTTGTCGCCCTTCGCGATCGCCACATCGCCGATCGCAATGTCCCGGGTCGCTGTCCGCCGCATGTAGATGACGGGGCTGGTGAACCTCAGGAGCTCTTCCCGCGCCGAAGGAAGACGATGGGGGAGGTCTTCCCTGAGCCAGGCGAGCTGCTCGGGGCGCCGGCAAAGGGCGAGCAGGCCGCTGCCCAGCAGATTGCGCGTCGTGTCTCCGCCCGCGTCGATGAGCAGAAGGAAATAGAGGAGGAATTCGCGCTCGGTCAGCGGGTGGCCTTCGACCTCGGAGTTGAGCAGACGGGTCGCCAGATCGTCACCGGGTCGCGCGCGCTTCTCCGCGATGAGGCCCATCGCGTAGGTGAACATCGCCGCCACCGCATCACGGCCCGCCCCGGGAGCGACCGCCTCTGGCGCCGAATGGATCGTCTCCGTCAGCCTGTAGAGCTCACGCCCGTCCTCCAGAGGGAGCCCCATCAGATCGGCGATCACGTAGGACGGCATTTCGCCCGCCACGTCCGCGACGAAATCGCACTCTCCACGGTCTATGATCTTATCGACGATCGAGGCCGCGAGCCGCGCCAGCCGATCGCTTCGGGCCTCGCTTGCGGGCGCCGTGAACTCCGAGCGGACCAGCTTGCGGAATGCAGTCTGCCGAGGCGGATCCATCATCAGCATCATCTGGGCGTCGCCGAAGATGTGCTGTTCCTGGGGGGCCGGGTCGGCGATCATGATCGTCGGCTCGGACGAGAAGGCGTGGAAGTCGCGGTCGACCGCGCGTACGTCCTGATAACGCGTAAGGGCCCAGAACCCGGGGCCGCCGCGCTCCGGGTTATGGTAGACCGGAGCCTCTGAGCGCAGTTGCGCGTAGAGGTGAGCCGGGTGACCCTTGGAGAAGGTCGTGGGGTCCAGAAGATCGATCATGCCTCCAGCCTTGGACGATCTGCGCCTTCATGCGGATGGATAGGCATGAAGCCGCCGCGGAACGGGACGCCGGTTGACCCTTACGAACGCTGATAAACTTATTCATATCGTGTAAAAATTTAAATCAACGCTTAAGGTTCGCAGGTCAAGGGGTCTCGTGGCCGACAGCGACGAAGGAGCGCAACGTGCAAGGGGGGTCGCGACGATGCGCGCCCTTGCAGGGGCGCTCCTCGTTCTGATGTGCGCGATTTACCTGGCAGGACGATTGGCGCCTGCGACCTGGACACCGGGACCCTACCTCGCGGCGTTCGGAGAGGCGGGCATGGTGGGCGCGATCGCCGATTGGTTTGCGGTGACAGCGCTCTTCCGCCACCCCCTCGGTCTGCCGATCCCACACACGGCGATAATCCCCAGGAACAAGGATCGGATCGCGGCGGCCCTGGGACGCTTCATTTCGCAAAATTTCCTCGAACCGCGGCTGCTCGATCGGCGTTTGCAGGACGCGGAGCCGGCGCGTCGGATCACGGAATGGCTCTCCGACGAAAAGACCCGCGACATCTTGGCGCACCGCCTGGCGGAACTCGCCCCGGAGGTCATGAAGGCCGGCCCGGCGCTCGCGGATCTTGTCGCCGAAGGCGTTCGCCGCCTGGCGCGCGCAGGGCCTCTCGCGCCGACCGCGGCGCGCGTGCTGGACTATCTGTGGCGCGAGACGTGGGCTCCCACCCTTGTGGATCGTGCGATCCTTGCTCTCGGCGAATTCGCAACGAACCGGCCCGAATTGTTCCAGGCGGCGGTCGAAGCTCGGACCTGGTCCTGGCTGCCGAAGTGGGTGGACCGGGCTATGGCCGAGCGCCTCAGGGCCGGGCTCCTGGCGACCCTGCAGGAGATGCGCTCGCCGGAGCACCCCTTACGGGCGGCCCTCGACGCGCAGATAGAGAGCCTCATCTCGCGCCTGGCGACCGACCCGGATTATTTCGCCAAGGGCGAGGCTCTCAAGGCGCGGCTGCTCGATGACCAGGGACTCATAAGATCCATCGCCGAGGGGTGTGCGGAGGCCGCCCACCGCTGGGCGTCCGATCCCGAGTCTGTTCGCGAACTGGCCGAGGAGGCGGCGCGACGGGGCCTGGCCGCCACAGCGCGGTGGCTCGGTGGGGATCCGGCGGTGCGCGAGCGTCTGGACCGCTGGATCCGAGCGGCCGTCCGAAGGACCGTGACCCCAGGTCGCGAAGCGATCGGCGACTTTGTCGCCCAGGTCGTCCGCAGCTGGGACGCGCGGGCAGTGGCCGACCGGCTCGAGCTCCAGGTCGGCCGGGATCTTCAGTTCATCCGCATCAACGGCGCCGTCGTGGGCGCACTCGTCGGCCTGACGATTTACACCGTCTCCCGCCTGATGAGCTGAGCCGATCGGCTTTAAGCCACCGCAGAGCCTCACCATCTGCCGCTCTCGAGGTGACGACCGGGCGCGTTTGCTGCGTCGGCGAACATCTCGCATGCCTCGAGACAGAACCTTCGCCCCTCAGGCGATCCGGCCTGGCGAGGAATGGTTCGGACACAATCGGCGGAGAATGTGGATGCGGTACAAGCAGCTTGGGCGCACGGGCCTGTTCGTCTCGGAAATCTGTCTGGGGACGATGACCTTCGGTGGCAATACCGACGCCGGCATCTGGCGCGCCATCGGCTCGCTTGAACAGGGCGTCGTGGACGAGATCGTCGGCCGCGCGATCGCGGCGGGGGTAAACTTCTTTGATACTGCCGACGTCTACTCCTTCGGCGAGTCGGAACGCCGACTGGGTCAGGCCTTTCGCAACCTGGGGGTCAAGCGCAGCGACGTCGTCGTGGCGACGAAGGTGTTCGGGCGAATGGGGCCGGGACCGAACGACCAAGGCGCTTCCCGCGGGCACATCATGGACAGCGTCAAAGGCAGCCTCGAGCGGCTCCAGATGGACCACATCGACCTCTACCAGATCCACGGAAACGACAGCGTCACGCCATTGGAGGAAACGCTGCGCGCCCTCGACGACCTGATCAGCGAGGGGTTGGTCCGCTATGTCGGCGTCTCGAACTGGGCGGCCTGGAAGATCGCCCGCGCTCTGGGCTTGAGCGAGGCGCGCGGGATGGCGCGCTTCGAGACGCTGCAGGCCTACTACTCCATCGCCGGACGCGATCTGGAACGCGAACTCGTCCCCATGCTCACGGCCGAGAGCGTGGGTCTGATGGTCTGGTCGCCGCTGGCCGGCGGTCTGCTCTCTGGCAAGTTTGGTCCGGGATCAGCGGCGCCCAACGACGCCCGGCGCGCCAGCTTCGACTTCCCGCCCGTGGACAAGGATCGCGCCTGGACATGCGTCGCAGCGATGCGCGAGATCGGCGACGCTCGCGGCGTCTCTGTCGCGCGGGTCGCCCTGGCATGGCTCCTGGCCAAGCCGCACGTGATGAGCGTCATCATCGGCGCCAAGACCGTCGAGCAGCTCGACGACAACCTCGCCGCGGTCGGGCTTCAGCTCACGCCGGAAGAAGTGGCGCGCCTGGACGAGGTCAGCGCCCTTCCGCCGGAATATCCAGGCTGGATGTTCGCCCGTCAGGGCGCGACGCGGATACCCGAGCCGTTCGCCAGGAAGGGCTGACAGGCCGGGTCACTCGGCGGCGGCCAGTTCCGCCGCCGAGGGCTGTTCCGACTCGGGATCCGCCTCCTCGTCATGACGCGGCAGCTTCAGGATAAACACCGATCCTTCGCCTTCGACGGTTTCGACGGCGATGTCCCCGTTGTGCCGCGTGATCACGGTGTGGACGAGCGCGAGGCCAAGCCCGATCCCCGTCGGCGCATGCGCGCCGTCGCGGAATGAGGCGAACTTGTTGAACAGGCTTCCCGCATTCTCCCGGCTCATCCCCCCGGCATGGTCGGCGATCCGACACTCGATCGCCGGCGCGCCCTCGAGCGTGGCGTGGCCGATCGAGCAGATCACCTTTTCCCCCGCCGGACTGAACTTGACCGCATTGTCCAGCAGGTTGACCAGGGCGCGGGTCAGGAGGCCGCGGTCGGCCAGGATGACGTACTCGTCATCCTCGTTGGCGACCTGCACTTCAACCTTCACCCCGGCGGCCTGGGAGAGCCCCCAGACAGCGTCCGCCGCGTCCTGCGTCACATGGGCGAGGTCGATCGGCTCGAGGACATATCTGGCCGACTCCGCCTTCGCGAGGCGCACGAAGGCGTCCGCGAGCTCGAGCGTGCGCCGGGCGTGGCCTTCGATCCGCTGGCGCAAGGCCGGCGGCGTCCCCTTGAACTCGGGGTGGCTGAGCGTGGCCAGGATCGCCGACTGCGGCGATCGCATGTCGTGCGAGAGCAGCTGCAGCGCCTCCTCGCGCTGGCGCATGGCCGACACCAGCGAGGTGACGTCGGCAAGGTGGATGATCCAGCCGGTCTGTTCGTCGCCGGCGCTGCGCGTGGGGGTGAAGCGGACCTCGTAGGCGCGCCCGCCCATTCCCATTCCGCTGAACGGCCGGGCGTTGGCGGCGTCCCGCTCCGGCGGCGGCCACGCCGACCCGCCGTTCGGCGTGACCGGGGCGATCCGCGCGAGGATCGGCTGAACCGGAGAGTGCGGCGTCGTCGAGAGGCCGGCCTGATCTGCGAAGTCGGCCGCGGCCTGGTTGACGGTCAGGATATGACCCTGGCGGTCCACGACGAGGACCGGGTCGGGGAAATTGGCGAGGATGTCGGCCACGAACCGGCGCAGGTCCGAGACCCGGGTCTTCGCCTCCTGCAGCAGGGTCATCTGCTGAAGTACGAGGTCGCCGCCGGGCGCCGGCGCGCTGGCGGCCCGGGCCAGGACGGCGCCGCCTACGCTGCGCTCGAGCGCCCGCAACTCCTCCGCCAGATAGCCGCTCGCGGCGTTGAGGCGACGCCATCCCCAATAGGGAACAATCATCGCTTCGGTGACGAGGAATGAGGCCGGCGGCAGCCAGACCCGGAACGCCACCACAGCGACGACGGCGCCAATGGCTGGGAGCGCAGCCATCCCGGCGGCGACCACAAGGTTGTCGGTTGGTCCCAGTCGCACGAGGGCGATCAGCACCAGCCACATCATCGCGAGTGAAACGATGAGGACCGTCACCGGAGACGCCGGGGTGATCGCGGTCCCGGTCAAGAGGGCGTTGAGGATGTTCGCGTCGACCTCGACGTTGGGCATGCCCGACCGGCCGGAGACGGGTGTCGGATAGTTGTCCAGAAGGTTGAGCGAGGACGCGCCGAACAGAACGAACTTGTCTTTGAACACCTCAGGCGAGACCTTGCCGTCGAGAACGGCTGCAGCGGAGACATGCCGGAACGATCCCGGCGGCCCCACGAACGGGATGAGCATCTCGTTCCCCCGAACGATCCCTTGCGCCCCGCCTCGGCCCTCGCTGACGCGTAGATGGACCGGACCACGATCCTCCAGTCGGGCGAGCACCAGGGCGAGCCTGGGCCTGGCGATTCCCCGTCCTTCGAACAGGAAGGCGCGACGCACGATGCCATCGTCGTCGCCGTCCGAATCGACCGCCCCCTCGCCAGCAGCGGCCGAGGTCGCCAGGATACGGCGCGCTCCGACCTTGTAGTCTCCGTTCACCATCTGTCCGAGGTAGGTCGGCGTGTGCGCCATCGCGTTGTGCACAGCCTGGTCGTCGGCAGGGTTGGACGCCGCGGCGAAGAGGAAATACCAGCCGAGCCCGCGCGGCTTGCCGTGACCGATTTCATCGATCAAATCGGCAAGCATCCGTCGCGGCCACGGCCACTCGCCCTTCTCGTTCAGGCTCGCCGCGTCGACCGAAACGATGACGATATCCTTGCTCGGCTCCGAGCGGCGGACCTTCAGCGCCATGTCATAGATGGCGTTATCCAGCCGCGTGGTGGCGCCCGTGAAGACGAACGTCGCCAGCAGGGCGGTCGAGAAGGCTGCGGTTGCGAGCCACTCGACCCACATCCGACGATGTCGCTCGGTCTCGGGGCGGAGTCCGCCCTTCAGAGAGCGACCCGCGAATCCATGACCCAGCTTTAAGGGTTCAGGCAGGAGCGGCGTCCAGCGCCGGTGAGGGTGTCCGCTCGAGGCGGTAGCCAAAACCGTAGACCGGCCCAAAGTTGAAGCCGCGCTCCGGCGTCAGGCCCAGCTTGTTCTTCAGGCGGCAAACGTGCGTATCCAACGTTCGGGACGAAACATTCGCTCCGACGCCCCAGACTTCTTCCATCAGGTAGCTGCGCGCCAAGGGACGGTGCATGTTCCTGAACAGGGTCAGGGCGAGTGCAAACTCCTTGGCGGTCAGCGGCTGCTCGTCGGAGCCGGAGATAACGACTTCCCGCGAGCGATCGAACGTGAACTCGTCGAAGGTTTCGAGCACGTCATCGTGCCGTGGAGAGACGCGGCGCAGCAGGGCCTCGACCCGCGCGGTCAGGACCGGCTCACGAACCGGCTTGGAGATGAAGTCGTCGGCGCCCGCCATCAGGCCCGCCACCAGATCCTCGTCGCCATTGCGAGCCGTGACGAGAATGATCGGAATGGTCTTGGCGAGGGCCCCGGCCCGCACCCGCTGAACGAGTTCCAGGCCGGTCACGTCAGGGAGAGTCCAGTCAAGGCACGCGAGATCGAAGGTCTCGCGATGAAGGGCGCGGAGGAAGGAAGATCCGTCGGAGAATACGGCCGGACGGTGCCGCGAACCCACGATCGTCGAGATGTGAGCCCGTTCTTCCGCGTCGTCCTCGACAATCGCGATGCGTCTCAACTCAAACCCCCAATCCGTGCTCCCATCTGCCGAAGCTTGCGGCAGATCGTAGCAACAGCCCTTTCGCGGTCCCCAGGCGCTCCAACCGTCGGTTCGAACCGGCGGCTAAACGATGAGCGCTCATCCCACGCGTTTTGCAACGGCTCTATCCGTCGCAGCGCACGTCACCGTGGCCTCCATCCGGGCCGGCGTCCGGACCAGCGCGGTCAAAGACTGCGAACTGAATCCACATCGCCCCAACTCCCACAGCATGGGCGCCGCTGCTTCCCCAAAAAAACGGCGGGGAGGCCTCCGCGTAACAATTCAATCACGCATTTGATGCCATCCAAGCGTTCCCATTTCAAGAGTTGGCGCCGTCCCGTCCACAATCAGCCCTTGCCATTTCGCATTGCAGCGCCCACTTCGCGGATGCGATTTTGCACTGCACAATGGAGACGGGCGATGTTGCGCTCTTTCGAAAACTGGCTGGCCCGGGCGTTCGCGCCGGTGTTCGCGCTGCTTCAGGACGTACCCGCGCGGGCGATGCCGCGCCTGTTCGCGCCCTTCTAACCCAGCGTCCCGAGAGCGCCGTCCGTCCTATCAGGGACGGGTTGGGCGACCAGACGGCGCTCAAGTTTTTGAATCTAGAGCAAACTCCGGCCAGACGGTTCCGTCTGGTCGGAGTTTCGTCTAGAGGGGCTGAGCGTCACGCATGGTCCAGCACCGGCTTCGACCGGTATGGCGCCTCCAGGGCCTTAACCTCATCGTCCGTCAGCGAGATCGCCAATGCGGCGGTCGCATCCGAGACGTGGTGGCTCTTGGACGCCCCTATGATGGGCGAGGTGATCGCGGGGTTTCTGAGAACCCAAGCGAGGGCCACCTGCATGTTCGACACGCCACGCGCCCGGGCGACCTCGCTCACCGCGTCCACCACTGCGAAATCGGCGTCCCGGTAGTAGAGCCTGGAAGCGAACTCGTCGGTCCGCGCGCGCTCGGTGTTCCCCTCACCCGGATGAGCGCGGCCGCCGGCCAGGAAGCCCCGCGCGAGGGGTGACCACGGGATGACCCCCACGCCCTGGTCGAGGCAGAGCGCAAGCATCTCGCGCTCCTCCTCGCGGTAGACCAGGTTGTACTGGGGCTGCATCGACACGAAGGGCGTCCACCCGTGGGCCCGGGATGTCGCAAGCATCTTCATGAACTGCCACGCGAACATCGACGAGGCGCCGATGTAACGCGCCTTGCCGGCGCGTACGACGTCATTGAGCGCTTCCAGCGTCTCCTCGATCGGCGTGCTCGGATCGAAGCGGTGGATCTGGTAGAGATCGACGTAGTCGACGCCGAGACGCTCGAGGCTGCGATCGATCCCATCCATGATGTGCTTGCGCGAGAGCCCGCGGTTGTTGGGATCCGAGCCCATCGCGCCATTGACCTTCGTCGCGATAACCACCTCATGCCGTTTGGCGAAGGTTTTCAAAGCCTTGCCGGTGACAATTTCGCTCTCGCCCTGGGAATAGACATCGGCGGTGTCGAAGAAGTTGATCCCGGCCTCGAGGGCGGCGCGGTAAAACGGCAGGGCCTGTTCCTCATCGAGGACCCAGGAGCGCCACTTCGAGCTGCCATAGGTCATACAGCCCAGGCACAGGCGCGAGACCCTCAGACCGGTCGCGCCCAGTTTGACATAGTCCATCTCCGCTCTCTC
>DASXGQ010000208.1:0-14931 GCA_036488995.1 Caulobacteraceae bacterium
GAGCTCTGGCGGCCGCTGGTGTGGGGTGTTCCGGCGGCCCTGACCGTGGCGGGCGCCCTGTCGCTCGAACTGTCGGGCAAGACCCTGAGGGCGCCGCGCGCGCTCGTGGCGCCCACCCTGCTGCTCGGAGACGCCTCCTACTGCATCTACCTCTTCCACCTGCCGGCGACGGCGGTGATCGCCCACACGATGGGCTATGGCGACGCGCGCGTATTCCTGCCGGTGTCGATCGCCGTCTCGATCGCCGCGGGGCTCGCCGCCCACTTCTGGATCGAGAAGCCGCTCCTCGCCGTCCTTCGCCGACCGTCTGCTCTCAGGGCCACCTGACCAAGGGCGGCATCGAGGAGAGGATCGATTCGATGTTTCCGCCGGTCTTGAGACCGAACATCGTTCCCCGGTCGTAGAGCAGGTTGAACTCGACATAGCGCCCACGCCGGACGAGCTGCTCCTCGCGCTCCTCGGCGGTCCAGGGCTCGCTCATGCGGTGGCGGGCAATCTTCGGATAGACCTGCAGCAAGGCCCGGCCGACGTCGCGGGTGAAAGCGAAGTCGCGCTCCCAGTCCCCCGAGTCGTGGCGGTCGTAGAAGATGCCGCCCACGCCGCGCGGCTCATTGCGATGGGGGAGGAAGAAGTACTCGTCGCAAACGGCCTTGTACCGGGGATACCAGTCGGGGTCGTGGGGGTCGCAGGCCCCCCTCAGGGCCTCGTGGAACATCACTGCGTCGGGGGCGTCCTGGCTGCGCTGGTCCTCCAGGAGCGGGGTCAGGTCGGCGCCGCCGCCGAACCAGCCTTGGCTCGTCGCCAGATAGCGGGTGTTCATGTGCACCGCCGGCACGCGCGGGCTGGCGAGATGGGCGATGAGGCTCACGCCGGTGGCGATGAACGAGGGGTCCTTGTCGGCTCCCGGCATGGTCGCGGCCATCTCGGGTGTGAAGCGGCCATGCACCTCGCTGATGTGAAGTCCGACCTTTTCGAAGAAGCGGCCGCGCAGGAAACCCATCACGCCCCCGCCGCCAGCCTCGCGAACCCACGGCTTGAGTTCGAATCGGCCCGGCGGGCCTGGATAGAGATGCTCCGGCGCCTCGTCCTCGAGCGCCTCGAAGGCGGAGACCAGGGAATCACGCAGTTCGTCGAACCACGCCCGGGCGCGGCGCGTCCGCTCTGCCACGAGGTCGCTGCCGGCGCCCGGGCTCAGCGGCGCGGAGTCCTGAAGGCTCATGTCGGGCTGTTCTCCAGCGAAGGCCACAGGCCTGTCTGGCGCAAGCCTTCGGCCAACACCATAGCGGCGGCGGTGACGACGTTGAGCGAACGCAATCCGGGGGCAAGGGGGATCCGCAGGCGGGCTCCGGCGGCTTCATGGACGAAGGGCGGCGCGCCGGAGCTCTCCGACCCCATCAGGACCACGTCGTCGCTCGCGAACCGGTGGTCGAGGAAGCTGCGCTCGCCTCGCGTGGTCATCAGGATCAGCCGGGCGGGCGCGACAGACACCTGAAACGCCTCGAAAGAGTCGTGTCGCCGCACCTCCACGCCCACCCCATAGTCCAGGGCGACACGCCGCAGTCGCCGGTCGTCCAGGGGAAAGGCGCAGGGCTCGATGACATCGAGGCATATCCCCAGGCAGGCCGAGAGTCGTATTGCGGCTCCGACGTTTTGCGCAATGTCCGGTTGAAAAAGGGCGAGCCGCAATCTAAGCCCTCGCGCCAAGGGGTGGCGGCGCTTCGGACAAGGGCGCCGATCCATCGGGGAAATCAAGCCAAAGGACGAGGATCGCCGACGTGGTGGACAGCGTAGCGCACCCGGTCGCGGACCATGAGGGTCCGACCGACGAAGGGCGCCGGGACTTCTTGTATCTCGCGACCGCCGCCGTGGGCGGCGCCGGTGTGGTGGCCATCGCCTGGCCCCTGATCGATCAGCTCAACCCCGCCGCGGACGCGCTCGCCCTTGCGAGCATCGAGTACGACCTCTCCAAGGTCGCCCTCGGCCAGGAAGTCACGATCGCCTGGCGCAAGCAGCCGGTGTTCATCCGTCACCGCACCCAGGCCGAGATCGACGCCGCCGTGCGCGACGACCATGCGCCGATGAAGGATCCGGCTACCGACGCCTCGCGCGTCAAGCCGGGTCATGCCCAGTGGCTGATCGTCTCGGCCAGCTGCACTCACCTCGGATGCGTGCCGACCTTCAAGGGCGGCGACTACGGTGGCTGGCTCTGCCCTTGCCACGGTTCGGTCTACGACACCTCCGCGCGCATCCGAAAAGGTCCGGCGCCCAAGAACCTGTATCTGGTGCCGTACGCCTTCCTCAGCCCCACCAAGGTCAAGATCGGCTAAGCCACCGATGGAAGAGCATATCAGCACCTATCAGCCCAAGAGCGCTTTCGAGCGCTGGCTCGACGCGCGTCTGCCCATCGTTCGCTTCAGCGCGGACCTGATGGAGTTCCCGACGCCGCGCAACCTCAACTATTGGTGGACGTTCGGCGGCATCCTCGCCTTCTGCCTGGGGATCCAGATCGTCACAGGCATCGTCCTGGCGATGCACTACGACCCGAGCGGCGCCGGCGCCTTCCTGTCGGTCCAGCGCACGATCATGCGCGATGTGAACTACGGCTGGCTGGTCCGCTCGATCCACGCCAACGGCGCGTCGATGTTCTTCCTCGCGGTCTACATCCACATCGCCCGCGGCATGTACTACGGCTCCTACAAGGCGCCACGCGAAGTGCTGTGGCTGCTCGGCTGCGTGATCTACGTCCTGATGATGGCGACGGCCTTCATGGGCTACGTACTGCCCTGGGGGCAGATGAGCTTCTGGGGGGCCAAGGTGATCACCAGCCTGCTGGGCGCCTTCCCCGTCATCGGCGATCCGATCACCAAGCTGCTGTGGGGTGGCTTCGCGGTCGACAGCCCGACGTTGAACCGTTTCTTCTCGCTGCACTACCTGCTGCCGTTCATTATCGCCGCTGTCGTGGCGCTACACATCTGGGCCCTTCACGTCCCGGGGAACAACAACCCGACCGGCGTGAACGTGAAGTCCAAGGCCGACACGGTGCCTTTCCACCCGTACTATACGGTGAAGGACATGTTCGCGGTCTCGGTGTTCGTGATCGTCTTCGCGATCTTCATCTTCTACCTGCCCGACGCCCTGCAGAAGACAGACAACAACATCGAGGCCAACCCGCTGGTCACCCCCGCGCACATCGTGCCCGAGTGGTATCTGCTGCCCTTCTACGCCATCCTCCGAGCCATCCCGGACAAGCTGACCGGCGTGCTCGCCCTGGCTGCGGCCCTCGGCAGCCTCTTCGCCCTGCCGTGGATCGACACCTCGAAGGTCCGCTCCAAGCGGTACCGCCCAATGGCTCGCAATCTCTGGCTGATCTGGGTCGTGGGCGTGTTCATTCTCGGCTGGTGCGGATCGCAGGAGCCCGACGGTCACGTCTTCCCCGGCGGGGCCGGACCGGTCTTCATCGACTATGGGATCAACACCGTCACCTGGCTCAGCCGGATCGCGGCGATCTACTACTTCGCCTGGTTCTGGGCGATCACACCGCTCTTGGGCTTCTTCGAGACGACGCTGCCCGTCCCGGACAGCCTCGCCACCCCGGTTCTCTCGCATCCCGCAACGGTCCCCGCCGGCGCCGCCGCGGCGCCGCAGACCAAGGGCTGAAGGTCACACAATGCGACTGCTCTCCCTCGCCGCGGCGGCCGGCGCCGCCGTTCTCGCCGCTGCGCCCGCCTTCGCGGCCAGCACCCAGGCGCCTCTGAAGGACGTGCGCTGGAGCTTCGAGTCTCCCATCGGTTTCTACGACCAGGAGCAGCTCCAGCGCGGCTACAAGGTTTACAAGGAGGTCTGCTCAGCCTGCCATGCGATGAGCATGGTCGCCTTCCGCAACCTGGGCGACAAAGGCGGCCCCTTCTACGACCCCAACTACAAGAATCCGAACGACAACCCCGTCGTGAAGACCCTCGCGCGGGACGTGCAGTACCCGGATATCGATTCCGACACCGGCGAGGCGATCCACCGCCCGGGCACGACGGCGGACTACTTCCCCAACCCGTTCCCCAATCCTGTCGCCGCGCGCGCGGCGAACGGCGGGGCGCTGCCCCCGGACATGTCGCTGCTCGAGGCGGCGCGTGAAGGCGGGGCGCGTTACATCTATTCGGTGGTCACGGGCGATGGAACGACGCCGCCGGCCGGCCTGACCGTTCCGACCGGCAAGTACTACGACCCGTGGATGGCCGGCGACCTCACCGGCAACTGGAAGGGGGATCCGAAGAACGTCCCCGTGGGCGGCTTCATCGCCATGCCTCCGCCCCTGACGGCCAACCGCGTTACCTTCGACGATGGGACTCCGGCCACGATCGACCAGGAAGCCAAGGACGTTGCGGCGTTCCTGACCTGGGCGGCGGACCCGAAGATGGACGAGCGCAAGGAGCTCGGCATCGAGGTGATGATCTTCCTCGTCGTGTTCAGCGGCCTGCTCTACGCGAGCTACCGCTCGATCTGGCGCAAGGTCGGCCACTGAGGTCTGTTTTGGGCGTGCGCAGGACCATCAACGGTCCTTTTCCGGGCTTCTGACGGAGATCCGCCGTTCGACCGGATCCAGCCGCAAAACGTCGCCCTGCCACACCGACAGCCCAAGGGTGCCGACCACGCCGGGGACGGGCGGATCCATCACCGCGGCAGGGACTTGCTCGGCCAGGGCGCCGGCGACCGAGACCGCCCGCAGCCGGATGGGCGCTGCCTCGTCCTTGCCCGACCTTGGCCGCGACAGCCGAGCGTCCACCACCTCCACCGCCGCGTGAGCCGTATCGATCCGGAACAGCCCCTCCTGGGAGTTGACGCCGTCGGAGACTGCGGCGGGGAGGGCGGGCGCGCCGCCCACCTCCACCAGCGACAGGGCGGCGCCGGCGAAGCGACGGGCTCGACGGCGCGGCGCGGCGAGGCTCAGCCGGCACCGGCCTTTCCGCAGGTCGAGCTCGACGGCGTATCGTCCGAGCACGTCCCAGCCGATCACCCCGTTGATGACGGTGTCAAAGGCCCGCGTCTCCGTGTCCAGATCGACCACCGCGAGGCTCACATCCGCGATGCGCTTTCCCGCAAGGCGGAGCGGACCGTGCGCGGTCTTCGTGATGATCCCGGCCATGTTCGCACGGGTCTCGTGGAGCGCGCTGGAGGACCGCGAGAGGTCGATGATGAAGTCGCCGGCGATGTCGCCGAAAGCCGCCGGGGCGACGACGGCTCCGTGATCGACCCAGCAGGGCGTCGCGCCCGCTCTCGCGTCCACCGCAGCATACGTCAGGGCGCACGCCGCGGCGAAACCGCGGAGATTGCGCGCGATTGCCTCACCCACGCGCCGGATATCCGTGTCCCATGGTCCGAGCATAGCCAAGGCGCCTCGCTTCCGCGATAAGGCGCTGCAGCGCAAAATAGGACCGTGTGCGGAATGGCCGGCTGGACGCTAGGCGTTATCGGAGGCTCAGGCCTCTACGAGATCGAGGGCCTGCAAGACGCCGCCTGGCGGCGGATCGAGAGCCCGTTCGGCCAGCCTTCGGACGAGGTGCTCACCGGCCGCCTGGGCGAAGTGCGACTGGTATTTCTCCCCCGTCATGGGCGTGGCCACCGGTTGCCCCCCACGGCGGTCAATTCGCGCGCGAACATCGATGCGCTCAAGCGCGCCGGCTGCACCGACGTCATCTCCCTTTCGGCCGTCGGGTCCTTGCGCGAGGCGCTCTCGCCGGGCGACTTCGTGGTCGTCGATCAATTCATCGACCGCACGTTCGCGCGTGAGAAGAGCTTCTTCGGCGCCGGCCTCGCCGCCCACGTGTCGATGGCCGAGCCGGTCTGTCCGCGGCTCTCCCGCCTCGCCGCCGAGGTGGGTCGCGCGGCCGGAGCGCGGGTGGTCGAGGGCGGGTGCTATCTGGCTATGGAGGGCCCCCAGTTCTCGACCAGGGCCGAGAGCGCGCTCTATCGCAGCTGGGGCTGCGACGTGATCGGTATGACGAACATGCCGGAGGCCAAGCTCGCCCGGGAGGCGGAGCTGCCCTACGCCTCCGTCGCCATGGTGACGGACTACGACTGCTGGCGTGAGGCCTTCGCCCACGTCGAGGTGACCCACATCCAGGCCGTCCTCGCCGGCAACGCGGCGAAGGCGCGCGATCTCGTCCGCCGGTTGGCGCAGGCCCTCCCACCGACGCGGGAGCCCTCGCCGATCGACACCTGCCTCGACGGCGCCCTCATCACCGCGCCCTCCGCGCGCGACCCTGCCATGGCGGAACGACTCTCGGCCGTGGCCGGCCGCGCGCTCGCCAAGACCCAAGGAGCCTGACGTGGATCTCAAGGCCGCGATCCGCACGATCCCCGACTACCCAAAGCCCGGGATCATGTTCCGCGACATCACCACCCTGTTGGCCGACGCCCGCGCTTTCCGCAGAGCTGTGGACGAGCTCCTCCAGCCGATGGCCGGCATGAAGCTCGACAAGGTCGCCGGCATCGAGGCGCGGGGCTTCATCCTGGGGGGCGCGGTGGCCCATCAGCTCGGCGCGGGATTCATCCCCCTGCGCAAGAAGGGAAAGCTTCCCCACAAGACTCGCTCGGTGGAGTACGCCCTCGAGTACGGGACCGATGCGATGGAGATGCACATGGACGCGATCGTCGAGGGCGAGCGGGTCTTTCTCGTCGATGACCTCATCGCCACCGGCGGCACGGCCATGGCCGCCCTCGACCTGCTCCGGAGCGCGGGAGGCGAGGTCTGCGCCGCAGGTTTCGTCATCGATCTGCCCGAGCTCGGCGGCGCCCAAAAACTGCGCGACGCGGGTGTCCCCGTCACGGCCCTGATGTCTTTCGAAGGGCATTGACGGACGTACGGGCGTCAGACGCCGTGTTTCCCCTTCCCTGGCGAGGTCGCCACCCCAAATCACCCGGAGCATGAGGCTCACGCGTTCCTGGCGGATCTTCCGGCGGATGCAGGACACGATCCTGATCGTCGCCGGGCTGGTCTACTCCTTCGCCGTGATCCAGGCGTGGCGTCTGCTTCCTGGCGGCCGCCATCTGAAGTTCGAGCGGACCGCCTTGCTGCCGGGCATATTCCTCGCCTTGTCCCTGGTCGCGGCCCTGATGGTTCCGATCCTCCGCCAGGCCCTCACACGACATCTGTGGATCAGCTATCGCACGGGCTTCGGCCAGAGCGTGATCTCGGTGCTGGGCGGGGTCGGCGTCCTGCTGGCGCTCGCCGGTTTCGTGTTCTGGCAGATCAACGATGCGGCCCATGGCGGCCGGTATCCGGGGGGCGCCTTCTCGGGCTACGCAGCGGGGATAGGCCTGCTGGTGGCGCAGTCGATCCTGGTGCGCCGGATCGAGGGAGATCCGGTCCTGCGGCGTCAGATCGAGGAACTCTGACACGCGGGACCTGGACCAACACCCGTTCAGACCAAACCGTCTGAACGGGGATGATGTGCTCTGGATTCAAAAGCGTAGAGCCTGATCCGACGTCGCATCTGTTCCGAGCGAACGCCTCAGGCTCCAGGCCAATACGGCCCCGTCTACGCACGTGACGCCCGCCTCCCCCAGGGGCCGAGAGGGAGGCGGGCGCGGCGCGTCAGGCCCTGTGGAGACCCACGCGCGACCGCCGCAGGGCTGCGCCGGCCGTGCCGAAGCCCAGCAGCATCAATGCCCAGGTTGACGGCTCCGGAACGGAAAGGCTGCCGAAGAGACCGTGGATCTCCCCGGAGATTCCGGCCGTGAAGTAGACGTCGTTGGCGTTCCCGCCCATGCCGCCATTGCCGTTTCTCAGGCCCCACAGGTCGCCTTCGACGATCGGCTTACCGTCGGGTCCGTTGAGCTTGCCCAAGTACTTGCCCGTGGTGGGGTCGAAGACACTGATCGTGCCGTCACCGAAGTTTCCGACCAGAAGGTCGCCCGCATACGCGCCGAATCCGGCCGGGGCGATGTCCAGGCCCCAGGGCGAGTTGATCTGGCCGCCCTGCGACACAAGGCGTTGCAGCAAGTTTCCGTTCAGGTCGAACACGTCGACATAGCCGTTGCCGGGACCGGCGACGTCATCGTGCTTTTCCGCGTTCTGAAGAGCAAAGGTGACGTAGAGCTTGCCATTCAGTTCCTGCACGTTGAATGGCGCATAGCCCGGTTTGACATTCGGATCGGTGAAGGTGTTCACGAGCCCGAACGAGCTATTGTACATCTCGACGTCGCCGCCCCTGAAGTTCGCGACGTAGAGGTTCGTCGAAGAGCCAGTGCCGGCGAGCGTCAGGCCCTTGTAGACGGCGCCGGCGCCGCCATTGTTGTTGTTTACGGCGATGATGGCGTTGCTGGTGCTCACGCTTGGCGCCCAGCCGTCGATCGTACCGTCCTCGGTGGAGAATAAGAAAAACGAAGTCCCCGTCTTGTTGCCGCTGGCGACGTTGAATCCTCCGTTTCCGTTGAAGGCGATGCCGTCGGGCGTGCCGCCGTTGCCGCCGAATCCGGGAATCGTCACGACCAGCGGTTGCGGCATGCCGGCGCTATTGTAGAGCGTGCTCACGCCCGCATTGTTGTCTGCAACCCAGAACGGGCTGGAGGGCGAAGAGGCGATCCCCCAGGGATTGATCAGGTTGGGATCGATAAACGCCGCGGGAACCGTCCCGTCGGACACAAGGTTTGTGACGGTTATGGCGTGCGCGATCGCGCCGGGGCCCAGGACCGCGGCAGCGGCCAGGGATGCGGCGAGAGCGACGGATGCGTTTCGGCCATGCATGTGGAACCCCTTATCGTTGCGGCGGCGAGTCGACCGCCGACGGTGAATGGCGGCTGCCCAAGGTCCGGTTCAAAAACGGCGTCATTGGTCGCTACCGGACATAACCGGACGTCAGAAGCTCCAGGCCACGCCTGCGATCGCGGCCTGCCCGGCTGGCCCGAAGGCCGCCGGATAGGGCTCGCGAGGGGCTGCGGACCACATCACGAAGACTTTCGCGGAGCGGATCGTCAGCGAGACGCCGAGGTTGCCGTCGGGTTGTTCCGGCGTCGGCGAATAGGGGTTCAGTGAGGTTCCCAGCGGCGTGAGGAGACCCACGTGCCCGAACACACGCCAGGGGCCCCACAAGGTCCGCTGGGCTTCGAGCTGGGCGTAGAGGGCGCGCGCGCCGCTCACATAGTAGTGAGGTGCGTAGAACAGATAGGCGCTCAGCCCTCCGCGGCGCACGCCGGCATAGGTCTCGACGTCGAGGAAGCCGTACCGGTCGCCTCCCTGGTATCGCCAGCGCTGGTATTCGGCGAAGCCCACGTCAACGACGAGGCCGGAGTCCAGACGGCGGGCGTAGCCGACTTGCTCTTCGAGGCCGATGAGATGCAGGCCAGGGTCCTGCTGCGGCGAGGCGGTTATAGAAACTCCGCCATACAGGCCTGACGGACGGTCGATCGAAACGTTGAGGTCGAAGGCAGGCCGGCCATCGCTCACGGACTGGCCACGGTAGCGCGCGTCACTCTCCGCCGAGACTGTCACGGCCACCTGGGCGCCGGCCCCGCATGGCGCCAGCGCAGGCGCCAAACCTGCCTGGATCAGCACCACAGCGCGGAGCATGGCGCCCCTGCAGCCGCGCGCCGGCTCACCGAAGGCCGATGGCGATCCCCTCCCTGGGCAAGCAACCCGCCTCGCGGCGGCCCGAAGCGCGCGCCAGGCTCGCACAGGCGTCGATGGCGCCCGGAGACGAGGTGGCGAGAACCAGCGTGGCGTGACGCGCGCGGTCATGCTGTCGCAGAAGCGCGAGCAGACCGCTCACCTCGGCGGCGGCGTAGGAGCTGCCATCGACAAGGCCCCATCGGCCTCCCGGCTGAGTCGTGGGAACATCATGCCCCGGTGCGGTATAGACCCCTTCAGGCGACGCTTCCATGCGGTCGTCGGCGACGGCGACAACGCCGGAATGGGATGCGGGGAATCCGCCACGCGGCAAGGCCGGGTCGAAGGCCGCCACGACCTGGGCTCCGTGGGCCAGAGCGACGTCGATCAGGCGTGCGAGCAGAACGTCGTTGGGACCGCTGAGACTGAGATTGATCACCTCCGCGCCATGCTCGATGGCGAAATGCAGCGCCTCGGCGAGGGAGAGGCTGTCGCAGAGGGACGCGGCGCTCGATCCGGTTTGCCAGCAGGCGCGCAATGCAAGGAGACGCGCGTCGGGCGCGACGCCCGCAATGCCGATGCCATTGTTGGCGCGCGCGGCGATGACCCCGGCGACCCCGGTCCCATGCGTCTCTGTTTTCGCCGGGCGCCCACGGACAAAGTCGCGTTGGCTCTCGACCTGACCCGCGAGATCGGGGTGAGCGGCGTCCACCTGGCTGTCGATCACAGCGACGCGCACGCCGCGGCCGGTGGAGACCTGGTAGAGCGTCGTCAGTCGCCATCGGCTCGCGACGGGCTCGATCGGAAAGAGGGGGTCGTTCGGGGTTGGCGCCCGCGCACGAGCCTGCGCGGCGAACCGGTGCATGGGCTGCGCCCAGGCCACGCCTGGGTCCTGGGCGATGCGGGCCGCCACCTCTTCGGGCGAACCCGATCGCGGGGGGCTCAGGACGAAGCAATCGACGCCGAGAAGAGGAATCGGCCAGTCGGTGACCAGGGAGAGGCCTTCGTGGCGGGCGATCCGCCCCGCCAGCCGTCGGCGTCCGGCCGCGCTGTTATCATCGCCATAGTCGCCGGACGGGGCGGCTCCGCCACGAAGGTGCGGCGGCGACATGCGCAGGAAGACCAGGATCTCGTCGGCTGCCGGCGCGGTCGCGTGCTCCTGGGCGATGGCGCAGGAGCCGGCGATCAGAGCGACGAAGAGTCCCGCGAGCCCTGCCGCGAGGCTTCTCATCCCTCGCCCCCAAGGCTCTCCGCCAGCCGCACGCCAGGTGAGCCCCGCAAGGCCGTGAGCGCTGCCTGGCGGCCGCCGTGCGGCGTGCGCAGGACATAGACCCCGCCAGACGTTGGGCCATCGACGATCCGGGCCCGGGCGCGGGCGAGCGCCTCGTGCATCTGCTCGACGGAGCATGTCGGATCGAACACCACCACGACATCCCCGACGTCCGGCGCGGGCGTGTCCCCCAAGGTGCGGTAGATCTCGTGGCGCGCGGGGGCGTGGGCTGGTTGTAGGGTCACTACCGCCACCGCCACGCTCGCGGCGATCGCACCCATCGCCCCCGCGGCCCATGCGACGATTGGAACACGGCGCCGGTGCGAAAGATCGGAGGCGAACTCAGGTTCTGGAGCGGATAGGACGGCTTCCCGCAGACGGCGCTCAGCCGCCAGCTCGTCCCGGCACGCGCCGCACTCGTCCAGATGGGCTTCGACGCGCCCGGCCTCGTCGGGATCCAACCGGCCTGTCAGGTACCAAGGCAGCAGCGCCTGGGTCTGTCGGTGGTTGTCGCCTCGTGATGGATTCCACCGCGACATGGACAGTCTCACAGCCAGTCGGCCAATCGGCCGGAAAGGGCGCGGCGCAGATGGCGTCGGGCATAGTGCATTCGTGTCTTCACCGTCTCCAAAGGGCAACTCATGATCTCGGCGATCTCGCGGTAGCCGAGCTCGTGGAAATAGGTGAGGTCGACGACGGCGCGATGGTCTGGCGACAGCCGCTCCATGGCGAGAAGGAGGGCTCGTCGCGCGTGCTTCCCCGCCAGCTGCTCTTCGGGGCCCAGGTCCGGGCTGGGACGCTCTTCGTGGTCCTCGTCGCTGTTCGGTTCGCGGCGGCGGCGCAGAGCATTGAGAGCAGTCCGATAGGCGATCGAGAAAACCCAGGTCGAGACCTTGCTGGCGCCGTCAAAGCTTCCAGACCGCGTCCAAACCACCAGCATGGTGTCATCGAGCACCTCTTCGACAAGGGGCAGGCTCGAGAGCATCGTCCCGAGGAAGCGGCGAAGCCTGGGCAGATAGAGTCGGTAGAGCTCGTCAAAGGCTCGCTGGTCTCCCCCCGCGATCCGTTCGACGAGGGCCGATTCGTCCACGACCAAGCGCAGGGTCGGAGCCCTGCGGATGCCTGCTCCCGCGCTCTGCCCGCCCGCCATGCACGAACCTTCCCGGTGCGCCGTGAATGTCTGCTTCCTGGCGAAAGGTTCAATGCTCTCGCGCGGGCGCTGGATCCGCACCCATGAAGCGGAACGGCGGAGGACCCCTTCAGAAGTCGCTACGGCCACCGCCCGAGACGGAGAAGAGCCGCAGGGTTCGCAGGCGGGCCAGGCGCGCCGGGTCGGGGCGGTAGTCGCTACGCCGATCTGAAGCGAAGCCGTGTCCAGCTTCGTAGAGGTGGATCGGAATATCCGGGTTGGCTGCGCCAATGGCGTCCACCGCGGAGAGAGGGATGCTGGCGTCCTCCCGGCCGAAGTGGAGGATGATCGGGCAGCGCGGTGTCTCGCCGAGGAGTTCGGGGATGCGCCGGCCGTAGTAGGAGGAGACGGCGGACAGGCCCTCGCAGCGGCAGGCGGCGAGCCATGCCGCGGAGCCGCCCCAGCAGTAGCCAACGGCGAACACTGGCGGCGCCAGCGTCGCGACGCAGGCCTGCAGGTCGGCGGCGACCTCGTCCCAGGGCGTCGCTTCGGAGAGCTCGCGCCCTTTGGCTACGCCCTCGGCGTCGTACCCGGCTTCGAAGCTGCGGGCGCGGCGGTCGAACAGCGAGGGCGCGAGGACTTCGTAGCCGTCCGCCGCGAAGCCGTCCGCGACCTCGCGGATGTGCGCGGTGACCCCGAAGATCTCATGGATCACGATCAATCCTCCGCGCCGCGCGTCGCTGGTCGGCGCGCGGTAGGCGTCGAAGGCGAAGCCGTCGGCTGGGCTGATCAGGTTTACCCTCTCGCCCATGACCGCGGCCTCAGGAGAAGAGGGCCAGGGTCCGCTCGCGCGCCAGCTCTGCGGCGTCCGGCGCGTGGCGTTCCGGGTCCTCGTTGTTGAAGCCGTGCCCGGCGCCCTCGTAGATGTAGACGGGCACATCGGGGTTGGCGGCCTGCACGGCCTCCTTGACCGCGTCGGCCGGGATGCCGTCGAGCCGGCCCAGGTGCACGATGGTCGGGCAGAGCGGCTTGAGGCCCGCATTGGCCTGGACCATGCTGCCGTAATAGCTCGACGCTCCTGAGAGGCCGTGGAGGCGGCCGGCGGCCAGCCAGGCCAGCGAGCCGCCGTAGCAGTAGCCCACCACGAAGACCTTGCCCGCAGGAGCGAGCCTGTCGCGCACCGCGGCGATGTCGGCCAGCACCTGGTCGATCGGCGATCCCATGGCGTGGGCGATCCCCGCCTTGATTCCCGCCTCGTCGTGATGGGTGACGAAGCCCGGTTCGCGACGGTCGTAGAGCGAGGGAGCGATGGCCTCGTAGCCCAGGGAAGCCCAGCGATCGACGTCACGCCGCATGTGTTCGTCCAGGCCGAAAATCTCCTGCAGGACGATGACCCCGCCCTTGCGCTCTCCTCTGGGCGCCGCGTGGTAGGCCGAGAATTCGAAGCCGTCCGGCGCCGTGCTCCGGATCCTGATCATTTCGCCCATACCCGTCGCTCCGTTTGGTTTGCCTCAGACGTTGAAGCGGAAGTTCATCACGTCGCCGTCCTGCACCACGTAGTCGCGGCCTTCGGCGCGCAGCTTCCCCGCCTCGCGGGCGCCGGCCTCTCCGTTGAACCGCACATAGTCGTCGTACGCGATGGTCTCGGCCCGGATGAAGCCCTTCTCGAAATCGGTATGGATCACGCCTGCCGCCTGCGGCCCCGTCGCGCCGACGGGAATGGTCCAGGCGCGCGCCTCTTTCGGCCCGGCGGTGAAATAGGTGCGCAGCCCCAGCAGGTCGTAGGCTTCGCGGATCATCCGGTTGAGGCCTGGCTCGGCGAGCCCAAGCGTCTCGAGGAACTCGGCCCGCTCCTCGGGATCGAGCATGGCGATCTCGCTCTCGATCTTCGCCGAGATGACCACCGCCTTGGCGCCGTCCTGCGTCGCGCGCGCGGCCACGCGGTCCGAGAGCGCGTTGCCCGTAGCGGCGGAGGCTTCGTCGACATTGCACACATAGAGCGCGGGCTTGGTCGTCAGCAGCTGCAGCATGCGCCAGGCGCGATTGTCCTCGGCCGGAACCTTGGCGGCGAGGGCCGGCCGGCCCGCCTTCAGCGGCTCGAGCGCCAGCTGGGCCAACCGCAGGGTCGTCTGGGCCTCCTTGTCGGCGCCTTTCGCCCGCTTCTCCAGAGCCGGCAGGCGCCGCTCCAGGCTCTCGAGGTCCGCGATCATCAACTCAGTCTCGATGATGTCGAGGTCATCAAGGGGATCGATGCGCCCCTCGACGTGGGTGACGTCGCCGTCCTCGAAGCAACGCGCCACGAAGGCCACGGCGTCGCAGTCGCGAATGTTGGCGAGGAACTGATTGCCGAGACCCTCGCCCTGGGATGCGCCGCGCACGAGCCCCGCCACGTCGACGAAGGTGATCCTGGCCGGGATGATCTCCTTCGATTTGGCAATCCCTGCCAGGGCGTCGAGACGCGGTTCAGGAACGGCCACCTCGCCGACGTTCGGCTCGATGGTGCAGAACGGATAGTTGGCCGCCTGGGCCGCCGCCGTCTGGGTGAGCGCGTTGAACAGGGTGGACTTGCCCACATTGGGCAGGCCGACGATGGCGACCTTCAGGGCCATGGAAGGTTCAGTGTCTTTCTTGGTCGGAGGAAGCGGGCGGCCTAGAGCACGTCCCGTTCAGGCGGAATCGCCTGAACGGGATAAACGTGCTCTAGATTCAAAAATTTGAGCGCGTTCTAATCGCAAAACCAGTCCCCACTTTTGCGGAACGCGCTCTACCACAGGCAGGGCCACTGCGCGAACGGCGTTACGCCAGGGCGCGCGCGGCGAGGTCGCGCCACCCGCGATACTCCCGCCGGAACTGTGGTGCGGCGCGATCGATGTGGCGGTCCATTTCGGTGATCAGGTCGCGGGCCTGGGCTCCGCGGCCTGTGCGCGCAAGGAA
>DASXGQ010000221.1:0-3197 GCA_036488995.1 Caulobacteraceae bacterium
CTTCCGCCCGGTCGCGGGTCGCCCGGGGGACAGCCCGATGAAGATAGACAACGACTACCTCAAAACGCTTCTCGATACGTGCCAGTCGTCGGTTGGGCCGACCTTCAATATCTTGGACTTCGAGGAGGCGGGCTTAGACTACGAAGACCCGCAATTTGAGTTCCACATGGCGATCCTGACCGACAAGGGTTTCATCGAACGAGACGACGGCGATCCGGGCTTCGGCCTATCAAAGGGTATAGATGGGCATCTGTCGTGGTCTGTTTTGCCCTTGCGCCTAACCGCTACGGGACAGGATTTCGCCGATAGCATCCACAATTCCGAGGTGTGGTCGAAGACCAAGGCCGCAGCCTCGAAGGTCGGCGGCGTCGGGCTTGATCTCCTCGTGCAGATCGCGAAGGCCGAAGCTAAGCGCTTCGCCTCGGAAAAGTTAGGTATTCCACTGCCGTGATGCCCGACAGCTTCACTGCATCGGTCCGGAATGTCCGAGCGTCTGCTCGCTGTCCTGCCGGACTACTGACGAGTCGACTTGCGACGCGATCGCGCGTTGAGGAGTTCAACCACTGCGTCGGCATCCTCCTCCGAAAGCCCGGACATCGGCGCATTGGCGAACGTCGCAGGCTCGCCGGTCCAGCTGTCGATAATGTCAAAGCCTAAGCTGGCCGGAAGCATGACGAACCGACCCCGGCTGCGCATCCAGTCCTTCTCGACGGCCGAATAGGCAGCGTCGTTTGCTGGATCGCGACGCCAGTCAGTGAACTCGTAGAGTTCGGCGGTTGTAATGCTCTTCTTCCCGAGCCGTTGGAGCCAGGCCTTGGCCTCGTGCATCGCCTGTTTCGTCGCTTCCATCGACCTGCCCGCAGGTTTCAAGTGGTTGGCGTCATTCCGCCCCAATCGGTCTCATTAGACAAGGGCGGGTACATGCCGGCGGGCCGCCAGCAATGATCTTGCGGCAGCCCGCCAGGCGCGCCGTTGTGCCGCCTCAGTCCGGCGGAGGTTGATGGGAGTGCAGGAAGTCGGCAGCCTTCTGAGCGTGGGCGGCTGCGGTGAAGATAAACCGCCTGTCCTCCTTCAGCACCTCCAGCCAGCTGGCGATGTAGCTGGCATGATCGGGGCGCGGCTGCAGCTCGAGACCAAGATCGGCGCAGAGAAAAGCGGCGCCCAGTTCGGCGACGAGCTCTTCGCGTGCGTAGCCGCCGTCTCCCCAGCGCTTGCGACCGAAGTCGCGGTCGAGCCGGGTCGGGTGCCGGGTCCAATGGGTGCATTCGTGAGCCAGGGTGGCGTAGTAGGCCTCGGGGTCCTCGAAGCATTCGAACGGCGGCATCTGCACATGGTCGGGCTGCAGGGCGTAGTAGGCCTGATTGCCGCCGTGGCGGATCTCAGTGCCGGTGGCCGTGAAGAAGGCGTCGGCGTGGTCGATCCGTTGGGCGGCGTCGAGCTTGGGTTCGACCACGGCGTAGAAGTGGGCGGGCAAGCCCTCGACCTGATCGACGTTGAAAACGGTGTAGGCCTTCAGGAACGGGATCTGGCGCTCAACGTCCTGGCCGTCGTCGCCGGACTCGGTGCGGGTGATCCTGTTGGCGTAGACGACCGTGGAGCCGTGCTCGCCCTTGCGGACGTGGCCGCCGAGCGCCAGCGCCTGGCGGAAGGTGATCCAGATCGGCGCCGAATAGCCCTGGGCGACGGCTTCGGCCCACAACAGCAGGACGTTGATGCCGCTGTAGGCTTCGCCGGTCGCGCGGAGCGGGCGGCTGATCCGGCCGGCCAGATGCTCGGCGGACCAAGGCTTGGTCCAGGGCCGGACGCCGTTCTCGAGGTCGGCGACGATGGCGTCGGTGACCCGGCTGTAGAGGTCCGGACGTGAGGTCTCGTTGAGGCGCGTCATGGCGGCCTCCTGTGATTTTGAGGTTGTCTGGGAGCGGCGCCCCGCCGGCTGCGGCGAGGCGCTCGGCGGTCAGTTGGAGGTGGTGCTGCGCGACCAGATCAGGCTGTAGCCCTCGTCCGCGTCGACCAGGCTGGCGTAGATCGGAGCCGGGAAGCTCGGGTCGTCCAGCTTGACCGAGAGGTAGTCCCGGTTCTCGCGAGAGGTCTTCTTCCAGGCGGCGCCGAACTCAGTCTTGCCTGCGAAGATGCGGAAGTCGGGGGCCTTGTCGCTGTCGCTCTCAACCTGACGGAGGGTGGCCGTCTTGACGTCGAGCGTCAGGGTTTTGATCGCGCCGTTGTAGTTGCCGGCGTCGTCCTTGGTGAAGGTGCCGATGGTCGCCATGGAAAGTCTCCTGAAGTCTGTCGGACCGCGCCCATCGCGGCCTCGATGGCGATCCCCAGGACGAGGGGCGACGGCCGCCGCAGCCTTCAGGCCCGGAGCGGAGCGGAGGACACCGGCGACGACTTGTTTGACCCGCGAGGAATTCGGCGCAGCCGAAGGGGAAAGAAGTCGCTGAGCCGGGGTTGCGGCGGACGGCGGGGCCGCCTTAACGGCCCGAACCCCTCGGCCAGATCAGGCCAGAGAGGCGGCCATGGGCCGGTGCGATCCTCGGGAGTCGATCCTGACGTTATAGCGCCCCAAGCCCTACGACCCCGGCCACAGCGCACGAAAAAGGGGCCGCGCGCCTCATCGACGCACGGCCCTCAAGGTCAGATCGCCAAGGCCGCAGACGCGGCCCGCGCCTCATGCGGCCTCTTCGCTCAGGCTCGGCGCCTCCGGTTGGACTTCCGGCTCGCTCGAAACCGGGACGGGCTTGCGCAGGAGGCTGGGCAGCCAGCCTTTCCCGGCCAGCAACGCCTCCGCTTCGGTCGCCATGTCGGGCTTCTTCAAGCTCCCAATCCGTTCGGCGGCATCGTCCGACACGGCCTCCCGCACCGCCTCGCCGATCCGGGCCTTGGTGACCCGACCCAGGTAGCTCCCCACGGTGGGCGACCAGTAACTGGTCATGTCGAGGTCCACGGCCTCCGCCAGACGGTCGGCATGCGCCCAGGCGCCGGGCTTGCGGTCGAAGGGCGCCCGCAGCCCATTGACCGTCAGGCTCGCGCAATGGGCCAGGAGGTCCAGCAGGTCGGTCACCGTCAGGCCTAGGACGAAGGCCCAAAGGTCGTCCGCAGCCTTGGGGACCCGGCTCGCCCAAGCCGCATGCCGCTCAGCGACGGTGCGCCCGGCGCGGGTGTCGTCGATGCCCGCTGCGTGGCCGTCGAGGTAGGCG
>DASXGQ010000227.1:0-52070 GCA_036488995.1 Caulobacteraceae bacterium
TCGGGCGGCAGGATGGGCACGCCCTGTCGCTTGGCGTCCTGGTAGAACACCGCCAGCTTGTCGGTGTTGGAGATGTCGAGGCTCAGCGAGGCGGCGAAGAACTCCACTGGCGCATTGGCCTTTAGCCAGGCTGTCTGGTAGGCGATCAGCGCATAGGGCGCGGCGTGGCCCTTGTTGAAGCCGTAGCCGGCGAACTTCGCCATCCGCTCGAACATGTCTTCGGCCGCAGCCTGGTCGAGGCCGCGCTCGGCGGCGCCCGAGAGGAAGCGGGCCTGCTGCTGGTCCATCTCCTCCTTCTTCTTCTTGCCCATGGCGCGGCGCAGAAGGTCCGCCTCCCCCAGGCTGTAGCCGGCCAGGATCTGGGCGATCTTCATCACCTGCTCCTGGTAGACGATGACGCCGAAGGTCTCGGCCAGCGCCTCCTCCAGGCCCGGCAGAATCACCACTGGCCGGCGCCCCATCTTGCAGTCGACGTACTCGGGGATGCTGTCCATCGGTCCGGGCCGGTAGAGCGAGATGAGGGCGCAGATCTCCTCGACAGTGCTGGGCCGCAGCTTGCGCAGGGTGTCGCGCATGCCCTGCCCTTCCATCTGGAACACCCCCACCGTCTGGCCGGAGGCGAGGAGCTCGTAGGTGGGCGCATCGTCCAGCGCCAGGCGCTCCAGGTCGAAGCCCGCGCCGCGACGCTCCAGGTGCTTCATCGCCCGGCGGATGACGGTGAGGGTCTTGAGGCCGAGGAAGTCGAACTTCACCAGGCCTGCGCTCTCGACCCACTTCATGTTGAACTGGGTGGCCGGCAGGGACGAGCGCGGATCGCGGTAGAGCGGGACGATCTCGGTCAGACGCGTCTGGCCGATGACGATGCCGGCGGCGTGAGTGGAAGCGTTGCGGTAGAGGCCCTCCAGCTCCAGGGCCACGTCCATCATGGCGGCGACCGCCTCGTCATCCTCACGCGCCGCCTTCAGCCGCGGCTCCATCTCGATGGCCTGGGCCAGAGTCACCGGATTGGCCGGGTTGTTGGGGATCATCTTGGCCAGGCGGTCCACGAGGCCCAGCGGCAGCTGCAGGACTCGCCCCACATCGCGCAGGACGGCGCGGGCCTGCAGGCTGCCGAAGGTGATGATCTGGGCGACCCGGTCGGCGCCGTAGCGTTCCTGGACGTATGCGATGACTTCGTCGCGCCGCTCCTGGCAGAAGTCGATGTCGAAGTCCGGCATCGATACGCGCTCGGGATTGAGGAAGCGTTCGAAGAAGAGGCCGTACTTGAGCGGATCCACGCCGGTGATCAGCAGCGCCCAGGCCACCGCCGAGCTGGCGCCCGATCCGCGCCCCGGCCCCACGGGAATGTCGTGGGCCACCGACCACTTCATGAAGTCAGAGACGATCAGGAAGTAGCCGGAGAAACCCATCTCCTGGATGACAGAGATCTCCATCTCGAGGCGCGCCCAATAGGGTTCCTCGCCGCCTGGCGGCTGGATGGCGTCGAGACGCCGGCGCATGCCCTCTCGGGCCTGGCGGGCCAGTTCCTCATCCTCCGAGGCGCCGTCGCGGGTGGGGAAGCGCGGCAGGATCGGCGGGCGCTTCCTGACCATGAAGGCGCACCGGCGGGCGATTTCCAGGGTGCTGTCGCAGGCCTCGGGCAGGTCCGCGAACAGCCGGCGCATGTCCGCCGCCGACTTGAAGCAATGGTCGGGCGTGACGCGGCGGCGATCCTCCTGGCCGACATAGGCGCCGTCGGAAAGGCACAGCAGGGCGTCGTGCGCCCGGTGCTTCTCCGGCGCGGCAAAATAGACGTCGTTGGTCGCGACCAGGGGGACGTCGTTGTCGTAGGCCCAGGCGACCAGGCCGGGCTCGGCCGCGGCCTGCGACGCCAGGCCGTGCCGCTGAAGTTCAACATAGAAGCGGTCCGCAAAGACGCGGTGCATCTCGTCCAGCGCCGAGCGAGCATCGGCCGTCCGTCCGGCGACAAACAGGGGATCTATTGTCCCGTCCGCGCCGCCCGAGAGGGCGATCAGCCCAGCGGAATGGGCGACGACCATCTCCCAGGGAACGTGAGCTTCCTCCGTCCCATCGACGTCCAGATAGGCCGCCGACGACAGCTCGCAGAGATTGCGGTAGCCCGCCTCGTCCTGGGCGAGCAGCGTGATGGTGGGCGTACGGGCCCAGCGTTCCGGCGCGCGCCCACCGATCCCGGACACGGGCAGGGCGCAGCCGACGATGGGCTGCACCCCCTCCCCGGCCGCGGTGACCGAGAACTCCAGTGCCCCGAAGAGGTTGGCGCGGTCGGTGAGCGCCACGGCCGGCATGCCCGCCTTCTTCGCCAGAGAGCCGATCTTGTCGGCCTTGATCGCCCCTTCGAGCAGGGAATAGGCCGAGCGGACCTTGAGGTGGATGAAGCCGCCGGCGGAGGCGACAGGCGCCACGGCCTCGCTCATCGCCGGGGCCTTTCGGTCGACGGGCAGACGGCAGAGAGACCGTTCGCCGCCGAGGGCGCCGACGCTCCGGGCCGGTTCTCGTTAGCGTGAGGAATGGCGAGGACGTCGCGGCGGCGGAGCGCCAGTCGGGCGCGCCGGCGGTGACCGCCATGAAAGATTGGCCATCCGGTGTCGGCCAACGGCGAGACCCCACCTTCAACCGACAGGACCGTCACGTTCGCCGCCTTGATCCCGATGCCGCTCATGCCCTCTTTCCGTCCGGCCGGTCCGACGCCGCCCGCGACTCAGGCGACGAACTGCGCCGCCTGGCAGACCATCCAGACGAAGCCGACGACCGACGCAAGCGCCAGCGAGTCCTTGGCGATCCGAACCATGGCAAACCCTCCGATGTTCTACGTTCGTTCTGTTCTGCTTTTGTTCGAACCGGGGCCGTGAGTCAAGAGATGGTGAGAATGGGCGGCGCCTCAGGCTGAAATCGTCGCCCGCGACAACGAGCGGTATCGTCCCGACATGAAGGACAAATTCCGCCATAACGCCCTGCGCGATACGATGTGGCTCGGCAAAGGGGTCAAGGCTCCCTGGCTCGTCTTCGCTGGCATAGTCGCATTGGCTTACGCGGCTGTTCGCCTATTCGGCGGCTAGGGCTGCACGCTTCTTGCCAGGCCCCCGCCGGACGCGCTTCGGTGTCGACGCTCAGGGCCGTCTCTCCGCCCTCGCCCTCCCCCACACCAGCTCCGACACGACCTGCACCTCCAGCCGCCCCTCCGCCGCGAACGGGCGCATCAGCGCCGTGAGGGCCGCATCGAACTCCTTCGCCTGGGCCCTGCTGAGCACCGCTCTGCGCCAGTTCACCCGCGAGTGGTTACTGGCGACGAAGGCCTCGACGGTCTGGGAGAACGTAAAATGAAAGGTCTTGCGGCCCTGGATGTCCAGCCAGTCGCCGTGAGGGCCAAGGGGCGCCGGGGCGTCAGGATCTGGGGCGCGCCAGTGCTCGGGAATGCAGCGGCCCGTGCGGGCGAACCATTCCTCGAGAAATGCGATCCAGGCGTCGTGGCCGCAGGGCGGCGGCGGGTGGGGAAAGGTCGGGTCGTTGCTCAGGATGGCGACCAGGGGCGTCCACCGCGCGAGCTTGGGGAAGAGGATCTCGGGGTTGGTCCAATGGATGGAGGCGCCGGCCGTGACGAGGTCGAAGGGGACGTCGGTATCGAAGTCCTCGGCGCGCGCGAGGGTCCAGCAGAGGTTGGGACGGCTGTCCGCGCGCTTCGCGGCCTCGATCATTGGAGCGGAGGGATCGAGGGCGACGACCTCGGCGAAGCGGTCCGCAAGCCCGCGCGCGACGTTGCCTGGCCCGCAGCCTATGTCGAGGGCGCGGTCACGGCGCGCGGGCAGTTCGCAGAGGAAGTCGAACAGCGCGGGTGCGTAAGGCGCGCGCGAGGCGTAGCACGCAACGACGTCGGGGTCGGCGAAGATTGCGGCCCTTGCGGCGCGGTCGGCGGCGAGATCCTGCGGCGGGTGGATCTCGGGCCGGCAGGATGCCGGCGGTCCGGCAGAGTGGTCTGAGGGCATAGCGGGATCCGGAAAGCGAAGTTGACGGCCAAGGATCGCTGCCGGAGGCTACGGGGCGCTACTCGCGTATTGCGGCGTCCCGCTCGGGAGGAAAGACCGAAGATGAGTGAGAGGCGAAGGCCGCGACAGGCACGTTCGCGCGCCACCTGGGAGGTGATCGTGGAGGCGGCGACTCAGGTTCTGGAGCGTCGGGGGCTTGCTGGGTTCAACACCAACGCCATCGCCGAGCGGGCGGGCGTGAGCGTCGGCTCGGTCTATCGCTATTTTCCGGACAAGCACGCGATCCTCGCCGCCGCCGCGCGCCAGGCCTTCGCACGCCAGGAGGGCTCGCGGCGCAAGTTGCTGCTGGAAGCGCTGATCGCGGTGGTCGAGGCGGTCGGGCTCGTGGGCGACCGGGGTCGTCCGCCGATGGGAGCGGCGCAACGGATCGATGGCCGCATTCAGCCTACGCAGCCTTGTCGGCGCGCACGGTCAGATGCGCTCGAGAGGGCGGCGCGGTGGCTGGAGGACTTGGTGGTGTGGCGGGCGCTGGAACCGATCCCTTTGAGGATTCCGGTTCGAGTCCCGCTCAACACACGTCGCCCTGGGTGACCGCGAGAGCGCACTCGCCACGTGGGGAGGCCCGGTTCGCCGGACTGCTCTATGTGCTGGTGATCGTGCTGGGCGCCTATGCGGAGCTTGTGGGGCGGCAAGGGCTGGTTGTGTCGGGCGATGCGGCCGGCACGCTGAGCGCCATTTGGGCGCACCAGGGGGCCTATCGGCTGGGCTTCATGGCCGAGATGGCGACCAACCTCCTTGCGATCCCGACCACGGTGATCATGTGGCGGCTGTTGACTCCGGCCGGCCCTCTCGTGGCGGTGACGGCGCTGGTATTCGACCTCACGCAGAACGCCATCAATGCCGTGAACGCCTGGACGCAGTTCGCACCGCTGACCCTGCTGCCCGGTTCGGCGGACCTGGCCGGCCTACCCGGCGGCCAGGCGGCGTCTCTGGCGCGTCTCTTCCTGCGCCTGCATGACGTGGGCTTTGAGATCGGCCTCACCTTCTTTGGAGTCGCACTCCTGCTGGAGGGCGGACTGGCGGCGCGCTCGGGATATTTCCCGCGCTGGCTAGGATGGCTCTATGCGTTCGCTGGAGCCTGCTACCTCGCCGCGGCCGTGGACTATTTCCTTCGGCTAAGCCTCCCGATTTCACCCTATGTGCAGCTGGGCTCGGTGATCGGCGAAGCGGCCATGGCGCTGTGGCTGCTCGTCGTGGGCGTGGATGAGCGCCGCTGGCGAGAAGCCGACGCGCGGCTAGGCGAGCGGGCGCCAGCAAGCGCCTGACGTAGCGGATCGTTGCGACGTCGCCCGCCCCTAAATGGGCCCAGAGACAGGGGTGGCCTGTTTTATTGAAGTTTAGCCACGAACCTCACAAACCACACGAACGTCTCCAACAATACTCGGGTCTGAAATATAACCGCGCCTTCGGCGGATTCATAAATCTTCTTTTGTTCGTGTCGTTCGTGAAGTTCGTGGTTGATTTCTTCCTGAGAGCCGACGCCGGGCGCTACTCCCCTGCCCGCTTGCTCATGTGGACGCGGATGGCGAAGCCGAGGTCTTCCTCGCGTTCGATAGCGTAGCCGACGCTCTGGTAGAGGCTGATGTTCTCGGCGAAGCGCTGGTTGGTGAAGAGCCGAATCCGTTCGCAGCCGAGGTCGGCGGCGAGGCGTTCGGCATGCGCCAAGAGGACATGGCCGAGGCCTTTGCCCTGCAAGCCGGGCGCGACGGCGATGTTCTCGATGAGGAGCTGGTCGCCTTCGTCCACCGTCTCGATCAAGGCGACGAGCTGGCCCTCGCGCTCGAGCAGGTCGAAGCGGTGAGTGAGGATGGCCGCCTCATAGTCTGCTGTCATGGGCGCCGACTCTCGGCCGACGATCGGAACCCATTTGGCATAGGCGGCGCGGGTCAGTGCGCGAATGGCGGCGACGTCGGCAATGGTTGCCTGTCTGAGCTGGATGTCGGTCACGGCGCCCCTCCCGGCACGGGAGCGCCGTGATAGCTCCGCTGTCGGCCTCATGCACCGTCAGCGGATCACGTCGTGCCGGCGCCTGGCCTGGGCGTCACATACGAACCCCGTCGCCTGCGCCCTCCATCAAAATTGCCCCTCGACACCTTACCGAAAAGGAATACATTACCACCGGGTAAGCCATAGGAGCCGACAATGAAAGGCAAGGTCGAGAGATCAGTCGAGATCAAGGCGCCGCCGGCGGCGGTGTGGAGATGGCTGGCGAGCCAGGACGCTCTGCGCCAGTGGATCAGCCCGAACATCGAGATCGACCTGAGGCTCGGGGGCGCCTACCGCTTCCTCGGGCCCGACAACGCCACCTGGGTCAGCGGGGTCGTGCTGGAGCTGGAGCCGCAGGAGCGCCTGATCCTGTCGTGGTTCGAGGAGGACGGCGACTGGGTGCATCCGGGCCGGCTGGTGATCGACCTGGCGCCCTCGACCGCGGGGACGAAGGTTTCGCTGATCCATGACGGCTTCGCCGGCATCGGCAAGGCTGACTGGCAAGAGTCGGTGAAGGACTACGAGCGTGGAGCCAGCGAGCACAGGATCCTCGAGCGTCTGGCGGAACTGGTGATGGGGGGCGTCCACGCCTAGCCCCGCCGACGAGATCTTCCGCATCCTGGCCGATCCGACTCGCCGGCGGATCCTCGATCTCCTGGCCGAGCGCGGCGAGCTGACAGTCGGCCAGCTTGCGGCGGAGTTTCCCGACCTGGTGGCGTCGGGGATTTCCAAGCACCTGATGGGGCTGCGCGCAGCGGATCTCGTGACCGCCACACGGCGGGGGCGCGAACAGGTCTATCGACTGGAGGGCAGCGTTCTGGCGCAGGCCCTGGCGCCGTGGCTGGCCAGGTACGAGCGCTATTGGGGTGGCGCGCTGGAGACGCTGCGCGTTCTGGCCGAGGGAGGGGGGCCCAAACCGTAGCGCCGCCCCTATTCTGGACCGCCGAATGGGCGCTTAGGGCGACTGGTTCGGGGTCAGCATCAGGCGAATGACCGCGTCGTTGCGGGCGTGGCCGGTATGGGCCGAGATCGGGTCGGCGGCGAAGCCGAACCAGCTGAACTCGTTGCGGTCGAAGATATTGACCACGATCGGCTCCTCCTCCCCCGGAGCGGCCGGCAACTTCGGTACGAGCCAGGTCAGGGCGTCGCTGGGATCGCTGAATGCCAGGACCTGGCGAGGCCGCAGGCCTGCGCGACCCGGCCGAGGGGCCGCCGCCCAGCGGTGCAGGAGGCCGTGCAACTCCGGCCGATCAGCCGCACCCTCTGCGGCGGGGGCGTGAAGGTGCGCGACCCTGGCAAGCTCCAGAAGGGGGAACTGGTTGGCGAACAGCCACAGGGCGCAGTCGTAGTCCATCACCTCCTGCGCCTTGCCGCCCACGGCGGCCGCGTCGAGGACGACGAAGGCGCCGAGGCTCTCTGCGATGGCGGTGAAATGCTGCCCCTCCACGCCCCGGCCCTCGTAGTCCGCCGCATAGACGAAGGCCTGGTCCAAGGCCTTGTGCAGGAGGAGCCTGACATCGCCGAGCGAGACCACCGCGTCGGACAGCCCCCAGGCGAAGACGGCGTGCTTGATGGCTGCGTTGGCCCAGGCCGAGCCCCCGGAGATCGGCCGCCTGGCTTCGATGGCCTTCACCTCGTCGGCCGTCAGCCAGGGAAAGTGGGTGTCGTCATCCTGACCGCAGGCCGCCAGGTCCTGCTTGTCAGGGCCTGACAGGGCCGCATCGGGGCCGACCAGGAAACGGCACTTGAAAGGAAACAGCAGGGGCCACCAGTTCACCTCGTCGAGCACGGCCAGCACCTTCCCATCCCGCCTGAAGAGATAGCGGTCGACGAAAGGCTGGCTTCGACGCCATGCGAGGTCGCAGGGAAAGACCGGCCGGCCCAGCACCGTGGCCTCGGTCGGCGTCGGCCCCAGGTCCGTCCAGAACCGGTCCGCCCGCTCGAAGGCTCCGTCGGAGCCTACGGCCGGTCCGTGCAGACCACCGTCGCGGACGAGGCCCTGCATGAACACCTGGGCGGCGCCCGCCCCGTACGCGCGGATCCCATGGACGTAGAGGATATGCACAGGCCGGCCCGTGGCCATGGCCTGCTCCAGCTGGTCTCCAAGCGTCGAAGCCCGGGCAAACGCGGCCGGGTCGTCCATCTTCAGGCGGAGCCGCGAACCCACCCGGGGAAGCCAGGAGGCGAGCGCGAGCCCACCCACGAAGGCTGCGCCTCCCGCAAGCCGTGCGGCAGTATCCTTCTTCTTCATGCCCTCCCCTTCAGGCCTTCGCCTGACGGGGACGTGCAGCCCTAACGCCCCCGCCGGTTCGATTCAGGCGCTCGGCGCTCCCTTGATCGCCTGCATCTGGGCGCGCAGGTCATCCATCGTCATGCCCAGTGGAGACTTGCCGGTCGCGTCGAACCACTCCTGACAAGCCAGAGCATAGACCTCGTCCACGAACTTCGAGAAGAAGGCCCAGGTCATGGTGTAGTACTGACCCCAGGAGATCACCCGGGCGCCGTTCGCGTCATAACCGGCCAGAACCACCGCGTGGCCGCCGATGTTCGTGTCGTCCTGCCCCGTCGCGATGTCCCACACCGCCGGCGGCGGGCCGTCGGCCGGCATAAGGAACTGGGGCACGTTGAAGCCGATGTAGGCGACGCCGCAGTCTGCGATCGCGCGCTTGACGTCATCGATCATCCGCGGATCGACTTCGACGAAGGCGGCGATCTTGAGCCTCTGCTCCCCGTCAGGCCCCGCGGGCGCCCCGGTCCTGACCAGGTACTTGAGAACGTGTTGCTCATTGCCGCCGGGCCCTTCGCCGGGCTGGGTGGGATTGTAGCCGCACGCCTGTTCGTAGAGGTCCACGACGTCGATGTCGGGCTCCGTGACCATCGGCGGGTTGGCCCGGAACGTCCAAACCTGCAGGGCGTGGTAGACCGCCGCGCAGGTGCAGTCGCCCAGAGTGTCGTTCCGCATCATTCCGAGGTTCGCCGGCATGCCGGCGGTGTAGTCCGCCGAGGCGGGCGGCGGGGGCAGGGTCTTGCCGGCCATCAGGGCGCTCAGGTGCGGAATCCGCGGATCATAGGCCCGGCGAAGCCGGCCCAGGCGGAACCGCGATCCCACGCGCTCGAGGGTCGCGCCGGAAGGCGTATCGGTGACAGACATGGCGTAATCTCCAGGAAGCGCGCACCCTGGCGGCGTTCCGACGGGCTGGTCGCCGGCATCCCCGAGTGCGACCCATTTAACGTACGTTAACGCTCACTCAAGTCCAGCCGAAATCCGGCCGTTTATGCCGGAGCCCCGTTCACATATCGCCCTTGACCGCCAGAGCGCAGACTCCGAACCTCCGCGCAAAAATTGGGGGTGGAATCGATGATGCGCACAGGTCCAGCCATCGCATTGGGGCTTTGCCTCGTCGTCTCGGGCGTAGCGCACGCCGCCCGCGCCGACCACACGAACTCCGCCGCGCCGTGCCAACTCCAGGAGGTCGGCGAACTGCCCATCCAGGTCGTCGCGGGCCAACTGGTCGTTGACGGCTCGATCAACGGCGAGGCCGTCCGGATGGTGGTGGACACCGGCTCTCCAGGCACGGTTCTGTCCCGTCCCGCCGCGGAGGCCCTGGGCCTGCCCATCCGAAAGGTCGAGGGCCTGAAGTTCTATGGCGTCGGCGGAGAGGACAACGGCGAGAGGGCGCACATCAAGGCGTTCAAGGTGGGCGCGCTCGAGGCGAGCGACTTCGACATGGCGGTCGCCGGCGGGCGCGACATGGGCGGGTCGCAGGGCCTGTTGGGCGCAATCTTCCTGCTGCAGGCTGACCTCGAGTTCGACGTCCCCGACGGCAAGCTGCGGTTCTTCATGCCGAACACCTGCCAGAGCGACCAGGTCGTCTATTGGCGCAAGCCCTATGCCGTGGCCCCGTTGATCGGGACGGACAACGACCAGATCAAGGTCACCGTCCTCCTGAACGGGCGGCCGATCGAAGCTGAGATGGACACCGGATCGAGCCGGTCCGTTCTCACTCGCAAAGGCGCGGACGATATTGGAGTCCGGTCAGGAGGAGATGGCGATTACGGCGTGATGCGGATGCAGGGCATCGGGCCCCACCTCGTCCCCGTCAGCTCGCACGTCTTCTCGAGTTTCTCATTCGGGGACGAGACGATTCGCAATGCGCGCATTCCGATCGCCGAACTCTTCGTCGACAGCACGGTCTCGGAAATGGGCTCGCACATAGGTCGCAGCGCCGTTGATCAGCCGCAGATGCTGCTCGGGGCCGACTTCTTCCGCTCTCACCGAGTCTACGTCTCCAGGAGCCAGCGAAAGGTCTACGTCTCATACGAGGGCGGACCAGTGTTCGCCGCGGATGCGGCCAGCGCCGCAAAGTCGAACTAGCGGAATCGCGCTCTATACAGGCCAATTGCCCCGTGTCCGGGGACTGATAATCTTCTCCTATCGAACATCATGGGCGGGGGGACGGCCATGGCGCGGCAGAGGATGCGGCGAGTTTCGCTCCTGGCGGTCGGCCTGCTGGCGACAGCGATAGTCTGGGCGGGCGCCGCTACGCCCGGGATGGCCCAACCGCTCACGCCCGCCGTCGCGGCGCCCACAGCCTCGGCGCCTGCCGGCGCCCTCACCCAAGAACGCCGCCCCGATCGCCCCCCGGGCCGCCATCATCCCGGTCCGCCTCCTTCGCCGACGCCCGTGGCGGACAAGACCGTGATCACCATCGCCATTCTGATCGCGACTGTTCTGGGCGCATTCACCGCCGTCGGTCCGATCGTTTTCTACCTGTTCGACGGATGGGGATGGCGCCGACACGTGATCATGTGCAGCCTCAGCGACCAGGCGAAGGACAAGTACCTCTCGACCTATCATTCCGAGGCGAACGATCCGGCGACGGCGACGCGGAGATTCGCCGCCTTCTATGATCACTGGTTCGGGCGAGGCCGACTGATCGTGCCTACCGTCCTGATCACGATCATCGTCACCCTCTACACCTTCATGCTCACCTGCTACGCGGCGCAGAGCATCGCCCACTGGTCGATCGTCTACCTGGCTGGCGACCCTTCGGGTCAAACCACCCATGCATTGGCCATCGCCGCAGCGGCGATCGCAGGGGCCTATGTCTTCGTCTCCCTCGAGACGATCGGCCAGGTGGCCCGGCGGGACGTGACGGCGGAAGACCTCTGCTTCCATACGTTGCGCTACATGGGCTGCGTGCCGGTGGCCTTCGCCCTCTCGAGCCTGGTGAAGAACGATGCGGCCCTGATCATCGCATTCGCGGCCGGCGCCTTCCCCCTCCCGATGATCGTCCGGATCATCCGCCAGGACGCGCAGAAGCGCCTGGGGGGGACCCCGACAAGCGACACGCAGGCGGACCTGATCACCAAGCTGGTGGGCGTCGATGACGCGGTCTTCGCGCGGATGAACGAGATCGGAGTGACCTCCATCGGCCAGATGGCATGGTCCGATCCGATCGCCCTCACCATGCGTACGAACCTGGGTTTCATGTTCGTGATCGACCTTGTGAGTCAGGCCCTGGCGTGGAGCTATCTGGGGACCAAGCTCGAGATCTTGAGACCCATGGGCCTGCGCGGCGCCTACGAGATCCGCGTGCTGATGAACGAGGCCAACGACCCGGCCTCCCCGCTCAACGCCAACGCCCTTGACCTCATACCCCAGGCGGCAGAGGCGCTGGGACTGACCCTGCCGGAGTTCCTGAACACGGCGCACCAGGTGGCGGACGACGCCACCGCCGAATTCCTCGTCGAGGCGACGCAGTAGGGCCGCACGATCGACTCGTCCCCATGAATTGACTCGCCGACTGGCGAGCGGCGTTACTGTGGGCCTAGGTCGGGGGGACACGCGCGTGGCGACGAAAGCCAAGGCTCCCACGCTGAAGCGCGAGATGTCGGGCCTTGGCGGCATGGTCATCACCCTCACCAACCTCTCGCCCAGCATCGGCGTGTTCATCGCCGCGCCGGTGGTCATCCAGCAGTCGGGCTCGTTCGCCATCGTGGCTTGCGTGCTGGCGGTGATGCTGGGCGTCCTGGTCGCGGGCGTCTACGCCGAGCTGGGCTCCGCGTTTCCTCACGCTGGCGGCGACTATGTTTTGATCGGCGCGACCCTCGGGCCGGTCGCGAGGTTCGCCATTCTGAGCGGAGCGCTCGCAGGTATCCCGGTCGCTCTGGCGCTGTCAGGGCTGGGCGTATCGGACTTCCTGAGAGCAGTCTGGCCGGGCGTCCCCGTCATCCCTACGGCAGCCGCCTGCATTGTCATCGTAACGGTGCTCGGCGCGCTGAGCGTCAGGATGAACGCATGGATCACGGGCGTCTTTCTGGCGCTCGAGATCCTGGCCATGATCGCCACGGCCGCGCTCGGCGCGGCGCACCCGCATCACGACCTGATTCAGGTCATCACCCGTCCGGTGATGGCGCGGCGGGGCGGAGGACTGATGCAAACGCCCTTGCTGGCCATGGGCGTGGCCGGGGCGGCCGCGGTCTACGCACTCAATGGCTATGGCGGCGCCGTCACCTTCGGCGAAGAGGTCGTCGGTGCGCGGCGCAAGATGGCGTGGATGATCTACGGCGCATTGGGCCTGGGCGCCCTCACCATCATCCCTCCAGTCATTGGCGTTGTCGTGGGGTCCAAGGATCTGGCGAGGCTGAGCGCCTCGGCGACACCGCTGCAGGACTTCATCCTGGAGGCCGGCGGGCCCTGGGTCGCCGACGCGATCAGTCTCTCGGTGGCGTTGGCGATCTTCAACGCCATGATCGCGATCGCGCTGATCGGCGGCCGGCTGCTCTATTCGGCGGCGCGGGAGAACGCATGGGCGCCGGTGCTAAACCGGACATTCGCGGCCGTCCACCCGCGGTTCGGCTCGCCCTGGCCGGCGACCCTGGCGATCGGCGCCGGCGGCCTGCTGTTGTGTTTCCTGCCCCTCCCAGTTCTGGTCATGATCAACGGCAGCGGCGCATCGCTCGGCTACGGCCTGTTGGCGCTGGGCGTGATCGTCGGCCGCCGCACTGGCGCCTCCGCGCGCTCGCAGGCGCGGATGCCCTGGCATCCGCTCGGGCCGGGGGTCGTCATCCTCGCTGCGATCGCACTTATGGTTGCGGGCCTGGCGGATGGCGGTCCGGGGCGAGCCGGGCTGCTGGTGACCCTTGGACTGATGAGCACCGGCGCCGTGTACTATCTGCTGGCGTTGCGCCGAAGTCCGCTCTGGGCGCACCACAATCCGGAAGAGGAAGAGACGGCCGCTCGCGCGCTCGCAGGCGCGGGACGGCCGGCGGAGACGGCCACGGCATGCTGACGGCGCGCTTTCTTGCCACGACGGCGGCCCTGGCGACGGCTTTCTGCCTGGGCGCATTGATCGGGCTCGAGCGCCAATGGCGCCAGCGGACCGCAGGGCTGCGGACCAATGTCCTGGTGGCGGTGGGCGCGGCGGCCTTCGCCGACCTCGGAATGCGGATCTATGGCGCCGAGGGGTCCACGCGGATCGTCTCCTACATCGTCTCGGGCATCGGCTTCCTCGGCGCCGGGGTCATCATGAAGGAAGGCGCGCAAGTCACCGGCCTGAACACCGCTGCAACTCTTTGGGCTTCCGCTGCTGTGGGCGCCTTCGCCGGAGTGGGGCTCGAGTTGGAGGCGGCCCTGGTCGCTGCGTTCATCCTGGCGGGCAACACCCTGCTTCGCCCGGTCGTCAACTTCGTCAATCGCCGTCCGATGAACCCCGCGGAGACCGAGGCCCTCTACCGCGTGCACCTGATCTGCAATCCCAAGGACGTCTCGAACGCGCGCGACCTTCTGTTCGACGAGCTCGAGACGCACCACTATCCTCTGCAGGAGATCGAGACCCTGTCGGAGGGCGAGGACCTGGTTGAACTCGCAGCCGTGCTGGGCTCGACAACCGCCGATCCCAAGGACCTCGACCTCGTCGTGACCCATCTCGAACGCCGGCCGCTGGTGGTGAGCGCCACCTGGACGGTCAGCGCCCTCTCCTGACGCGGCGCCGGGCGGGTGGCGGGGCAACCTGAGCCAGGGCGACCGGGTTCAGCCGGAATGCCAGCCGTCGACGAAGACACGCCCCAGCCCAATGTGATGGGCGTGGGCTCGATGCGGGCGCTTCCGGCCCGGGTGTGGGGCGTGATCTGCCTGACGGGTCTCGGAACAGGGCTGGCCGGCGGCCTGCTGATGAAGCTGCTTTTTCTGGTCCAGCACCTCGCCTGGCCCTACCGGCCCGGCGACCACTTCCTGGACGCGGTGCGCGCGGCGCCGGGCTGGCAGAGGTTCACGGTGGTGCTCGGCGCTGGCGCCCTGACGGCCATCGTCCCGATGCTGTTTCGCAAGAGTCTCGGCGGGGGCCACGGCGGCGACCTGTCAGAGAAGATCTGGTTCAGCAACGGCGCCCTGGAGCCCTTCCGCACCAGCGTGCGCGCCATCCTGTCGATCGTCATCGTGGGGATGGGCGCATCCCTCGGACGCGAGGCGGCGCCCAAGCAGGCCGGCGCCCTCTTCGCCAGCCTGTTGAGCGGCTGGGCGCGCCTGACCAACAGCCAAAGGCGGCTCCTCGTCGCGTGCGGCGCGGGCGCAGGCATAGCGGCGGTCTACAACGTGCCGGTGGGCGGGGCCCTGTTCGCCCTCGAAGTTCTGCTGGGCAGCCTCTCGCTCAGCCTCGTCCCCGCGGCCCTCGCCACCAGCCTGATCGCGGTGGGGACCTCCTGGCTGCTGATCCCCGACCAGCCGACCTACGCCATCCCGCACTGGACGGTGGATCCGAGCCTGATCTTCTTTTCGATCGTCGCGGGTCCGATCGCCGGGGTGGTCTCGGCGCTCTATGTGCGCCTGATCGCCTCGGCCGACATGCTCGTCCCGCGCGGGGCGTGGAAGCCGATCGCGCCGTTGGCGGTGTTCGCTGTCCTGGGCGCCCTCTCCCTGCCCTTCCCCCAGCTGCTCGGCAACGGCAAGGATGTGGTGCAGGAGACCTTCACCGGGTCGGACGCCCTGCCCCTGCTCCTGGCGATCGTGGTGCTCAAGCCCCTGGTCACCGCCGCGTGCCTCGGTTGCGGCGCGCCGGGCGGCCTGTTCACCCCGACCATGACGCTGGGCGCCGTCCTCGGCGCGGCGCTGGGCCTCGCATGGCTGGACGTGTGGCCAGGCGGACCGCCCGGTCCCTATGCGGCGGTGGGGGCGGCGGCGGTGCTGGCGGCGACCACCCAGGGCCCGCTGTCGGCCATCGTCCTCTCCATCGAGCTCACGCGCCGGCTGGACTGGATCATCGTGCCGGTGGCGATCGGTGTCGCCGGAGCGACGGCCTGCGCCCGCGCCCTGGAGGTCCGCTCCATCTATTCGGCGCGTATCCACCTGGGCCGGCTGGCGACCGCGGGCGCGGCGAACGCCGTCTCTGCGGCGGCGCATCCGCCCGAGCTGATGCGCGCCCTGCTGCGGGCGGGCGGAGCGCCGGTGCAGGTGACCGGCCAACGCGGCGAGCTGCTGGGTGAGGTCACCGCCGCGTCCCTCATCGATCCGCCGGCCCAGGCCCGTCCGCTGGAGACGGCGACGGCGGCGGATTTCGTGGAGGATCAGAGGTCGTAGAAGCCCGGGCGGTGGAGGCCGGCGAGCTTGCGGGCGCGGGTGGTCTCGGCGCGAGCGACGGCCTCCGGGGTGAGGTGGTTGACCTCGTCCGTCATGCGGATTCGCTGGGCGATGTCGCGCCGGGCGTAGTGGCACTGCAGGAAGAAGCGGCCGAGATCGCCGAGGGCCGGCGTGCCGCAGTGCCAGATGTCGGAGACGAAGAAGATGGCGTCGCCCGCTTTCGCCGGCAGCAGCACCGGCCCCTCGCCGTCGTAGGTCGGCTCGGCCTGGAACTCGGCATCGTTCACCGGCGGCGAGCGGCCGGAGCGGTGTGAGCGCGCGAGGACTGCGGTCGGTCCCGCCTCGAGTGGGCAGTCCTCGAGGAAGAGGTGCATACCCACGGCGAACACCGGATAGGGGATGGCGTCGGGCCAGGGCACGCCTTCCGGACGCGGGATGTGCGGGCCGGCGTCGGTGTGCCAGCGCCCGCCGGTGTGGCCCAGCCGATTGCGCCAGGCGGTGTTGGCGATGACGTGGCAATCCTCGCCCAGCAGGGGCTCGATCGTTTCGAGGATGGCGGGCGCGGCGATCGCCTGCTGCGCCAGTGCCGAGCGGTTGAGCATGCCGTGGCGGAACTCACCGTACTGATCGGCCGGGCGATCTGCCTCCGAGGCGTCAAAGACGGCCGCGACCTCGTCGCGCAGCGCCGCAACGGCCTCGCCGGAAAGGATGTCCGGGACGTGGGCGTAGCCCAACGCCTCGAGTTGGACGGCCGCGGCAGGGGCCGGATCCTCGCGCAGAGCGAGATTGCCGTATCGGCGGGTGATCATGAACCGCGAGTATGGACCGCCCATCGTGTTGATCAAGAAGGCTCAACTCAGAGAATGCGCCTTCGGCGCGGATCGTCTCTGCAACCCTCCGAGTAAGCCTGCTTCAGAGGAACTCGCGGACCGCGGCAAGGAAGATGTCGAGGCGGTCGTGGTGGACCCAGTGGCCTGCGCCGTCCACCGCAAGGGCGCGGGCGTTGCCAAAGTGGTTGATGCGCCCGTCGGCCACGGGGTCCGAGGCCCAGCTCTCCTTGCCGTTGATGAGGAGGGTCGGGCACGTGATGTTCGACCACAGTTCCCAGGTCTGCTTGGGCGTGAGGTCCACCGGCGACCACGACCGGACGTAGTTGTCGAATTTCCAGCTGTAGGTGCCGTCCTCGTTCTGCGCCACGCCGTGAACGGTGAGATAGCGGGCCTGCTCGTCGGTCAGGTGGCGGTTCTCGCCCTGCATGCGGTGGAAGGCTTCCTCGATCGAGGGATAGCGGCGCGGGAGGCGCGCGGCGAGCGCGCGTTCGGAATCGATCCAGGCGCGCATGCGCTCGACGATCGATTGTTCCCGCCGTTCGGCGACCATTGCCGGCGAAGGACCCAGTCCCTCGATGGCCACCAGTTTCTCGACGTTCTCGGGGTAGACGCCCGCATAGCGGAGGGCGATCGCGCCGCCCATGGAGTGGGCGACGATCCGCACGGGCGCGAGGCGCTGGCCATGGATCAACTGGGCGAAATCATAGACGAAGGCGCTCATCGAATAGTCGCCGCTCGGCGAAGCCGCAGAATCGCCGTGGCCGCGAATGTCAGGCGCAATCACGTGCCAGTCGTTCCGCAGCTCGCGGGCCACCCAGTCCCAATTGCGGCAGTGGTCCCTCCCGCCGTGAAGCAGGATCAGCGGCGGCGCGGTTGGATTGCCCCAGTCGACATAGTGCAGGCGCAGGCGCTGGGAGATGTAGCTGTGGGACGTGGGCCCGACGAACGGCTCGCTCATGGCGCTGCTATAGCTGCCGCGCCGGCCCAACATAAGCGGCTGGCTGCGTCGATCGGCCAAACCGCCCGGCGGCGGCGCGTCGCCTAGGAAGCCTGCGCAGGGTGGCGTAGCGATGGAGCGAATTCGCTCCTATCGGAGTCGACAGGCCAAAACGGCCGCAGGAGAACGACGCGCAATGGCCGAAGCTGTGATGGACGAGACCCATGCTGAGGTCCTCGCCGCGGACGCCCCACGCGCGCCTCAACTGAATATCCGTTCGATCGGCGCGGCGATCATCGTGGCGGCCATCATGGGCGCCGCTTACCCGTATATGGTGCTCAAGCTGGGCATCGGCCCCAATGTCTCCATCGTCGCGGCCTTCCTGGGATTCCTGATCCTCAGCGTGATCGCGCGCAGCCGCTACGACAGGTGGCAGAACAACATCGTCCAGACCGCTGGCACCTCGGCGGCGCAGACCGCCTTCATGTGCAGTGCGCTGGCGAACTTCGAAATGCTGCGCGCCTCGCACGTGGTCCATTTCACCATCAACCCCACACCCTTTCAGACCTTCGTCTGGCTGACCTGCGCTTCCTTGCTGGGAGTCCTGCTCGCCGCGCCGATGCGCCGGCACTTCATCGTCGACGAGAACCTGCCGTTCCCCGACGGCATGGCCGCCGGCGAGACCCTGATGCTGCTCGATCCGCCACGGGGCGCGCATCGTGACGATCCCATCGCCCGCCGCGCGCGACGCGCAGCCTGGGTGATGGGGCTGGCCATGGCCGCATCGGGCCTGCTGATGATCTTTCGAACCGACGCGCGGGTATTCGACATCGTCCCCGAGGGTTGGGATCCCGGCGCGCTGACCCTGGGCGTCGCGGGCTCGGCGGTGGTCCTGTCGACCATGGGCGTTGGCGCCGCCTACAGCCTGCTGAACGTGGGCAGCGGGCTGCTGGTCGGTTTCCGGGTCAACTTCTGGATGATGGTCGGTGGGATCCTGGCGTGGGTCGTCGGACCGGTCCTTCTGGTCCGCTACGGAGTTGTGCCGGACCATCCCACGCGCACGGTCGTGCTGCGCTGGGTGATGTGGTCGGGCCTGGGGATGGTGATGTCCGGCGGCCTCACCTCGCTGGCCTTGCGCTGGCGGCTGCTTGTGGAGGCCCTGCGCTCGCTGAAGTCGGCCTCGGCCGCGGGCGAGGAGCTTCCCCTGCCCCTGGTGGTGGGCGGCATCGTCGTCCTCACCATCGCGTTCTGCCTCGTTCAGTGGCTGTTTTTTGGACTCGCGCCCTGGCTGAGTTTCCTCGCGATCCTGATGGCCGTGCCTCTGATGCTGGTGGGCCTGCGAGCGCTGGGCGAGACCAACTGGGGACCGATCGGTTCCCTATCCAATCTGACCCAGGCGGTGTTCTCGGGCCTTGCGCCCGGCAGCGCTCCCGCGATCGCCCTGGGCGGCGCAACCACGGGAACCGTGGCGGTCACTTCGGAAGGGCTGATCCAGGACTACCGGGCGGCGCAAATGATCGGCTCGCGGCCCCGCTCCATGGCGATCGCCCAACTGATCGGCGCCCCGGTCGGCGCCGCCGTCGTCGCCGTGGTCTATCCCGCCCTCGTCCACACCTACGGCATCGTGGGCGAGCACGCGAAGCTGTCGGCGCCTGGCTCGCGCGTCTCAGCGGGCTTCACCGAGATCCTCGCCACCGGCGGCGCCGCCCTTCCCGCCTCGGCCCTCTGGGCCATGGCAGCCTCGGTGTTCCTGGGCGCCTTGTTTGCAGTCCTCGAGCAGAGGCCGCGCCTGAGGAAATTCTGCCCGACGCCGGTGGGCCTTTCCCTGGGCATACTGCTGCCCTTCTCGGTGATCGTGGGCCTGTTCGTCGGCGGCGTGGCCAACCTCGCGTGGCGCTCGAGCTCGAAGCGCAGCTCGGACGACTACCTGGTTCCCCTCGCCTCCGGCCTGATCGCCGGCGAGGCGATCGTCGCGGTGTTCGTTCCGATCCTGGTGGCGCTCGGGATCGGCCGGGGCTGACCGATCAGGCGCCCCCGGATTGGGCCGCGGCGATGGCGGAGTCGATCTCGGTCAGCGGATGATAGCCGGGATCCATCGCCTTGCCGTTGATGATGAAGGTCGGCGTGGCGGTGATGTTCCCGTCCTTGCCGTTCTTCTCGACCCGCTGCTGGAGGGCGTTGAGCGCATCGGCGTTGCCGACGCACGCGTCGAACTGCTGCTCCGTCATCCCGGCGCTCTTGGCGATATTGAGCAGCACGCCCCGCGGATCGGTGAACAGGTCCGGCTGGCTGTTGAAGACGGCGTCGACCATCTGGAAGTACTTGTCCTTGCCAGCGCAGCGGGCGAGCAGGAAGCCCGAGGCGGCCGCGGTGACTTCGTCCGCACTGCCAACCAGCATTTCACGGAAGACGTAGTGGACCTTGCCGGTGTCAACGTATTTGGTCTTGAACGCCGGCCAAACCTCCTTGAACCAGCGGCCGCACACCGGACAGGCCACCGAAGCGTATTCGACGAAGGTGACCTTCGCGTTCGGATTGCCCAGGCTCATGTCGTCGGGCAGGGCCGCGGCTGCCTGAGGACCGGCCTCGCCGCCACTCCCGCCATGCTTCGAACAGGCGGCGAGGGCCGCGGCTGAAGCGCCGATCAGAGCGAAACGACGGGTCAGGACGAGAGAGGCCATTCAAGGGCTCCTGGATTCATTCACCTTGGCCTAGCCGAAACCGCGTGCGGAGCCTAGCCAGCGTGGGCGATCCGGCACTCGTGATCCTGCAACTCCTCGCCGGAAGCGAAGTCTCCGTGCAGGGGATCGGCGCGGTTCGCGAGCAGGATGAAGCCAGGCTGTCCGTCAAACTCTGCGCCGGCGAGGATCAACGTCCATGCGCCCATGTCTTCCCGCGCACCTGGGATTCCCTGGGCCAGGAGATCGAACGGGTTGGCGGGCGGCGCCTCTCCCGTCAAGCGCATGGCGTAATAGGGATGGCCGTCGAGCATGAAGGGGGCAGCGGACCAGCGACCGGTGATCTTCGGAGAATCGGCGGTCAGCGCAGCCAGGCTCTCGGGCGTCAGGCAATCGACGTGAAGGTGCAGAAGATCCTGAGAGCGGCCATAGAGGGAGTTGACGCTCACCGCCATGTCCTGGCGCGGCGTCGTCCGGCCGATCAGGTGGTCGACGAAGGGCTTCGAGGCCCATGCGTCCGCGAAGTAGTTGGGCGCCCCAGGGGCGAGCAGGCGCGCGTCCTCGATGCCGGTTATGTCGGCCGTGGGCATCACGAGGTACTGCTCGGCGCCATGCTTGTCCTTGAGCACGGCGTAGCCCCGCGCCTCGCCTCCACTGAGCGAGACGTCCACGCACGGGTCGGGGCGGCCGCCCTTCTCCTCGTCCGGCACGCACTGTCCGTGCACGATATGCCAGAGAACCTGGCCGTTCGGGTGGGGCGGCGGCGGCGGAAGGCCCTGACCAGCGGACGACCTTGGCTGGCAGGCGGCAAGAAGGAGGGAGAGCGAGATCAGAGCGACGCGCATGGCGTCACCATAGCCGGACGCTGCGACGAGGTCTTGCTGCCTGCTCAGTTCTGCGCTGGTTCCATCAGTTCGAGCCGGTTGCCGAAGGGATCGTCCACGTAGAAGCGCTCGTACCCCTCCAGGGGTTCGTCGTCGCGGGTAACGTAGCCCGCCCCCTGCAGGCGTCGGCGCAGGGCCGCCAGGCCACGCACCAGAAGAGCCGGATGGGTCTTCCGCGCCGGACGGAAGTCGGCCTCCACGCCCAGGTGGAGCCGCAGGCCAGGTCCGTCGAACCAGCAGCCGCCGCGGGCGGCGAGGTGCGGCGGCTTGGGTGTCTCGGCGAGGCCCAGAGCTTCCACGTAGAACCGTCGCGCCTCGTCTTCCCCGCCGGGAGGAATGGCCAGCTGCACGTGATCGAAGCCGGTGAGCTCGAAACTCTCGTCCATGGCGTCAATCTAGACGGCCCGCACGGCCACGTCAGCGCGCTCGGATGAAGAGCCCGACGGTGAGCGCGATTCCCAGCACGACCACGAACCCGCGGATCAGTTTCTCGTTCACGCGGTGAAGCGCGAGCGCCCCCAGCCCGCCGCCGAGGATGGCGCCGGCGGCTACTACGCCCACGCGGAGCCAGGGGATGTGCGGGGTGAAGGCGAACACCGCCACGGCGGCGGCGTTCATCGCCGCCGCCAGCACATTCTTGGTCGCCCCGGCGCTGCGCACGCTCTGGCCCACGGCAGTGAGCGCCGCGAGCATCAGAAAGCCGATCCCTCCGCCGAAATAACCGCCATAGATGGCGATCAGAAACTGCGCGACCATCGCCGCCCGCGGCCCGAGATGGCCGCCCGACTGCGGCCTCGGCGCGAAGCTGCCCCAGGCGAAGAGGCTGGTCGCGAAAAGCACGAGCCAGGGGACCATCTGCCCGAAGACGCTGGAGGGCGTGACGAGCAGGATCCCCGCGCCAACCGCCCCGCCGGCCAGGCTGATGAGGACGAGGGTGCGGAAGCTCAGGCCCTCGGCGCCGCCCACTAGGTCGCGGCCGAACCAGCCGGTGGTCGTCTGTCCCGGAAAGAGCGCCAGGGTCGACGCGATGTTGGCCGCGCGCGCATCCAGTCCGCTGAACATCAGCGCCGGCAGGGTCACGAACGAGCCTCCGCCCGCGAGGGCGTTCTGCACTCCCGCCCACACCGCCACCGCGAACAACAGCAGCAGCGTGAGGGTCGGGGGAGCCAGACTATTCACCGCCAAGGCGCTCAAATCCGCCCCGACCTCAGGAGCGCGGTCACAACGGGATGTTGTCGTGTTTCTTCCACGGGTTGGCGAGCGTCTTGGATTTCAGGCTCGCCAGAGCCCGGATGATGCGCCGCCGCGTGCCGTGCGGCATGATCACGTCGTCGATATAGCCGTGCGAGGCCGCGACGAACGGGTTGGCGAAGTGGGCCTTGTACTCCGCCTCGCGGGCGGCGAGGCGCGCCGGATCGCCGATGTCGGCGCGAAAGATGATCTCCACCGCCTGCTTTGGACCCATCACCGCGATCTCGGCCGTGGGCCAGGCGTAGTTGAGATCGCCGCGGATGTTTTTCGAGCTCATCACGTCGAAGGCGCCGCCATAGGCCTTGCGGGTGATCAGGGTGACCTTCGGCACCGTCGCCTCGGCGAAGGCGAAGAGCAGCTTGGCCCCGTGCTTGATGAGGCCGCCCTGCTCCTGCTTGGTCCCCGGCATGAAGCCCGGCACATCGACGAGGGTGACGAGGGGAATGCCGAAGGCGTCGCAGAATCGCACGAAACGGGCGGCCTTGCGCGAGGCGTCGATGTCCAGCACCCCCGCCAGCACCTGTGGCTGGTTGGCGACGATACCCACGGTCTGGCCGTCCATGCGAGCAAAGCCACAGATGATGTTCTTGGCGTAGTCGGCGGAGATCTCGAAGAAATCCGCCTCGTCCACGACCTTCAGGATCAGCTCCTTCATGTCGTAGGGCTTGTTCGGGTTGGCTGGGACCAGGGTGTCGAGGGAACGCTCTTCCCGGTCGGGATCGTCGAAACTCTCACGCACCGACCTGGCTTCGCGGTTGTTGAGCGGCAGGAAGTCCACCAAGCGGCGGACCTGGGTCAGGGCCTCGAGGTCGTTGTCGAACGCCCCGTCGCTGACGCCTGACTTGAGGGCGTGCACGCGATAGCCACCCAGGTCCTCGTGGCTGACGTCCTCATTGATGACCGTCTTCACCACGTCCGGGCCGGTCACGTACATGTAGGCCGTGTCCTTCACCATGAAGATGAAATCGGTGATCGCCGGCGAGTAGACGTCGCCGCCGGCGCAGGGGCCCATGATCACACTGATCTGGGGGACGACGCCGCTGGCGAGGACATTCTGCAGGAAGATATCCGCATAACCTGCGAGGGAATCGACGCCTTCCTGGATCCGCGCCCCGCCGGCGTCGAACAGGCCGATGATGGGCGCGCCATTGCGCATCGCCATCTCCTGGACCTTCACGATCTTCTCGGCGTGGGCCTTGGAAAGCGATCCGCCGAAGACGGTGAAATCCTTGGAGAAGACGTAGGCCAGCCGGCCGTTGATGGTTCCCCAGCCGGTGACCACGCCGTCGCCCGGGACGCGCTGCGCCTCCATGCCGAAGTCGTGGCTGCGGTGCTCGACGAACATGTCGAACTCCTCGAACGAGCCTTCGTCGAGCAGCAGGTCGATCCGCTCGCGCGCGGTGAGCTTGCCCTTGGCGTGCTGGGAGGCGATGCGCCGGTCGCCACCGCCGGCGCGCGCCAGGGCGCGGCGCCGCTCGAGCTCCTCGAGGATGTGCTGCATGGCCGGCTCCCTTGGCGCCAAAGGCATCCGCCTAGCCGAAGCGTCGGCGAGGGCGCAAGGCGCACGGGACTACAGGGCGCGGAACCAGAGCTCCAGCAGACGGGCTTCGGCGGCCATGGCCTCGGCGCGCTCGCGGGACTCGGCGTCGACTCCCCACTGCTCTTCCTGGAAGATCTCATCCAGCCGCGCCGCGTCCATCGCTCCGGCCGCATCGAGCCGTCCCGCGCGCATGGCGAGGCTGATCACGGCTGAGCCGAACAGCCCCGCGCCGAAGGCGAGGCCGGCCAGCTCGAAGGGGCCAGCCGCCCGCGCCAACTCGGCGAGCCGCGACAGAGTCTGAGGCGGCTGCTCACGGTGTATGATCCCGGTCGCGCGGGCGAAATCGAGCCCCAGCTCACTTTTCGCCCAGTCCAGGAGCGACCCCCAGGACCGGGACTGGCGCTCGATCAGGGCGCGCGGCGAATCTGCGAAATAGCAGATCAGGTCCGACGCCCCGTAACGCTCCAGGGTCTTCAGCTGGATCGCACGAGCCTCTTCGCCGCCGTCGAGAACCTGGGAGGCCAGGCGCGTTGCGGGCATGTCGGCCGGCTCAATGGAGGGGCCCTGAGCGTTCCACTCGCTGGCAATCAGTTCGGCCAGTGCGCGCGTGGGCGCCGCCAGGACAGATCCGCGCGCCGTGCGAGCGCGCCGGCCGTCGAGCAGGACCGGGAAGGCGCCGCCGGTTTCCTCGCCGGCCCTCGCCTCCTTGTAGAAGCGGCGCGCCTCGATCAGCGGGTCGGGCCCGGGCATCTCGTCTCCTTGGTGTCTTAGCCATGCGACGGAAATCGCGGTCCGCTGCGTGGAAAACGCACGCGAGGCATCGCGTGCGCCAGGCCCTTAAGAGGTGAGAACTTGGGTTACGACAAGAACCTCATGGCCGCCATCGCCACCACGAGGCTCGGCCTTGGCGCCAAGGCCGACGAGATCATTGCGGCGAAGAGTGACCCGCAGGGGTGGCTGTCCACCCAGATCCGCCCGCAAGGCGCGGAGATCATCGACCCACAGATGGCTTCCTCCGCGGACCGCCTGGCCCAGTACCGCGAGTTCCAGACGACGCGGAAGCAGGCGCGCGCCGCCGGCGAGCCGGCGCCCGATCCGGTGAAGATGGCGATCCAGCTGATCCGCAGGGACGCCGGCCCCGACTTCGCCGGTCGGCTCAACCTCGCCGCCAACACGGACGCCTCGTTCCGCGAGCGTTGGGCGCTGTTCTGGGCCAACCACTTCACCGTCTCGGCGACCAAGGTCGTCACCGCAACCCTGATCGGGCCGTTCGAGCAGGAGGCGATCCGCCCGCACGTCTTTGGCCGCTTCGAAGATCTGCTGGTCGCCTCGTCCAGCCATCCGGCCATGCTGCTCTATCTCGACCAGGCCCGCTCGTTCGGCCCTGACAGCAAGGCCGCCCAATTCCTGGAGAGGAGCGGCAAGCCCGCGGGCCTCAACGAGAACCTCGCCCGCGAGATCATGGAGCTTCACACAGTGGGCGTGCAGGCGGGCTACAGACAGGCGGACGTCACCGAGTTCGCCCGCGCCATGACCGGCTGGAGCATCGGCGCGCTCAACGAGGGTGACCGGTCCGGCAAATTCTATTTCCGCGAGAACGCCCACGAGCCAGGGGCGCGCGTCATCTTGGGCAAGCACTATCCTGAAGCCGGCTATGATCAGGCCCGCTGGGTCATGCGCGACCTGGCCGCCAGTCCCTTCACCGCCAACCACCTCGCTGTGAAGATCGCTCGCCACTTCGTCGCCGACGATCCGCCGCCCGCCCTCGTCGCACGGCTGAAGACCGCCTACCTGGGCTCCCACGGCGATCTCGCCGTGGTGGCGCAAACCCTGATCCGCTCGCCGGAGACCTGGACGCCCCAGGCATCCAAGTTCAAGAGCCCTTACGAGTTCCTGGTCTCCTCCTGGCGCGCGGCGGGGACCGGACCCGGGGAAATCCAGGACGCCGTGCGCGCCATGACCGCCATGGGCCAGAAGCCCCTCTCCGCCCCCTCGCCCAAGGGCTGGCCGGACGAGAGCGCGGCCTGGCTGGATCCGGATGACCTCGTCAAGCGCATGGCGTGGAGCGAGACCTTTTCCGCCCAGGCCGTCGCGGATCGGGATCCGGGTCAACTGGCCGAAGCCGCCCTAGGCGCACGCCTCACCCCGCTTGCCGGAAAGACCATTGGACGGGCCGAGACCCGCGCCGAGGGGCTCTCCATCCTTCTCATGAGTCCGGAGTTCCAGCGCCGATGACCCCCTTCTTCACCCGCCGCGCCCTGGTGGGCGGGGCCCTGGGCGTTGGCGTGACCCTCGAGTTCGCCGGCTCGCGCGCCTTCGCCGCGGTTGATCGCGCCCTGGCGCGCAAAAAGCTGGTGGTGATCGTCTGCCGCGGCGGTCTCGATGGCCTCTCGCTCTCCCCGCCGGTCGGCGATCCCGCCTACGCCGCCTTGCGGGGTCCGATCGCCATTCCCGGTTTCGGCCAGGGCGGCGGCGCCCTGAAGCTGGATGAGACGTTCGGCCTGCACCCGGCGATGGTCCAGACCTATGCCCTGGCGCAGAAGGGCCAGGCGCGGATCGTCCCGGCTGTCGCCACGCCCGACCGCGAGCGATCTCATTTCGAGGCTCAGGACATGCTCGAGAGCGGCGTGACCAAGGTCTACGGCTCCGCCTCAGGATGGCTGAACCGGGTCCTTCAGACCATGGGCCCCGCCGGCAAGGGCGTTGGCCTTTCCGTGGGTCCGACCGCGCCGTTGATCCTGCGCGGACCGGTGGAGACCGCCTCCTGGTCCCCCGGCGGCGCGGCCGAGCCGGACCGTCGCCTGCCTGGGATCCTGCAGGATCTCTACGCCCACGACCCGCAGCTCAGCGCGGCCCTGGCGACAGGCCTCTCCACCGAAGTGATGGCGAAGACCGCGCAGGCGCAGGTCGCAACCGCCGCCGCTTCGACGACGGAGGGCCAGGTCATGGCGGGCGGTCCGACCGTCGCCCCGGCGCTGCGCCAAGGTCTGCCCCAGACGCGCAAGCTGGGCACGACTCTCGCCGCCTTCATGACCGAGGACAACGGCAAGCAGGTCGCCGCGGTCTCGATCGACAACTTCGACACTCACGCCAACCAGGGCTCTTCCCAGGGCCAGCTCGCCACGCGGCTGGCCTATCTCGACGCCTTCATCGGAGGACTTTCTGACGGCCTTGGGCCGGCCTGGAACGACACGATCGTGGTGAGCGTCACCGAGTTTGGCCGCACGGCCAGGGTCAACGGCACCAACGGCACCGACCACGGCACCGCCTCCACGGCGCTGCTAATGGGCGGCGCGATCCGACGGGGGGGAATCGTCGGCGACTGGCCGACCCTTCAGCAGGCCAGGCTGTTCGAGAACCGCGACACCGCCCCCACAGTGGACATGCGCGCGCTGTTCAAGGGCGTCCTGACCGACCACCTTGGCCTCTCGCGAGCTGCTCTGAACGGCGTGGTCTTCCCTGACAGCGGCGGGATTGAGCCTCTGCGAGGGTTGGCGGCCTGACGCCCGCGCCCGTTCATAACCTCCCGATGAGCACCAGGACGATCACGATGATCAGGATCAGTCCAAGGCCGCCACTCGGATAGTAGCCCCAGGCGCGGCTCCATCCCCAACTCGGCAAGGCGCCGAGCAGGGCGAGGATAAGTATGACGATGAGGATCGTGCCGAGCATCCCGCCCTCCGATTCTGCCCGCCGCCCGTCCTCCGGCGTCGGAGCCTTTGGTCAGTACAAATGAGGACCAACGGCGCCGGTTCCGTAGGTGCTGAACCCCGGACATTCCACGCGCCTAGACGATCCGCCCTCGCAACGTCCCGAGCCACGGGACGAGGCGCTCATTGACCTCGAAGGGGCGCTCCTGCTGGGTCCAGTGACCGCAGCCTTCCAGCACGTGCGCGGCCTCCAGGTTCGGAACGAAACCTCTCATCACGGCGATCGGGTCCTCGAGTGCGCCGAAGCCATTGAAGGCGCCATCCCGATTGCCCGCCATGAAGAAGGCGGGCTGGGCCAGCGTGCGCCCCTTGAACTGCTGAAGATACTGGAAGTCGCGTGTGTGGTTTCGATAGCGGCTGAGCGGGCCGAAGAAACCGGAGCCCTCGAATTCGTGGACGTAGTAGTCGATGTCCGCAGCGGAGAGCCACGCCGGGAACGGATCGGGATCTGGCATTCCGTCCAGGAGAGCGGCGCTCGCATCCTTGGCGAATGCGCTCCGGATCTTCGTGAGGTCCACGTCGCCCGAGGCGATATAGAAGAACTTCCTCAGAAAATCGCGTGGGTTCGGGTCGAAGACGCTCTCGGCTCGTCCCGGTTCGCGAAAGTAGGACTGGTAGAAGAACAGGTTCTTGTCATCGAACCGCTCCTTGATCACCTCGTCGAACGAGCGGGTGGGCACGCCGGTGTAGACGACCGACAGGGTGGCGAGGGCGGCGAAACGGTCCGGGTGGATCAATGCGGAATTGTAGACGATCGGCGCACCCCAATCGTGGCCGACCAACACCACGGGACGCCCTGGCGACAGGGCGTCGGCCGCCCCCCTCACGTCGGAGACGATGTTTTCCATCGAATAGGCCGCGACTTCGCCGAACTTCTGCGAGCCGCCATAGCCCCTCACGTCGATCGCGGCGGCAGTAAAACCGGCCTCGGCGATCGGACGCATCTGATGTCGCCAGGAGTACCAACTCTCGGGGAACCCGTGCACCATCAGAACCAGCGGCCCGTCCCCCTCCACAGCGACCCGAAGGCGAGCCTGACCGGCGTCGATGTGCTTGAACTCAGACATCTTTGGCTCCGCGATTTTGGGGCCGCTAGGCGGCGATCTTCCGCTCGCCCCGCCGTTCGGCTGCGCGGCGCTCGGCGAGGATGACGATGTCGGCCTCCGGTGACAGACCCAGGGCGCCCATCATGATTTCGCGTTTGGGTCCTGCCTTCGGCGCATAGGCTGCCGCATTTCGCTTCTTACCGCGCGCCCAGTACCTGATGATCTTCGCGAAGTTCTTCGGCCTGCGGAACCACGCGTTGGGGTGCTCGAGCATGTGGAATCCCCGCATGCTCTCCCGCAAAAGATCGACGTCAGAGCGGATCGCAGGCGTGATCCCGTCCTCGGCGAAGCTTCGCAGCACCTTCTCGCGCAGAGTGGGCCTGTAGCCTGGGGTCAGCGCCTGCTCGGCGCGTTTGATGGCGTTACGATCCTGCGCGCGCATGGCGAGGTAGTACGGCCGCAACTCGCCTCGAACGCGGCGATGATAGGCCAGCAGTCGGCCCGCCGGATCCGAGGTTTCCGCCAAGGCGTCCCGGACCATGTAGGCCTGAACCGCCGCGAGCGAGCAGCCACGCCCGTAAAGCGGATTTGTGCGCAGGAGACAGTCGCCAACGGCGAAGAAGCCGAGCACCGCCGGCTTGTTGTCCGTGACGAGGTCGCGCCAGCGGCTGTGCAGATCGCCCATCCCGAACACGCGGCTGGTCGGCTCGGCCTGCTCGTCGTGGCACCACACCTTCAGGCCAGGCAGGTTCTCGATCATCTTGTCCCACATGTCGGGACGCACGATCGCCTTGCGGATCTCGTACTCGATTTCCGGCGCGCACATCGTGACCGAGAAGCAGTTGTTGTCGCCCGGAAACACGCCGAACTTGAGGTATCCGAGGTCGCCGCCAAAGGGCGGATTGCCTTCGCGTTTGGGTTCCGTCCTGCCCGCCCTCAGCCTGTAGTGGCGCGTGAAGTAGAGGATGCCTGCAGTCTCGGACTCGTCGGCGATTGGCGCGCCCTCCTCGAGGAGCTGATCGATGGCCGAACTGTTCTTGCCGCCCGCATCGATCACGATCGGCGCCCGCAGCTCGCAGGTCTCGCCGTCGCCCTCCTCGACGACCACGCCAACGACTTTCAAAACTCCGGACCGGTCATTCTCGGTCAGAAGTCGCCTCACCATGGCGCCCGAACGGATGGTCACGTTCGGCAGAGTTTCGACGTATCGCCGCATGACCAGTTCGAGGGTCGTGCGGCGACTCGTCAGGATGGCGAACTCCGCATCCACCGGCTTGGGAACGTAGGTCGCCTTCTGCGACGGCCAGAGCATGCTCTCGAAGCCCAGCTCGCGCACGCCCATCTCGAGGAGAGCCTCCCGCAGCGCGGGGTGGTCCGCCCTGATGAGCTTGCCGAGCCTCGCCAGGAAGGCGTGGCTCTGCCGCAGGTGGCCCACGCCGCGTCGCGTCCAGCTGCGGAAAGCCTCGTCGGCGTCGCCCGTAGGCGGCGCCAGATCACGCTCGAGCAGAGTGACCGGCCAACCCGTCGGCCCGAGGGCCAGCGCCGTGCACAGGCCAGCTATGCCTGCGCCGATAACCAGAACCGGCTCGCCCGTCAGAGTCCCTCTCCCTTGCGTCGTCTCGGCGCGACCAAAGTGTTCGCCGCCTGCTCTTGGTCATCCCGTCTAAGCGTTTGACGGTGACATACGCGGTCCAAGTCTGCTCGATTTTATGTCACTGACCAAGCAACAATCGGAACCCCTCGACGCAGTGGAGAGAGCGCTGCCGCGCGATTCCGATAACCCGGCAGCCGTGATGCGCGACGACGCTAGATCGCGCGCATGACGGCGCTCCGGCTAGAAGTTGACCCGCCGGCTGGTCGCTCCGTCGACCACCAGGTTCACCCCCGTCGTGTAGGAGCTGGCGGGGCTGGCGAGGAAGACCGCGGCGTTGGCGATATCCTGCGGCGTCCCCATGCGCGCCATGGGGATCCGCTCGAGCATTCCCTTGAACATCGCCGGCATGTTGGTCTCGATCGTGTTCCACACCCCACCCTTGAAGTAGATGGCGCCTGGAGAGACGACGTTGGCGCGAACGTGCTGCGGAGCGTGCTGCCGGGCCAGTCCCTTCGCATAGTGGATGAGGGCGGCCTTGATCGGGCCGTAGGAGCTCGCGTTGTCTGCTTCCGCCGCAGAAACGGAGGAGATGATCACAAAGGATGCGTCGCCCGTCGCTTTGGCGGCCTTGGTCAGGAACGGCTGGGCTGCCTCGAACGCGTTGACCGCGCCGAGCACGTCCAGGCGGAAGTTCTGTTCCCAAGACGCCGGATCGGCGCCGATGGCCATCGCGCCGGCGTTGGACACGAGGATGTCGACACCTCCCAGCCCCTGCGCCGCATTCGCCACCCAGGCCTTCAGCGCGCCGCCGTCCATGATATCGACGGCGCCGCCAGTCGCCTTCACGCCCGTGCGGCCGAGGGCTTCCACCGTCTCGCTCACCTGGTCCGCGTTGCGGGCGCAGACCGCGATGTTGGCGCCCTCGGCGGCGAGAGTTTCGGCGATGGCCCGGCCGATCCCGCGCGTGCCGCCGAGCACCACGGCGTTCCGCCCCTTCAGCTGCAAATCCATGGCGTGTCTCCTTTGCGAATGGCGACGGATCTCTAGCCGAAGCGGCGCCGTGGCGGGAAGCTCCGGCGAGCACAAGATCCTTGCCATCGCTCTCTGTTCGATCGGCCAGCGCCAATGGAACTACGAGACACCCGCGGACGTTTCATGAGGCTATGCGCCGGGAAGGCGCCAAATGCGGAGGCCCAGGACGCGGCGCGCCGCTCGCGCGCGAAAGGCGGCTACGTCCTGGGCCGAACGATCCCAAATTCCCTAATGAGCTGACCGGGCCTTCCAAGCCGTCAGGAGTTCAGTTTCGCGTTCCGGCGTGAGCCCGGCCTTCATGTGCGCCTGCCGCTCGGGCGGAAGCGTCCTGAACCATGCCAGCGTGTCGACGGAGGTGACTGTCAGTGGGCGGAAGGTGAGGCCGGCGGCCAGAGCGCGGCGGATGTCCCGACGGGCGAAGCCGGCAGTCTCCCCGCTCCCCGGAACCCACACCGGCATGTCCGACCAGGGGCTCACCTTCTGCGCGGCGAGGAAGTCGGCGGACGCCCATACGAACTGGTCGCTGGCGCCCACGCCGCGCTGAACCTCCGCCAGGAAGGCCGCCATCGTCAGGGGCCGCGCCGGACCGGTGGCGTTGAAGGTTCCGAAGGTGCGCGCCTCCGCCAACCGGATCACCCACTCCGCGAGGTCGCGCGCGTCGATCAGCTGGACCGGATCCTTGCCATCCCCGGGCGCCAGGACCTCGCCGCCGCGCGCCAGGCGCACGGGCCAGTAGGTGAAGCGGTCGGTCTCGTCGCCCGGCCCAGAGATCAGACCCGGCCGCACGATGGTGGCGATCCCCGGAAACTGGCGCTGGGCTTCGCGCTCGCTCACCGCCTTGAGGGGCCCATAGAGCTCCATATGGCTGTCCACCACGCTCTTCTGGGTCTCCGCCATGGGATCCTTGCCCGCGTAGGGCGCCAGATCCGCGATCTCGTCGGCTCCTGGACGATCGTTGGCTGCATAGACTGAGATGGTGGAGATGAAGATGTAATGCCCCACCTTGCCAGCCAGCACGCGGCCCGCGTCGCGAACCCAGAAGGGCAACGTGGTGGGATTGTCGATACAGACATCCCAGGTCCGGCCTTCGAGCGCCTTTAGATCGCCGGTGTTGCGGTCGCCGATCAGCTCCTCCACCTCGCCGGGCCAGGCGTGGGGCGAGCGGCCGCGATTGAACAGGGTCAGCTTGTGGCCACGCGCCAGGGCGTATTCCACCTCGTGCGGACCGATGAAGCCGGTTCCGCCGAGGATGAGTATGCGCAAGGGGCGCGACGCCTTGGGCACGGGCGGCTCTGCAACTGCCGGCCAGGCAGCCGCTCCCGCCAGCGCCGCCGCGCTCCGCACGATTTCCCTTCGGTCCATCGTCATGCGCGTGTTCCCTCCCCTGTCGGCGCCCGATTCTCGGCTAGTTCGGCCACAGGCGCCAATCGCACAACCCCCGCGGGGATGGTGTGATCGGGACACGGCGGCCCAGGCTCGCAGCTTCCAAGGGGGGACGAATGATGCGCAGGCTGATGGTTCTGCTCGCTGGGGTGGCGCTGATAGGGGCCAAGGCGCCCGCCTACGACGTCTTGATCACGCACGGGACGATCTTTGATGGCTCCGGCGGCGCGGCCTATGCCGGCGAAGTCGCGACAAAGGGCGACCGGATCGTCTATGTCGGGCCGCACGCTCCGAAGCGCACCGCAGTCAAGGTCGTGGACGCCAAGGGGCTGGCCGTGGCCCCCGGCTTCATCAACATGCTCGCCCATCCCGAAGAGAGCCTGATGGCCGACGGGCGCGCCCTGAGCGATCTGGCGCAGGGCGTCACGCTCGAGGTGATGGGCGAGGACAGCATGGCGCCCCTGAGCCCGAAGATGGCCGCGCTCGAACAGCAGCGCGAGGGCGATATCCGCTATCCCGTCGATTGGACCACGCTCGATCAGTACTTCAGGGAGATGGAGCGACGGGGAATGAGCGTGAACCTCGCCAGCTTTGTCGGCGCCGGCACGGTGCGAAGCGATGTGCTGGGCGAAGGCGATGTGCAGCCCACGCCGGCGCAGCTCGAAGAGATGAAAGGCCTGGTTCGCCAGGCGATGGAGGATGGGGCGCTAGGGGTCACCACCGCCCTCATCTACGCCCCGAACGAGTACGCCAAGACTCCGGAATTGATCGCCCTGGCGCAGGAATCCGCCCGCTGCGGTGGCATGTACATCGCCCACATGCGCAGCGAAGGCGACCGGCTGCTGGAAGCGGTGGACGAGACCGTCGAAATCGCCAGGGCTTCCGGCGCCCCAGCGGAGATCTACCACCTCAAGCAGAGTGGCAAGGACAACTGGAACAAGCTCGATCCGCTGATCGCCAAGGTAGACGCAGCAAGAGCCTCGGGCGTGCGGATCACCGCGGACATGTACACCTACACCGCAGGCGCCACGGGCCTGGACGCGGCCATGCCGCCATGGGTGCTGGACGGCGGGCTGGAGGCCTGGATCTCCCGCATGAAGGACCCCGCGGTGCGTCCGCGCGTGCTGGCGGCCATGCGCAGCCGGCCGACAGACTGGGAGAACATCTATTGGTCCGCGGGTCCGGACAGGACCCTGCTGCTGGCGTTCAAGAACGACAAGCTCAAGCCGCTGACGGGCGAGACCCTTGCCGAGGTCGCACGGGTGCGCGGCGAGAGTCCCGAGGATACAGCGATCAACTTGGTGATCGAGGACGGCTCCCGCGTGGGCGTGGCCTACTTCCTGATGTCCGAGGACAACGTCCGGCGAGAGACCTCTCTGCCGTGGGTGAGCTTCGGTTCGGACGAGGCGGCGCCCGCGCCCGAAGGCGTCTTCCTCAAATCCAACTCGCACCCAAGAGCCTATGGCAACTTCGCGCGCGTCTTCGCCACGTATGTGCGCGAGGATCATGCCCTCACGTTGCAGGAGGCGGTGCGGCGGCTGAGCGCCTTTCCCGCGGACAATCTCTCGTTGAAGGACCGCGGCCGCCTGAAGGCGGGCGACTTCGCGGACGTCGTGGTGTTCGACCCCTCAACGATCCAGGATCACGCCACCTATGAGAAACCGCACCAGCTGGCGACGGGGGTGAGCGAGGTGGTCGTTAACGGCCAGGTGGCCTTTGAGAACGGCCAGGCCACCGCCGTCCGAGCCGGCCGCGCGGTGCGCGGTCGCGCCTGGACCGGGGCCCCCGGCGGCGGCTGCCGCCCCAGCGCTTCGGACTGGACGTGGAGCAAATAGTTCCGAAGTCTAAACCACGAACCACACGAACACTTTATAGGGCAGGACGAGGCGAAACCCTAAAAGTCAATCACGCCGAAGGCGCAATTCTTTTTGTTCGTGAAGTTCGTGAGGTTCGTGGCTGACGTCTGTTGGATCAGCGCCGCGATCTGCCAGCGAAGGGGTCGTGGTCGGCTTCGGGGAGTTCGAAGCCGAAACGGGAGAAGCCGGCCTTCAGCTCGGGGCTGATCGGCGCCTCGACATCGATCAGCCCGCCGGCGGGATGGGGGGTCACCAGGCGGCGGGCGTGGAGCTGCAGCTTTAGCTCGCCGGACGCGGCGATGGACTCCGGCGTACTGTACTTGGGATCGCCGAGGATCGGGTGGCCGATGGCCAGCAAATGGGCGCGCAATTGGTGGGTGCGTCCGGTGTGCGGTCTGAGAGCGAGCCAGGCCGCCCGAGGGCCCGCTCGCGAGATCGTCGCGAAATCCGTCACGGCGGGCTTGGCGTTGGGATCCTTGGCCGTGGAGGGGACCATCCGCTCGCGGTCGTCGACGCCGACCTTGGCCAGGGGTAGTTCGATCGTCCCCTGAGCCGGCTTGGGATTGCCCTCGACGATCGCCCAATAGGTCTTTTCCGCCCGTCGCCGCGCGAAGCCGCCTGCGAGGAAGGCGGCGGCGTCGGGGTTCCTCGCCAGCAGCAGGACACCCGAGGTGTCGCGGTCAAGACGGTGGGTCAGGCGGGCGCGCGAGGCCCCCTCCCCCCAGGCTCCAAGAAGCCGGTCGATGTGCTTTGTCGTCTTGGTGCCGCCCTGCACGGCCAGGCCGGCCGGTTTGTTGAGAGCAATGACCTCGTCGTCCTCATAGATCACGAGACTGCGGGCAAAGGCGGCGTCGCGGTCGCTGATCCCCTCACGGGGCGCGGGCGGCGGCGCATCGGCGAGCGGCGGCACCCGTACCGTGACGCCGGCGGCGAGGCGGGTGTCGGCTTTCACCCGGCCGCCGTCGACGCGCAACTGACCGCTGCGGGCCAGTTTGTGGATTTGCACCTGACTGAGGTTCGGCCACCGCCGGCGAAGCCAGCGGTCGAGCCGCATGCCGTCCTCCGCCGCGGCGACGTGCAGGAGTTTCACCTCCGCCATCAGGCCGCCGCCGGGACCGACAGGCCGAGCAGGCCCAGGAGGTCGAGCATGTCGGGCGGCATGCCGGCGTCGATGCGGGTTTCCTTGCCTCCGTTGGGGTGTGGGAAGGCGAGAGAGGCGGCGTGGAGCATCAGACGCGGGACCGGAACACCAGCCAGGACGAGCGCCCCGCCATATCGCGCATCGCCGGCGATCGGTCTGCCGATATGAGCCAGGTGGACGCGCAGCTGGTGCATGCGGCCGGTCTGAGGCCTCAGCTCCACGAGGGCGGCGGTGTCGTTGGCCGCGAGAGTGCGATAGCGGGTGGCGGCGGCCTTGGCCTCCGGATGGGCCGGATCGGCGACCTTCACCCGGGACTCCCGGCCGATGTCCTCGCGCAGCAGGGACGCCTCGACGAGCCCCTCGCGCGGCGCAGGCGCGCCGGGGGCGACGATGGCGAGATAGGTTTTCCGGATCCGCCGGCCCATCATCATCTTGCCCATGTAGGCGGCGGCCGGCTGGCTGCGCGCAGCGAGCAGCACGCCCGAGGTGTCGCGGTCGAGGCGGTGCACCAGGCGCGGGCGCACGCCGCTGGGCTTGGCGAAGGCGCCGAGCAGCTCGTCCAGGGTGTTCACGTCGATCCGTCCACCCTGGCTGGAGATCCCCGCCGGCTTGGCGAGCGCCAGCAGCTCGTCGTCCTGATGGATCACGAGGCCGGTGACGAAGTCGATCTCTTCGCGCGTGAGGGAATTAGGCTTGGTCCGGGGCACGCCTATCGCTCCCGCGCCTTCTGACGCCGCAGGGCCGACCATTGGGCCAGGCGGGCCTTCACCTCGGCTTCGTAGCCTTCGCCCCGCGGTGCGTAGAGCACCTGGCGCTCGACGCCTTCGGGCCAGTAGTCCTGGCCCGAGAAGCCTTCTTCCGTCTCCGGATCATATTGGTAGCCCTTGCCGTACCCGAGGGTCTTCATCATCCGCGTCGGCGCGTTGAGGATGTGGGACGGCGGCATGAGCGAGCCGGTGGCGGCGGCCATCCGCGTGGCTGCGCCGAACCCCTTGTACACGGCCACAGACTTGGGCGCCGTTGCGAGGTGCACGCAGGCCTGGGCCAGGGCGAGTTCGCCCTCGGGACTGCCTAGGAAGTCGTAGGAATCCTTGGCGGCGATGGCGATCAGGAGGGCCTGGGGATCGGCCTGGCCGATATCCTCGCTGGCCATGCGTACAAGCCGCCTGGCGATGAACAGCGGATCCTCCCCGCCCGCCAGCATCCGTGCGAGCCAGTAAAGGGCGGCGTCTGGATCGGATCCGCGTACGGACTTATGCAGCGCCGAGATGAGGTTGTAGTGCTCCTCCCGGTCCTTGTCGTAGGCCGGGCTGCGCTTCTGCAGCACCTGACTCATCGCCGCCACGTCGAGCGGCGCGTGGCCGGCTCCGGCGCCCAAGGTGAACAGGCTCTCGGCAAGGGTGAGCAGATAGCGCCCATCACCGTCGGCCATGGCGATCATGGCCTCGCGCGCCGCGGGAGTGACCGGCACGGGCCGTCCCTCGAACGCCTCGGCCCGCTCCAAAAGCGTCTCGAGCGCTTCCGCATCGAGGCGGCGCAATACGAACACCTGGCAGCGCGAGAGCAGAGCCCCGTTCAGCTCGAACGAGGGGTTCTCCGTCGTCGCGCCCACCAAGGTGACATCGCCGCTTTCCACATAGGGCAGGAATCCGTCCTGCTGGGCGCGGTTGAACCGGTGGATCTCGTCGACGAAGAGCAGGGTCGCCCGCCCCGCCGCACGACGTCCGCGCGCCGTCTCGAACGCCTTGCGCAGGTCGGCCACACCGCTGAACACCGCCGACAGCTGCTCGAATTCGTAACCCGCCTCGCGCGCCAGCAGCCTGGCGATGGTGGTCTTCCCCGTTCCCGGCGGTCCCCACAGGACCATCGACGCCAACCGGTGCGCCGCCGCCATCCGCCGGATCGGCCCCTCCGGCCCCAGCAGATGATCCTGGCCCACCACGTCCGGGAGGGACTGCGGGCGCAACCGGTCGGCCAGGGGGCGTGGCTGTTCGGGCGTCAGGCCGGCGGCTGAGAAGAGGTCGGACATCGGACCGGAGGGTTAGCACAGGCGAGTTCTCGATGGGGCGACTTCAAAGGCTTCAGGCTGCGCACCGAGTCCGGCGAGGAACTCGCCTTCCACGCCCACGAGCCCGACCTCGAGGCTTTGATCCGCCGCGCCTGGGAGGACCGCTGGCTGATCACGGTCGAGCCGAGCGGGCACGACCATCACTGGCCGAGAGCGATCATCCTGCGCCGGCCCGGCCAGCGCATCGGGCTGTAGTCTCGTCAGGAGAGCCGATGCCGGTCAGGCCCTCGTAGACTCTCCGGCGCCGTACAGGTCGTGCGAGTTCCACCACTGGTAGGGCGCGCTCTGGGGATAGCCCTCGGGCGAGTCCTCCCAGGTCTCCTGACGGCCGAGCGCTGTCAGGTCGAGGTAGAACCAGAGGGAGCCCATCGGCTCGTCGCCGCGACTGTTGATGAAGTAGGTGCGGTAGATGCGGTCGCCGTCGCGGATGAACACATTGTGGCCGTGCCATTCGTCCACGCCGAAGTCGGCGTCGAAGCTGTCGGTGATGGTGTACCAGGGCATGTCCCAGCCCATCTTCGCCTTCAGACGCGCGATATCAGCCTGTGGCGCGCGCGAGACGTAGACCAGCGTCGTGTCGCGGGCGTTCAGGTGGGAAAGGTGGGAGAGCTGGTCAGCGCCCAGGGAACAGCCCATGCAGGCATGTTCCGGCCAGCCATGCACGCCGGGCTCGAAGAAGGCGCGGCAGACGATCAGTTGGCGGCGGCCCTCGAACAGGTCCAGCAGGCTCGCCCGCCCCTTGGGACCTTCGAATTCGTAGGCCTTCTCGACAGCCATCCATGGCATCCGCCGACGCTCCGCCGCCATGGCGTCGCGCGCGCGGGTCAGGGCCTTTTCCTTCGCCAGCAACTGCTGGCGTGCGGTCTCCCAGGCCTCGCCTGATACGACCGGCCGCAAACGCATGTCGGCGTCTCTGCGATCCATCTGGGTTGAACTGGTCATGGTCGTCGTGGCCTCCAGGTTGGAGCGATCGAACGATGCAGCCGGTCTTGCCGGCTCCTTAAACGCAGGAACGAGGAGAAAGGGCCGGCGGGACGCCCGGCGCCACAGTCGTCGCGATCCCGCTTACTTCGGGACGATCTGCGGAGAGGTGATCCATCCCCGGTTGCCGGTCTCGTCGTCCACTTCCCACCACACGCCGTTCTTCTGGCCCGTGGGATAGACGGTTTCGCCGCTGTGGAAGCTGCGTACGACCGTGGAGTTCACCGCGGGCGTCGTGTGCATCTGGATCGGCGACTGCACCAGATAGGCCTTCACCGGCGCGGCGGCCGCGGCTTCGCCAGGCTGCATGCCCTGCATGTGGGCGACGAGGTCGGTGAAAGCGACGAGATAGGCCTGCGCGATCACCTGGCCGATCGAGGTGTTCGAATAACCGCCGCCGATTCCGGCCAGGCCCCCGCCAAACCCGCCACTGGTGAACCCAATGTTGGTGTGGGAAGCCGTGCCCTCGGCGACGTATTCCTGTTCCGTCGTGCGGACGTTGACGAGGGTCAGGAGGGCGCGCGCGGTCGCCTGCTGCGTGTGTATCCCACCGGCGAGGGCGCCGAAATATCCTGCGCGGCCCCCAAGCAGGCCCCCGAGCCCCGCGCCCGACCCGCTCTGGTTGGCGTTGGCGTCGGCGACGTCGGGGACGATCGCGAAATCCGCGGCCTTGATCTGGCCGGCCCCGACATTGGATTCACGCTGCAGCTCGCCCGAGCCGCCGAGACTGCGCTCGACGTTCCTCATCTGGAGGCCCGCCCCGCGGTCGACGATCCGCAGGCAGTTCGACCTCGAGGCCATCAGCTTGATCAGCTGTTCGGGACTGCTCAACCCGTACTGCGTCCACCACTCCCGTTGTGGCGGAGAGATGGACGCCGTTCCGATGGGCCGGTCACAATGAGGTACGTCCGTCGGTGCGGGAGCCGATCTTCCAGCCATTGCTGGAGCCGCCGCCGCCCCGAAAATCAGAGCTGCGATCGTCCCAAGTTGTCCCGAGCGCATGTTCGCCATCCCCAAGTGCGTTATCGCACGCTAGGCCCGGGTCAGTAGGCCTTCAAGAGGCGAGTTGCGGGGCCGTCGCGGGCGCGGGCGGGATCGCGCGCCGGAAGGAGAGAGTTCTAAAGCTTCGAGCCGCCGTCGACCCGCAGGATGTCGCCGGTGATCCAGCGTGCGGAATCGGAGGCGAGGAAGACGATTGCATCGGCGACGTCGTCGGGTTGGGCGATACGCTTGAGGGCCTGGAGCCCTTGGGCGTAGTCGCGGCCCTGCTCGGTGCGGGTGAAGCTGGACATGTCGGTCTCCACCACACCAGGAGCCACCGCATTGACGCGAACGCCGCGCTCGCCCAGCGCCTGGGCGAAGTGGCGGACCAGGGTGTCGACCGCACCCTTGCTCGCGGCGTAGGCCGACAAGGTCCCGACACTCGCGCGGGCGGCAAGGGACGAAAGCAGGATGACGCTCGAGCCCTCGCTCAGGATCGGCAGGAGCTGTTGCACCAGGAAGAACGGGGCGCGGACGTTCACGGCGAACAGACGATCGAAGTCGGCGACGGTGTGCTCCTCGATCGGCGCGGCGCGGCTCACGCCGGCGTTGGCCACCAGGATGTCGAGACGCGCGCCGACGATGCGGCGTACCTCCGCGGCCAAGCGAAGAGGACCTTCTGAAGCGGAGAGGTCGGCGCCCACCGCCTGGGCGCGACCACCGGCGGCTTCGATCTCGCGCACAACCGCCTTCGCCTCGGCCAGACCGTGACCATAGTGGACGATGACCTGAGCGCCCGCCTTGGCGAGCGCGATGGCCGTCGCACGGCCGATACCGCGGGACGCGCCAGTGACGAGGGCGGTCTTGCCGGAAAGGTCTGACATGACGGGGTTCCTCCGGATCCTGCTGGCGACTGACCCCAGCCGCGCTCGATGCATGGAGATATGGTCGAGGAGCCTCGAGATCGAAGACTTGATAGGCTTGTTCGGCCTGATCTGGGGTTGCGTTGTCGTCGCTTCGGCGCCAACATTCATCCAGATGGTTGAATATATGCCCCTCGATCACACCCTGACCGCGCTCGCCGATCCCACGCGGCGGGCGATTCTCGGTCGGCTGGCCTCGGGCGAGGCTCGCGTCACCGAAGTCGCTGCGCCCTTCGAGATGTCGCTCAATGCGGTCTCCAAGCACATCCGCGTGCTCGAGCGGGCCGGTCTCGTCCGGCGACGCGTGAGCGGTCGCGAGCACCTGCTGGCGCTGGATCTCGCGCCGCTGGAGGCCGCGAGCCGGTGGATGGAGGAACAGCGGGCGCAGTGGGCCTGGAGGCTCGCCGAACTCGACAGGATCCTGAAGGAGGAAAAGCCATGAGCACCGAAACCTTGTCGCAGGTGGTGGTGACCCACCGCTATGACGCCTCGCCGGAACGCGTGTTCGACGCCTTCCTGGACTTGGCGGTCGCGCGGCGTTTCCTGTTCGCCACGGCGACGGGCGAGATGATCGTCGCGGAGATCGACCCGCGCGTGGGCGGCCGTTTCACCTTCACCGAGCGGCGGCCCGACATGGGCGACGTTCGTCACGTTGGAGAGTATCTGGAGATAGACCGCCCGCGGCGGCTCGTTTTCACCTTCGGCGTTCCGCAGTTCGACCCGCGCATGACGACGGTCAGGGTGGATATCGAACCCGACGGCGTCGGCAGCATTCTGACCCTGACCAACGATGGCGTGCCCGAGGCCTATGCAAAGGGCAACGTCGAAGGCTGGACGAGAATCCTCGCCGGCCTGCTTCCCGCCTACGAGGGCGTTCACGGAGCCGGGTGGCTCTAGGGCGACGCCTGGCGTCGGAAGCTCCGCGAGCATGCAGTTGCTCCCGCCCCTCGCGCGTGTAGGCTGAGCTAAGCCAAGTCCCTGCCAAGGGGACACGCCGACATGGGCAGGAGGAACGCCGTTGGAGTCAGCGGACCAGGCCTATTACGAAGCCATCAAGGCGAAGTTCGCCGATGAGCGTGAGCTTCGCCTCGCCTACCGACCCGAGGGAACGGCGCAATACACCTCCGACTTCAGCGGCGCCCTGGCCAAGTACGCCACTGACCCCCATGCAGAGCCGGCGCCCGAGCGCGCGCCGATCGAGGATGAGGTGGAGGTGCTGTTCATCGGCGGAGGTTTTTCGGCCCTGCTGACGGCCGCGCGGATGCGCGAGCGTGGCGTCGAGAGCATCCGCATCGTCGAGCGCGGAGCTGACGTCGGCGGGACGTGGTACTGGAATCGCTATCCGGGCGCGGCCTGCGACGTCCCCGCCTACGACTACCTGCCTCTGTTGGACGAGATGGGCTACGTGCCCTCGCGCCTCTATGCCAAGGGGCCGGAGATCTACGCGCACTGCCAGGCGATTGCGCAGCGGTACGACCTCTACGGCCTGGCGGTTTTCCGCACGACCGTGATCCGCACGACCTGGGACATGCGGGCCAGGCGCTGGCGGATCGAGACGGACCGGGGCGACAGAATGACCGCGAAGTTCGTGGTCTGCGCCAACGGCACCCTCTCCAAGCCCAAGCTGTCGAAGATCGCCGGCATGGAAGGCTTTGCCGGTCACTCCTTCCACACCTCGCGCTGGGACTACGCCTATACGGGCCAGGAACTCGAGAAGCTTGGGGACAAGGTGGTGGGGATCATCGGCACCGGCGCCTCGGCCGTGCAGGCAATCCCGCGGTTGGCCCGCACAGCTAAGGCGCTCTACGTCTTCCAGCGCACGCCGTCGGGTATCGATATCCGCGGCGATCGGCCCACCGATCCAGAGTGGGCGGCGCGCCTGAAGCCGGGCTGGCAGCAGGCGCGGCGGATGAAACACATCCGCGGGCGCGAGGTCGACGCGGCGAAGAAGGCGGAACTGGCCGCCCTGCCGCGCGAGGAGAAGATCCGCCGCCAGGAGAACGAGAACATCGATCACATGATGCGCATCCACGCGCGCATCGATGAGATCGTGCAGGATCCGGCGACCGCCCAGTCGCTCAAGCCCTGGTACATGTTCATGTGCAAGCGGCCCTGTTTCGACGACGAGTACCTGCCGACCTACAACCGGCCCAACGTCCATCTCGTGGACACGCGCGGAAAAGGGATAACCGAGATCGCACAGGAGGGTCCCCTGTTCGAGGACCGGGCCTACCCCCTGGACCTGCTGATCTACGCCACCGGCTTCGAAGTGCAGAAGACCGGTATTTACAACGAGATCCGCGGCCGGGACGGCCGGGAGATCAACGAGACCTATGCTTCAGGGATGAGGACCCTGTTCGGCGTGCATACGCACGGCTACCCGAACCTCTTCATCATGGGCGGATATCAGGCCTCGTTCCAGTTCAACCTGACTTTCATGCTGCAGACGCAGGGCGACCACATCGCCGAATGCGTGAAACTCGCCCGCGATGGGGGCCATGAAGAGATCGACGTGAAGCCCGAGACCGAGGAGTGGTGGGTGCAGGAAGTGATCGCCCACCGCGGCAAGACCAGCCGAAACACCGACTGCACGCCGGGCTATTACAACTTCGAGGGCGAGTTCAACCGACGGCAGGACGGCAACTACAACGGTGGCTTCCTGCAGTACTACACGCACATGCAGGAGATCCGGGAGGACCTGGCGAGTCACTTCCTGTTTGGATGAACAGGCTGGCAGACTGATTTTGTCCAGCCGCACGCAATTCGCGCGCCGCGCCTCGCGCCCACCATGGTCCTGCAGGTTCACGGAAAACAGGGCGCGAAGTCCTCCGCGCCCTGCATCGCTTTTCTCGCAAAGACAGCCGCCGGGTCCGGCGACAAAGCCGTCAGGCCAAACTATGCGTCCGCCTCTTCGAGCGCAGAGCAACACCCATGGCGCCCACGCCAACGAGCATCATTGCCCATGTCGCCGGCTCAGGAACCGCCGCGAACGTAAAGGTGGCGCTGAACGGCGTATCGATGGGCGTAGGGCTGGCGAGCAGTTCCGCCACGGTCTCGCCGGCGAAGGTCGCCGACGCGATCATCGTGTAGTTGCCCAACCTCTTGTCCGTCGTGGTGTCCAGGACATAGCCGGTGACGTTGAGTGACGCCACGGCCCCGAACGGGGTGTCGATCAGGGTAAACGGCCCATGATTCCCGGCGGGGATGTCAGTCGCCCACAGCTGCAGATTGGAGCCTCCGGTATCGAACGTCATGAAGGCGGTCGGGAGCGTAATTGGACCCGTCACCTCGTTGAGACTCTGAATCATCCCAGTCTCACCGATGGTCACGCCGTTGCTGGCGAAGACGCCCGCATTGACTAGGCTAACCAGGAAGCTTCCGTAGCCCGGGGGCGGTGCGTAGGGCGCGCCGACTGGGAATTGCCCGAAATCGATCGTAGTGGAACTAACTTCAGCGTTGCCGTTGATCCCTAACGGGAAACTCACTGCACCGGCCGCAACAGGCGCCAGTCCCAGGCATAATGCGCCAGCTACGCCGACAAGAGCTGTGTACCGCATACGTCACTCCCAGCTGATATCGGCCTGCCAACTACAGGCCGGCGTGTTGAACCAAGCTCGGTCGCTTTAGCTTAGCTACAGGTTTTGTTTTACCTTAGCTGTAGAGTACAACAGTTACCTTGACTGTAGAGTTTAGCAGTCTAATACGCAGCTAGAAATCGTGATGTAGAATCTGGTTGCATTGCGTCCGTTTTCGGACAATCCCGCCTCACTTCGGACGAACACCGCTAGCGCCAAATCGGATCCGCCGCGGCTGCGCCCGTGCGTTACTCCCGCATCCATGAGAGCATGGCCCGCGAGGAGACAACGTCATGAAGCCAAGGACTCCCGGCCAGCCGGCTGCACCCGCGGACCGCAAGCTCAAACCTTCGACGATGATGATGGGGCACGGCTACGAGCCACGGCTGTCGGAAGGCTCGCTAAAGCCTCCGATCTTCCTCACATCGACCTTCGTGTTCGAGAGCGCGGCGGCGGGCAAGCGTCACTTCGAGCGGGTGACCGGCCGCGTTCCGGGCGGCGCCGAGGGCCTCGTCTATTCGCGGTTCAACGGACCGGACCAGGAGATCCTGGAGGACCGGCTCTCGGTGTGGGAAGAGGCGGAGGACGCGCTGAGCTTCTCCAGCGGCATGGCGGCGATCGCCACAGTGCTGCTGGCCCTGGTCAACCCCGGGGACACGATCGTGCACTCGTCCCCGCTGTACGCCGCCACCGAGACGTTGATCGGCAAGGTGCTGGGAAGATTTGGCGTCCGCTTCCTGGACTTCCCCGCCGGGGCGACGCGGGAGGAGATCGACGCGGTGATGGCGCGAGCACACGAAGGCGGGCGGCTGGCGCTGGTCTACCTCGAGAGCCCGGCCAATCCCACCAACGCCCTTGTGGACGTAGAGGCCGTGGTCGCCGCACGCGACGCCGTCGCTGGGAGCGGCGAGCGGGCGCCGATCGTGATCGACAACACCTTTCTGGGACCTCTGTGGGCCGCCCCGCTGCGGCAGGGGGTGGACCTCGTCGTCTATTCCCTCACCAAGTACGCCGGGGGCCACAGCGACCTCGTCGCCGGCGGGGCGACGGGGTCGAAGGCATTGCTCGATCGCGTGCGGACCCTGCGCAACACGATCGGCACCATCCTCGACCCGCACTCCGCCTGGATGCTGCTGCGCAGCCTCGAGACCCTGGAGTTGCGCATGACGCGGGCGGGAGAGAACGCCGCCAAGGTCTGCGATTTTCTGCGCCATCATCCCAAGGTGGATCGGGTCGGCTATCTGGGCTTCCTCGATCCCAAGGGGCGCCAGGCCGACATTTATCGCCGCCACTGCCTCGGGGCGGGTTCGACGTTCTCGCTCTACCTCAAGGGTGGCGAGGCCGAGTCCTTCCGCTTCCTCGACGCCCTTCGCATCGTCAAGCTGGCGGTGAGCCTTGGCGGCACCGAGACCCTGGCCTCACATCCAGCCAGCATGACCCACCTGTCGGTGCCTGACGAGCGCAAGCGCGCGCTCGACATCGGCGACAATCTCGTGCGGGTCTCCATCGGCGTGGAGGACGCCGACGACCTCATCGAGGACCTGAGACAGGCGCTCGAAGCGATATAGGGGTCACCCCGGTCGCTCGCCTTTCCGTGGACGCGTGGTCCAGAAGAGAGCGGCTTCGATGGCCAGGAACACTATGACAGGCGCCGCGGCCCCCGCGACGCCGCCGACCCCGTAGCCGAACCGCGCCGCCACGTAGAGCAGGACGATCATGCTCGCCGCCATGCCGGGCGCCCCCAATCCGCGCATCGCGGCGCTTCGATGGTAGCCTAGCCAGAAGGCGAACCGCGCCAGGACCCAGACGACGGTGGTGGCCACTACCGCCCGCATGGCCCCGCCGTTTGGGCATTCGGCGGCAAGGCCGAACAAGGCCGCAACGAACACGACGGTCTGCTCGAGGGTGTTCTGCAGATAACGTTGATTCACCCGCAGCCGCCGCGTCTCGTAGCCGGAGAGGGGGTCGAAGGCCGGAGAAGACAACCGCTCGTGCGCCACCGCCTCGACGCCCGTCACCAGGCAGAAGAGGACCGCCAGACAGCAACATTTGAGGGTCAGGATCATCCGGGCGCCTAGACTCTCCATGCCCCCAAGCGGCGGCGTCAGGCGGTCTATGGCGAGCCACAGGATGATGGAGACCCCGCCTCCGATGGCGATGTACGCCATGCCCGCGCTGCGCTGCCGTGTGAATTCAGGGCGTTCGGCCTGTGTCTCGCTCATTCCCCACCCTTCCGACCCTCGGGTAGCTACACACGACATCACGAGGGGGAGCCGCTGACCAGCAGGGCCCTTGAGTTCCAGCGCCCACGGACCGATCCTCATCGGAAAGAAAGTATGCTCGCGAGGATACGACATGGCCGACTCCGCCGCCGACGCCCTGACCAACAAGCGGGCGCTATGGCGTCAGAGGGCTTACGAGGCGCCGCTGGAGACGCTGAACCCCGCGTGGGCCTCAGCATTTCGCGACGACGGGCACTGGCCCTTCTTCGAGCGGCTGCGGGCGGAAGATCCGGTGCACTTCACGCCGGACAGCAGCTACGGCCCCTTCTGGTCGATCACCCGCTACAACGACATCATGGCGGTGGACACCAACCATCAGGTGTTCTCTTCGGCCAAAGGCATTGGCCTCAGCCCCAAGGCCAGCGTCTTGCCGCCCGAGGCGCGGCTGGACGAGACAGTGGTGGAAAGCCCCTCCCCCAGCTTCATCGGCATGGACCCACCCGAGCACGACATCCAGCGCAAGACGGTCAGCCCAGCCGTGGCGCCGGCGAGTCTGGCGCTCATGGCGCCGCAGATCCGCGAACGCGCCGGACTGATCCTGGACTCCCTGCCGATCGGCGAGCCCTTCGACTGGGTCGACCTGGTGTCGAAAGAGCTCACCACCATGACGCTCGCGACCCTGTTCGACTTCCCCTTCGAGGAGCGGCGCAAACTTACGGTGTGGTCGGACACCATGACCACCGCCCCTGGCCACGGGCCCGCCGAGACCTGGAGTGACCGGCGCCGGATGCTCGCGGAGTGCCGCGACTACTTCATCCGACTGTGGAACGAACGGGTGAACGCCGAGCCGGCCGGCGACCTCATCTCCATGCTCGCGCACGGGCCGCAGACCCGCGACTGCACGATGGACGAGTACTTCTCGAACGTCACCCTGCTGATCATCGGCGGCAACGACACGACGCGGAACACCATCTCCGGCTCGGTCTTCGCGCTCAACCGTTTTCCCGAGCAATACGACAAGCTGCGCGCCGACCCTTCGCTGGTGCCCTCGATGGTCAGTGAGACCATCCGCTGGCAGACCCCCCTCTCGCACATGGCCCGCACGGCGACCCAGGACTTCGAGTTCCGTGGCAAGACGATCCGCGAAGGCGACTACGTCGTGATGTGGTACGTGTCTGGCAACCGTGACGAGACGGCGATCGAGAACCCCAACGCCTATCTCATCGACCGGCCCCGCCCTCGCCAGCACCTGTCGTTCGGCTATGGAATCCACCGCTGCGTCGGCAATCGCCTGGCCGAGCTCCAACTCACCATCATCTGGGAAGAGATCCTCAGGCGCTTCCCCGAAATCCGCCTGCTCGAAGAGCCGAAGCGGAGCTATTCGGTCTTCATCAAGGGCTACGACGAAATGAGGGTCGTCATTCCACGGAGAAACTGAGGTTCACGCCGCCGCAAGGGGTCCCCCACGCGGGGCGGCATACTCCGCGACGGCCCAGGAGAGTTCGTCCTGGTCGAAGGGCTTGGCCAGGCGTGGGATGCCGAGTTCGGCGGTGAGGTTGGCGGGCAGGTCGGCATAGCCAGTGGTCAGGACGAGCCGCAGGTCGGGTCGTAGCTGGCGCAAGCGCCGGGCCAGTTCGACGCCGGTCATCTCCGGCATGGCGTGGTCGGTGAGGATCAGATCGATCTCGAGACCCGACTGGATCAAGGCCAGGGCCTCGCGCGCCGAGGCGGCCTGGAGCACGGTGTGGCCGAGGTCCTCCAACATCGCAGCAGCCCCCGCGGCGACCAACGGATCGTCGTCGACGACGAGGACCGTGCGACCCTCCTGCGTCGCATCGACCTCCGGTCGCTCCGAATGCGGCGGCTGGGCGGGGCTCGCGGCGGACGACGCCTGGGGCAGCCAAAGGTCCACCCGCACGCCCTGCCCTGGCGCGCTGGTGAGCCGCATGGCGCCGCCCGATTGGACGACAAGCCCCTGCACCATGGAGAGCCCCAGACCCGTGCCCTTACCAATGCCCTTGGTGGTGAAGAACGGCTCGGCCGACCATGCGAGGGTCGCCTCGTCCATGCCGGAGCCAGTGTCGGTGACGCTGAGACGCACATAGGCGCCGGGCGCCAGCCGAAGGGCGGCGAGGGCCTCCGCGTCCAGCTCGACACGCTCGGCCGACAAGATGAGCTCTCCGCCCTCAGGCATGGCGTCGCGGGCGTTCACCGCCAGGTTAAGGAGGGCCAGTTCGAGTTGGTTCGCATCGATCAGGATCCGCGGCAGGTCCGCAGCCAATGCACGGGTCACGCGCACGGCAGGCCCCACAGTGCGGTCGAGCAGCGCGCTCATGCCCGCCCCGAACTCGCCAAGGCCCACCGAAGCGGGGCGCAGCTCTTGACGCCGGGCGAAGGCCAGCAGGCGCTGGGTGAGAACCGCCCCACGCTCTGCTCCCTTAAGGGCGTTGTCCACGAGGCGCTCCGCCTCGTCATCCATTGGGAAACGCCGCCGCAGCACCCGCAGGCTGCCCATGATGGCCATCAGCAAGTTGTTGAAATCGTGGGCGACCCCACCGGTGAGCTGACCAATGGTCTCGATCTTCTGCGCCTCGAACAGCTGGGCCAGGGCGAGCTCGCGCTCTCGTGTTCGGGCCTCGATGCGCAGCTCGAGATCCGCGTTGAGGCGCTGCACTTCGGCCATACGCTCGTTTGCCGCGACGATATCGTTGAATGCGTCGGCGACGCGCCTCGCCAGACCGGTCTCGGCGCTGGGCAACCTGACTGAGAAGTCCCCCACCCTCACCGCCTGCAGAGCTTCCAGCAGTTGCTGCAGGTCGAACGGCGAGGCCTCGTCGAGGTCCATGGGGGACCCCGGGAGCGATGCGCCATCGTGATCGCCGGGAACGGTGGATTCTTCAGGGGTCATGGGTCACCACGCACCAATGGTCCGAACGTGAGCCCGACCCCCCAGGCGCACGCAAGCCTAAACAGGAATGACGCGAGAATAGAAGAGCAGCAATGCGGACTCTTGTCTATTCCGCAACTGCGCTGTGAAGCAAGCCGAACGGTACGGTTTCGGTGTAATTGCGAGAATACCGGGCGCCAAACCCACGGCCGAAACCCTCTCGAAAGCTCTGATTTTCGTGAATTACTGGGCAATTAATTGCACGCGAACTCCAGGTTCGCCCTTGCAAACTGAGACCTCACCGTCCGATCTATATCACGCAGACGGGGCCTCGGGTCGTTCTCACGACCAGCCAAGCCGTGACACACGACCCCAAACGCGTATTGTCAGCGCAGGAGAACAGTAAACCCCAAGAGGGAGTCCCATGGCCAAGCTTCGCGACGTCTACGCCATTCAGCCCGATGGCTCGACCTATGCCGTCCCGCAGGACTTCGACGTCGTGTTCAACTGGGATTATGACGAAGGTCGCGCGGCGATGATGGGTCTCTACCGCAAGGGCGTGGAGATGCAGTGGAACGCAGAGAGCCGCATCGACTGGTCGCAGGAACTCGACGAGGACAACCCTGAACAGCTGCCGGAGGCCATGCTGCCGATTTCCGGTATGGCCGAGTATGAAGCCATGGACCGCAAGGAAAAGGCCACGGTCCGGCGGCACTTCCAGGGCTGGCAGATCTCCCAGTTCATGCAGGGGGAACAGGGCGCGCTGATCTGCGCGGCGAAGATCGTCACTCAGGTGCCGGACGTCGATTCCAAGTTCTACGCCTCGACGCAGACGATCGACGAGGCGCGCCACGTCGAAAGCTATAAGCGCCTCCTCGAGAAATTCGGCGTCGCCTATCCGATGACCTCCCCTCTCCAGGAGCTGATCGACCAGGTGCTACGCGACAGCCGCTGGGACATGACCTACCTGGGCATGCAGGTTGTGATCGAGGGCCTCGCCCTCGCCGCCTTCCAGCAGATCCGCGACCACGCCCAGAACCCCCTGGCCGCAGCGGTGAACGCCTATGTCATGCAGGACGAGAGCCGCCACGTCGCATTCGGCCGCCTGGCCCTGCGCGACTACTACCCTCAGCTGACTCAGAGGGAGCGCGACGAGCGGGAGGAGTTCCTGCTCGAGGCCTGCTATCTGATGCGCGATCGCTTCGACGCCGTGGAAGTCTGGAAGCGGCTCGGGCTCGATCCGGCGCGATGCGCCGAGCACATGTACGACTCCGGCTTTATGCAGCAGTTCCGATCGAGCCTCTTCACGCGCATCGTACCGATCGTGAAGGACATCGGGCTGTGGGGCGAGACCATCCGCAAGGGCTACGAGCAGATGGGCATACTCGGCTACGCCGACGCCGACGTTCAGGCCCTGCAGGACGCGGACAACGACATCGCCAAGGAGTTCGACGCCCGCCGCGCCTACGTCGAGGGCGTCGCCGCCCGGGCCGCCGCAATGGAAACAGCCTGAGGCCCTCGCAGACGGTTAGGAGTCGAAGAGTCCGCGCAGGGGCTCAGGCCATCGCCAATGCTTCGACTTATGCCCCTTCGTCTTCTCCTCGGACGCCACGCGGACGTGGCGGGCATGGCCTTCTGACTTCATGGCGATCCGCTGGGGTCGGGCGAAATGGCCGGGAGCCTCGAGCGATCGGGCTTCCCCGTGGGAGACGTGCGACCAGGGCTTCGACGCGCCGCATCCGTCGCTCACCATCGCGACTCCTTCAATCGGCGCTCCGCGAGGCGCGGGTCTGAGGAACAGCAGGTACTCCTGCCCGAGCGCTCCCAACGCCCCCCCGTCGAGCCACGGGCCGGCGTCGTCACCGCGGGTGAGGATGTCCAGTCTAGGCGGCGGTCGGCCTTTGAACGCGTGCAGGGTCTGGGTGTGGATCAAGGTCCACGACTCTCCCGCCCCGGACCAGTGGTCGTCGGCCGCTGCGAACCGCGCGCGGACGACCCAGGTCGAGTCACGGTAGGCCCGGGCGATCCTCTCTGAAGACACGTGCGGGCAGCCCGTTCGGTCTATTGCAGCGGCCCCGGCCTCGCCAGCGGCGGACACGCCTAAGGCGACGATCAGCGCTCCCGCGAGGATCGCCCCAGGCGGCGTAGGTTGGATCGTTTGCCCCTGGATCATCTTGTTCCCGCGCCTCTCCCCGTAAAGGCTATTCGCCCTCACCGGTAAGCGCGTCAGAGGGCCGAACAGTTCAGTGTCGCCCGCCACTCCGCCGCGCGCGCCTTGAGCTCGTCCGGCCGACGCAGATCCGAGAGGTCTTCGGGCAGTCTTTCCAGCACCTCGAAGACGAAGCCGTCCGGTCCGTGCGCGTCCCACGCCGCCTGCAGCGCCCGGTTAATATGGGCGCCATGACGCAAGGAAAACCATAGGCTGTTCTGCTGAGGCTCCAGATGCCGGCTTCCACCCACCCACGCCTGTCCCGTCGCAGCGCAGCGGACGACGAACACGCCCCAAGCCGCCTTGCGCATCTTGTATGCGGCGATCGCCGCCCGCCGCTCAGCTCGTTGCATCTCGCACCCTTTTCACCCGGATGATATTGATCGATATTTTCACCCGGGTAAATAAAGCTGATGACATCAACGACCTCGCCGAGATGCTGCGGTTTGCTGGCGCAAATCCACTGCTAGGCTGAGCGCCATGCGCTCGCCCTCTCCCGCCACGCCCTCGCGCCGAGAAATGATTTCAGGCACGGCGGGCGGCGCCCTGCTCCTCGCGGGCTGGCCTGCCTCGGCTGCCGAGCCTGACGCCCAGGATGTTCCCGCCGAACTCCAGCGGCGGATGTACGCAGCGGCGCTGGACAGCGCCAAGCGCCATGTCCGCGGTGGCGAGCCCGGCTCGGCCTATCCGCGCCCGTTCGTCGACGCCGCCTTCAGCA